>NZ_CEETRO010000001.1:0-539216 GCF_979366545.1 Vogesella perlucida
AAGCAATTTTTTGGCACGCAAGTTCAAAGAAACATCGTTTCTCTAAATCTTTGCAGTGCAAGTATTTGGCTTAGCCAGACACTTACACCTATCGGTTATTTGGTCTGTTAAAGAGCGGTGCTGACTGGCTTGTTTCGTTTGCGTCGTCAGCTGAGGAGGCGAACTATACCCAGACGAGCGAAGGGCGTCAACACTTACCCCGCAATAAACTGCAAGTATTTGCTTAAGATATTGATTTGCAACGGCACACAAAAGCAAAAAAGTTGGCCGCAGGCAGCCCTAGTGCCACAAAAGACAGCGCGGCTGCGCTCTGCTACCCTTTAGGCCTTGTTTATCGACTGTATGCGACGATCGCACCCAAGGTAATGACCACTCTCAAGTTTGATGTGCTGATTATTGGCAGCGGCCTGGCGGGCATGACGCTGGCGCTACATTTGGCTGAAACCCGCAAGGTAGGCCTGATTACCAAACGCGACTTGCTGGAGGGCAGCTCCAGCTATGCGCAAGGTGGCATTGCCGCCGTGCTGGATACCGGGGATTCGGTAGAACAGCATATCAGCGATACGCTGATAGCCGGCGCGGGCCTGTGCAATGAGGCCACGACGCGCTTTATCGTGGAAAACTCGAAAGAGGCCATCGACTGGCTGGTGGACCTGGGCGTGCCGTTTACGCGCGACGACAGCCACCAGACCGGCTTTCACCTGACACGTGAAGGTGGTCACAGCCACCGTCGCATCATTCACGCTGCCGATGCAACTGGCGCAGCCGTCACCAGCACGCTGGGGCAGAAGATCAAAGCCCACCCGCAGATTACGGTGCTGGAAGACTTTATCGCGGTAGACCTGATTACCAGCAGCAAGCTGGGGCTAGAGGGCAAACGCTGCTACGGCGTATACGCACTGGACAAGCTGGCAGACCAGGTGGTGACCATTGCGGCCAACCATACCATTCTGGCTTCCGGCGGCGCCGGCAAGGTCTACCTGTATACCACCAACCCGGATACCGCTACCGGCGACGGCATTGCCATGGGCTGGCGTGCGGGCTGCCGCGTGGGGAATATGGAGTTCATCCAGTTTCACCCCACCTGCCTGTACCACCCGCACAGCAAGTCTTTCCTGATTTCGGAGGCGGTGCGTGGCGAAGGCGGCATTCTGCGCCTGCCGGATGGCACCCGCTTTATGCCCCACCACGATGAGCGCGCCGAGCTGGCACCGCGTGACGTGGTAGCACGCGCTATCGACTTCGAGATGAAGAAACACGGTCTGGACTGCGTGTATCTGGATATCTCGTACAAGCCGGCCAGCTTCATACAGGAGCATTTCCCCAATATTTACGCGCACTGCCTAGAACTGGGTATCGACATTACCCAGCAACCTATCCCGGTGGTACCGGCAGCACACTACACCTGCGGCGGCCTGATTACAGACCTGAAGGGGCGCACCGACGTGGAAGGCCTGTACGCTGTAGGCGAGGTGGCCTGCACCGGCCTGCACGGTGCCAACCGCCTGGCCAGTAACTCGCTACTGGAATGCATGGTGATCGGCAAGGCTGCGGCAGCCGACATCAACGCGGCAGCGCCCGTGAAACAGCCCTCGATTCCGGGCTGGGACGACAGCCGCGTGACCGACACCGACGAAGAAGTGGTGATCTCGCACAACTGGGACGAGCTGCGCCGCGCGATGTGGGATTACGTGGGCATTGTGCGCACCAACAAGCGCCTGGAACGCGCGCTGAACCGCATCAAGCTGCTGAATGAGGAAATTGACGAGTATTACAGCAACTTCCACATTACCAACGACCTGGTGGAGCTGCGCAACTTGGTGCAAACCGCCGAGCTGATCGTGCGCTCTGCCCTGGCGCGCAAAGAAAGCCGCGGCCTGCACTTTAGCCGCGACTACCCGGACACCTTGCCGCAAAGCAGCGATACCGTCCTGACACCACAGAAGTAAACTGCAACAAGGGTTGGCCGCACACTGCGGCCAACCCGCCTTCCCCGCCTCAATCCTGTACCACGAATACCGGCAAGGTGAACCAGAACACGCAGCCCCCCGCCAGCGGTGTACTGACACCAAACTCGCCGCGGTGGAATTCCACAATCGAGCGGCAGATATTCAAGCCAATACCCATGCCGTCTGTTTTGGTGGAGTAGAACGGCGTAAACAGGTTCTCTTTCACGCCATCTTGCAGCCCTGGCCCGTTATCGCTCACTTCAACACGCCAGAACTGCTTGCCCGTGGTGCTGCGCAGATGAATGGTTGGCCGCACACTGCCAGCTTCACGCATGGCTTCTATCGCGTTTTTGATGAGATTCAGCAGCACCTGCTCGATCAGCACAGGATCCATTTCCACCCGCAAGCCGCCGCGGGCAGGCTCCAGCAGCAAGCGCACGCCGTACTTGTCGGCCATGGGCTGTGCCAGTGCCAGTACGCGCCGCACTGCCAGGTCCGGGTCGCTCAGCTCCAGCTGTGGTGCATGCTTTTTCACGAAGGCACGAATACTGTTGACGATTTGCCCGGCGCGGCGCGCCTGGTCGGCAATGGCCTGCACCGCCTCGCCCACGCCACGCGTTTGCGCCAGCTCGGCGGGCAGTTTGCGCGCCAGGCCGGAGGCGTAAGTGGAAATGGCAGTCAGCGGCTGGTTCAGTTCGTGCGCCAGCGACGAGGCCATTTCGCCCATCGCGATCAGGCGCGAGGTGGTCTGGAAGCGCTCCTCCTGCGCCAGCTCGCGCTCGGCACGGGAACGGGCATCGGTAATATCCAGCAGCATGCACAGCCAGGCCGACTCGCCCCCTACCCAATTGATACGCCGGTATTGCAGCTGGAACCAGCTACGACCGCCATCGGGCGAACACTCCAGGTTGGCCGCAGTGGCGTGGCTATCCCCCATCAGGCCAGGCATCAGCGGGCAATAACTGCCGTCCACCGTAAAACTCGCCCAGCCTGCGGCAAAGGCCGGGTTGGCGTATAGCAGCTGGCGCGTATCACCATCAATCACGCACAGGCCACTTTCCAGGCCGTTCAGCACCGCCAGAAAGCGCCGGTGTGATTCATCCAGCGCCACACGCTTCTTCTTGAGCTCGGTAATATCGTACATGGAGGCGACCCAGCCATCGTGCCGCCCGCCTTCCAGCAACAGCGGCGTGGCGTACAGCCGCACCTCTACCTTTTCGCCGTCGCGGTGGCGAAACGGCAGCTCAAAGCCGTGCTCGGGCAGCTGGCCAGCCAGCATGGCCTGCATGGCCTGCATCAGCAGCGGGTAGTCTTCTTCTGCCCAGAAGCTATAGGGCAGCTGCTGGCCCACCAGTTCGTCAGCACTCAGCCCGGTCAGCTCGCTCATGGCACGGTTCACCCGCAGGATCTGGCCATTACCGGCAAAGGCGATCAGCCCGCTTTTCATGCTGTCTTCTACCGAGCGGCGCAGCGACATTTCATGCTGTAGCGCGCGTTCGGCGTGCGCCCGCACACGCACCTGCCCACGGATGCGCCACAACAGGAATAACAATGCCAACACCAGCAAGCCGATAAGCAGGCTGAGCACAGGCAGCGAAAACCCCACCCCGGCACGGTAGGTAATGGCACGCAGGCTAACGCCATAGCCTGGCGGGTCGAAGCTGAGCTCGTGTGACAGCGTGCCCACTGGCGAAGCCTGGTCAAACTTGCTGGCCAGCACCTTGCCCCCCAGGTCCACCAGGCTGATGTGGTATTTGGTCGCCAGCCACCACGGCACCTGGTTCTGCAACAGGCTGTCCATGCGGTACACCAGGCGCAGGCCGCCCAGATAGCGCCCGGCTTCAAAAGCGGGTACCGCCAGATCAAAGCGGTACTTGCCATCCTGCCCCAGGTATGGCGGGCTGTACGAGGCACGCCCCAGTCGCTCGGCGCGCCACAGCGCGTCGTAAGCATCGCCACCCAGCTGTAAACCGGCACGCTTTTGCGCGTCCAGCAGCACGGCACCGCGCGGGCCGACCCATTGCACCGCTTCTATTTCTTTGCTTTCGCGCTGCAACAAGGCGGCGGCGGCAAAAAAGCGCCGGGATTCGGCACGCGTCAGCGGCATGTCCAGCTGCATGGCCTCTACGCTTTGCTGGTGGTTTTCCAGGTGCAGGCGCAGGCTCTGGTCCAGCCACAACAGCTCCTGGATCAGGCCATCGCGCTGCTCGTCGCGCCAGTCCTTGTATACCACCCAGAACAGGCTACCCAACGCCAGTAGCAGCCCGATCAGGATAAAAGCCGCCCCCAACCATAAGCGGCGTGGGGCGGAGTGCGTTGGGTACTCGGTAAGCATCATGAGATTTTGTCTAGGTTGGCCGCAGGGCGCCAAAGTGCCGCTGACGCCCCGTCATCGATATTAGGGAATTCCCCAATGCCGAATTCCCTAATGGCTAAAGTAGTGCTTTGATTCTAGTGTTCAGCTTGCGATGAGCCTCAATAAGAAAATTGGCCTGAGCAACACAGACAAACACTGGAGAGTACACAAATGAAACTGAAATATGCAGCCCTGATCGCCAGCCTGGCATTTGGCGTAGCTGGCGTAGCCAACGCCGCCGACTTCGTGATCAAGTTCAGCCACGTGGTGGCGCAGGATACCCCGAAAGGCAAAGCCGCCGAGTACTTCAAGAAACTGGCGGAAGAGCGCACCAAAGGCCGCGTTCAGGTACAAGTATTCCCGAACAGCCAGCTGTACAAAGACAAGGAAGAACTGGAAGCCTTGCAGCTGGGTGCCGTACAAATGCTGGCCCCGAGCTTGGCCAAATTCGGCCCGTTGGGTGCCAAAGAATTCGAAGTGTTCGACCTGCCGTACATCTTTGACAACTACGACGAGCTGCACAAAGTCACCCAAGGCCCGATCGGCATGCAGCTGCTGGCCAAACTGGAAAGCAAGGGCATCAAAGGCCTGTCTTTCTGGGATAACGGCTTCAAGATCCTGTCGGCCAATAAGCCGCTCAAGACCCCTGCTGACCTGAAAGGCCTGAAAATGCGTATCCAGTCGTCCAAGGTACTGGAAGAGCAAATGCGCAGCATGGGCGCCCTGCCACAAGTGATGGCGTTCTCGGAAACCTACCAGGCGCTGCAAACCGGCGTGGTAGATGGCACCGAAAACCCGCCGTCCAACATGCTGACCCAGAAAATGCACGAAGTACAAAAGTACGCTACGGTCACCAACCATGGCTACCTGGGCTACGCCGTGATCGTGAACAAGAAGTTCTGGGACGGCCTGCCGGCTGACGTACGCACCGCACTGGACGGCGCCATGAAAGACGCCACCGTGTACGCCAACAAGATTGCCAAGCAAGAGAACGACGAAGACCTGGCCAAGATCAAGGCCAGCGGCAAAACCCAGGTCTACATCCCTACTGCAGCTGAACGCGCTGCATTCAAACAGGCTCTGGTGCCTGTGCATACCAAGATGGACGACCGTATCGGTGAAGGCCTGGTACAGCTGATCTACAAGCAGACTGGCTACACCCCGAACTAAGCCCCTTCTGAGCGCACCAGGTTGGCCGCAGCCCTGCGGCCAACCTTCCACCGGAGTCAACACATGAAATTCCTCGACCACCTCGAGGAGTGGCTGATCGCAACCCTGATGGCGGTAGCAACACTGATTACGTTTTTTGCAGTGGTGCACCGTTACGGCAGCGGTATCGAGTCACTTCAACCTTATCTGGCACACATTCACACCAGCTGGGCACAAGAACTCACTATTTACCTGTTTGTATGGATGGCCAAATTCGGCGCGGCCTATGGCGTGCGTACCGGCATCCACGTGGGTGTGGACGTGCTGATCAACAAACTGTCGGACCAGAACCGCAGCAAGTTCATCATCATCGGCCTGCTGTCCGGTGCCCTGTTCACAGGTATCGTAGGTACCCTGGGCGCCACCTTTGTATGGGAAATCGCCCATACCGACCAGACATCGGCTGACCTGGAAGTGCCAATGTGGATCGTCTACCTGGCCGTACCGCTGGGTTCTTACCTGATGAGCTTCCGCTTCTTGCAGGTGATGGTCAATTTCCTGAAAACCGGCGAGCTGCCCAAGCATGACCACAGCCACGTGGAAGGCATGGACGATGTCAACGAAGACAGCAACTGGTTTGCCATGGACGACAACCTGCACCCGCACGACCTGAAAAACGGAGGCGACAAAAAATGAGCGCACTCATCATTTTTGGCCTGCTGATCGTGCTGATGCTCACCGGCATGCCGATCTCCATCTCGCTGGGCCTGACCGTACTGACTTTCCTGTTCACCATGACCGAAGTACCGATCGAGGCGGTCGCGCTGAAGCTGTTCACCGGTATCGAGAAGTTCGAAATCATGGCGATTCCGTTCTTTATCCTGGCGGGTAACTTCCTGACCCACGGTGGCGTGGCCAAGCGGATGATCAATTTTGCGTCGTCCATGGTAGGCCACTGGCACGGTGGCCTGGGCCTGGCTGGCGTGCTGGCCTGCGCACTGTTTGCTGCCGTATCCGGCTCCAGCCCGGCTACCGTGGTCGCCATCGGCTCCATCCTGTTGCCCGCCATGGTGAAACAGGGCTTCCCGAACAGCTTTGGCGCTGGCGTGATCACCACCTCGGGTGCACTGGGCATCCTGATTCCACCTTCCATCGTGATGGTGATGTACTCGGTAGCCACCAACACCTCGGTAGGCCAGCTGTTCATGGCCGGCGTGATTCCGGGCCTGATGCTGGCCGGCTTCCTGGGCCTGACTACCTGGTACCGCGCCCGCAAGTTCGGCTACCCGCGTCTGGCCAAGGCCAGCATGAGCCAGCGCCTGAAAGCACTGCGTGAGTCGGTTTGGGGCCTGTTGCTGATCGTTGTGGTGATCGGTGGTATCTACACCGGTATCTTCACCCCAACCGAAGCTGCCGCCATGTCTGCCGTATACGCCTTCATCGTGGCCGTGTTCATCTATAAAGACCTGACGCTGAAGCAAGTGCCCAAGGTCTTGCTGGATTCGGCCAGCATGTCGGCCATGCTGCTGTACATCATCACCAACGCCGTGCTGTTCTCGTTCCTGATGACCAGCGAAGGTATCCCGCAAGCCATGGCCAGCTCGCTGATTGACGCAGGCCTGGGCCCGGTAGCCTTCCTGCTGGCCGTGAACGTGATCCTGCTGCTGGCTGGTAACGTGATGGAGCCATCGTCCATCGTACTGATCTTCGCCCCTATCCTGTTCCCGGTAGCCATGGCGCTGGGCATCGACCCGGTGCACTTCGGCATCCTGATCGTGGTGAACATGGAAGTGGGCATGTGCCACCCGCCAGTGGGCCTGAACCTGTACGTGGCATCCGGCATTACCAAAATGGGCATTACCGAACTCACCATCGCGGTATGGCCGTGGCTGCTCACCATGCTGGCTTTCCTGGGCCTGGTGACCTACGTACCGGCCATCTCGCTGTGGCTGCCCAAGACACTGGGCATGATGTAAACCGCGCCAAACGGCGACACGACGCGACGGAACCCTTCCGTCGCGTTTTTTGTCAGACACGCATAGCCCATAAGCAAGGGTTGGCCCTATAATGGCCGGCCTCTCCACACCCTCTGAAATAACAATCAGGAGCCAACAGAATGGACGAGCAACTGCGCTTAGCCGCACTCGATTTCCACCAGTTCCCGCAGCCGGGCAAGATCCAGGTCGCCCCAACCAAGCCGCTGGCCACCCAGCGCGACCTGGCACTTGCCTACTCCCCGGGCGTAGCCGCACCTTGCGACGCTATCGTGGAAGACCCGCTGAATGCCTATAAATACACCGCACGCGGCAACCTGGTTGCCGTAGTCACCAACGGTACCGCCGTACTGGGCCTGGGCAATATCGGCCCACTGGCCGGCAAACCGGTTATGGAAGGCAAGGGCGTACTGTTCAAGAAATTTGCCGGTGTTGACGTGTTCGACATCGAGCTGGACGAAAACGACCCAGACAAGCTGGTAGACATCATCTGCGCGATGGAGCCGACTTTCGGCGGCATCAACCTGGAAGACATCAAAGCCCCGGAATGCTTCTACATCGAGAAGAAGTGCCGTGAGCGCATGAATATTCCGGTATTCCACGACGACCAGCACGGTACCGCCATCGTGGCCGCCGCCGCCGTACTGAACTCGCTGCGCCTGGTGAACAAGGATATCGGCAGCGTACGCGTAGTCACCTCCGGTGCCGGCGCCGCCGCCATTGCCTGCCTGGAACTGCTGGTAGCCCTGGGCGTGAAGCGTGAGAACATCACCGTTTGCGATTCCAAAGGCGTGATCTACCAGGACCGCGACGACAAGATGGACGAATCGAAGAAACGCTTCGCCATCCCGGACAACGGTCAGCGCAAACTGGCCGACGCCATGGTTGGCGCCGACATCTTCATGGGTCTGTCCGGCCCGAAACTGGTCACGCAAGACATGGTGAAATCCATGGCTGCCTACCCGGTGATTCTGGCCATGGCCAACCCGGAACCGGAAATCCTGCCGCCGCTGGTAAAAGAAGTGCGCCCGGATGCCATCATCGGTACCGGCCGTTCGGACTTCCCGAACCAGGTCAACAACGTACTGTGCTTCCCGTTCATCTTCCGTGGTGCACTGGACGTCGGCGCTACCACCATCAACGACGAGATGAAGCTGGCTTGCGTACGCGCCATTGCCGACCTGGCCATGGCCGAGCAGAACGACGTGGTGGCATCGGCCTACGGTGATCAGGAGCTGTCCTTTGGCCCGGAATACGTGATTCCGAAGCCATTCGACCCGCGCCTGATCGTGAAAATCGCCCCGGCCGTAGCCAAAGCCGCCATGGATTCCGGCGTAGCGACCCGCCCGATCAAGGACTTTGACGCTTACGTGGACCAGCTGGCCCAGTTTGTGTACAAGACCAACCTGTTCATGAAACCGGTATTCGCCCAGGCTAAAAAAGAAGCCAAACGCGTGGTGCTGGCCGAAGGTGAAGACGAGCGCGTACTGCACGCCACCCAGGAAATCGTATCGCAAGGCCTGGCCAAGCCGATCCTGATCGGCCGCCCGTCCGTGATTGCCAAGCGTATCGAGAAGCTGGGCCTGAAGCTGGAAGCCGGCGTGGATTTCGAGCTGGTCAACAACGAATCCGACCCGCGCTTCAACGACTACTGGCAGGAGTACTACAACCTGATGAAGCGCAAAGGCGTTTCGCAGGAGCAGGCTCGCCGCCGCGTTATCGGCAACACCACGCTGATTGGCGCCCTGATGGTACGCCGCGGCGAAGCCGATGCGCTGATCTGCGGTACCTATGGCACCTACCGCCAGCACCTGGATATCGTGCGTGACGTGATCGGCTACGCCCGTGAAGACAAAGTGGCCGGCGCCATGAACGCGCTGATCCTGCCTACCGGCAACATCTTCATTACCGACACCTACGTCAACGAATCGCCAGATGCAGCGCAGCTGGCCGCCATTACCGAAATGGCCGCCCGTGCGGTAAGCCGTTTTGGTATCGCCCCGAAAGTGGCCCTGCTGTCGAACTCCAGTTTCGGCACCTGGAACACCGAAGGCGCCGGCAAAATGCGTGACGCGCTGGAGCTGATCCAGGCCGCCCACCCGACGCTGGAAATCGATGGCGAAATGCAAGGCGACGCCGCGCTGGTAGAAAGCATCCGCCAGCAAGCCATGCCGCAAAGCAACCTGAAAGGCGCGGCCAACCTGCTGGTCATGCCAAACGTGGAAGCCGCCAACATCAGCTACAACCTGCTGCGCGTATCGGCCTCCGACGGCGTGACCATCGGCCCGATCCTGATGGGCATGGCCAAGCCAGTGCACATCCTGACGCAAATCTCGTCGGTACGCCGCATCGTGAACATGGTGGCCATGGCTGCTGTGGATGCACAAAACGGCAACTGATCCTCACGGCGCAAGCCAGTGTGACAACGGGCACCTTCGGGTGCCCGTTTTTTATTGCCAGGTGCATGCCCGCCGCGGCAATCTGCACTAAGATACAGCCACAACAACCCGAACCAGGAGCCAGCATGAGTGCCGAATTCAACCCAGCCGACCCGTTTGCCCTGTTCCGCCAGATGATGCAGTCGGCCACCCCGCCAGGTGCCCAGCCCTTTCTGCCGCCCATGAGCGTGGAAGAGGTCGACCGCAAGATCGCCGAGCTCAAAGTGGTAGAAACCTGGCTTACCATGAACCTGGGCATGTTATCCATGCAAATCAAGACCCTGGAAATGCAGCGTGCCGCCATCGCCGCCCTGCGCCCGAAAGAGTAAGCCGACCCGCCCGGCCATGATTGGCCACCCCACCCTGCCATGGTTGGCCGCACACCCTGCGGCCAACCATGTTTCATTTGGACAGCACGCGCAGCACCGGTAGAATGCCCGCCATGAACGCACCCCGCTTTGTCCATCTTCGCCTCCACTCGGAGTTTTCCATCACCGACGGGATTGTCCGCCTGGACGACGCCATCAAGCGCGCCGTCAAGGACGGCATGCCGGCGCTGGGCATGTCCGACCTGATGAACATCTTCGGCATGGTCAAGTTTTACAAGGCCTGCCGTGGCAAGGGCATCAAGCCCATTGTGTCCTGCGACATCTGGCTGGAAAACGGCGAAGACCGCGACAAGCCCTTCCGGCTGATGCTGACGGCGAAGAACCGCGAAGGCTACCGCCGCCTGTGCGAGCTGCTCACCCGCGCCTTTACGCATAACCAGTACCGTGGCCGCGCCGAGATCAAGCGTGCCTGGCTGGAAGAAGGCGACAACAGCCACCTGCTGTGCCTGTCCGGCGCCCACCTGGGCGACGTGGGCGTGGCGTTTGCCAACGGCAATGCCGACGAAGCACGCAGCCGCGCCGAGTACTGGGCGCAGCTGTTCCCCGGTGCGTTTTATCTGGAGCTACAGCGCACCGATAGCGCCCAGGTAGAAAACATCCTGCAGTCCACCCTGTGGCTGGCCGGCGAAACCGGCCTGCCGGTGGTGGCTACCCACCCGATCCAGTTCATGGACCCGGACGACTTCAAGGCGCACGAAGCACGGGTGTGCATTGCCGAAGGCTATACGCTGGGTGACAAACGCCGCCCGCGCAGCTTTAGCGAATGCCAGTACTTCCTCAGCACCGAGCAAATGCTGGAACGCTTTGCCGACATCCCCGAGGCGCTGGAAAACACGGTGCAGATTGCCCGCCGCTGCAATATCAACGTGGTGCTGGGCAAAAACTACCTGCCAGACTTCCCCACGCCGGATGGCATGACGCTGAACGACTTTCTGGTGTACGAAGCGCAACGCGGGCTGGACATGCGCCTGGCACAGCTGTACCCGAATGAAGCCGAGCGCGAAGCACGGCGGCCGGAGTACGACGCGCGGCTGAAGTTCGAGTGCGACACCATCATCCAGATGGGCTTCCCCGGCTACTTCCTGATCGTGGCCGACTTTATCCAGTGGGGTAAGGCGAACGGCTGCCCGGTGGGCCCGGGCCGGGGTTCCGGTGCCGGCTCGCTGGTGGCCTACAGCCTCAGCATTACCGACCTGGACCCGCTGAAATACGCCCTGCTGTTCGAGCGCTTCCTTAACCCGGAGCGGGTATCCATGCCCGACTTCGACGTGGATTTCTGCCAGGAAAACCGCTGGCGCGTGATCGAATACACACGGCGCAAATACGGCGAAGAGGCCGTGAGCCAGATCGCCACCTTTGGCACCATGTCGTCCAAATCGGTGATCCGTGACGTTGGCCGCGTGCTCGACCTGCCCTTCGGCCTGTGCGACAAGCTGTCCAAGCTGATTCCGCTGGAGGCCAACAAGCCGCTGAGCCTGGAAAAAGCCATGGCCGCCGAGCCGCAAATTGGCGAAACCATCGAAAGCGAAGGCGCTGGCGAGCTGATCGAGCTGGCCATGAAGCTGGAAGACCTGACACGCGGCATCGGCATGCACGCCGGTGGCGTGCTGATTGCCCCCGGCAAGCTCACCGATTTCTGCCCGCTGTACATCGCCAGCGGCGACGGTGCCGCGCCGGTATCGATGTACGACAAGGACGACGTAGAACAAATCGGCCTGGTGAAGTTCGACTTTCTGGGCCTGCGCAACCTCACCATCATCGAGCTGGCGCAAAAGTACATCAAAGACCTGAGCGGCGAAGACGTCGACGTGGCCAAGCTGCCGCTGGACGACGCGCTGGCCTACAAGGTGTTTGCCAACGCCAACACCACCGGCGTGTTCCAGTTTGAATCCACCGGCATGAAGAAGATGCTGGTAGAGGCCAAACCCAGCAAGTTCGAAGAGATTATCGCCTTCGTGGCGCTGTACCGCCCCGGCCCGATGGACCTGATCCCCGACTTTATCCAGCGTATGCACGGTGCCAAATTCGAGTACCTGCACCCGCTGCTGGAGCCAGTACTGGCGCCTACCTACGGCATCATGGTGTACCAGGAACAGGTGATGCAGGCGGCGCAGGTCTGCGGCGGCTACAGCCTGGGCGGCGCCGACTTGCTGCGCCGCGCCATGGGTAAAAAGAAAGTAGAAGAAATGGTGGCGCAGCGCGCCATGTTCGTGGAAGGCGCGGCCAAGCAGGGCATCGAAAAAGCCAAGGCCGACGAAATCTTCGACTACATGGAAAAGTTCGCCGGCTACGGTTTCAACAAATCGCACGCCGCCGCCTATGCGCTGGTGGCCTACCACACTGCCTGGCTGAAAGCGCACCACGCGGCCGCCTACATGGCCGCCACCATGTCCACCGAACTGGACAACACCGACCAGCTGAAAGTGTTCTACGACGACGCCACCGACAACAAGAACGGCCTGCGTTTCCTGCCACCAGACGTAAACCACAGCTTCTACCGCTTTGTACCGGTAGACCGCAAACACATCCGCTACGCGCTGGGCGCCATCAAGGGCACCGGCGAGTCGGCGGTGGAGCACATTGTGCAGGTGCGCGAGGCAGGCGGCCCGTTTACCAGCCTGTTCGACTTCTGCCACCGCACCGACAAGAAAATCGTCAACAAGCGCGTGATCGAAGCGCTGATCCGCGCTGGCGCCTTCGACAGCATCGAGCCCAGCCGCGCCCTGCTGTTCAGCAACGTGGCCCTGGCCATGACCGCCGCCGAGCAGCAAGCGGCCAACGCTAACCAGGGCGGCCTGTTCGACATGTTCGACGACGACAGCGCGCCCAGTGTCGACATGGTGGCGTGCAAACCGTGGCCAGCCGCCATCCAGCTGGCCGAAGAAAAGCTCGCCATCGGCTTTTACCTGTCCGGCCACCCGTTCTCGGCCTACGAAAAAGAAGTACGCGGTTTTATCCGCACGCCGCTGGCCAAGCTGGCACCACGGCGCGAGCCGCAACTGCTGGCCGGTTTTGTCACCGGCATCCGCACCAAGGTAGGCAACCGCGGCAAAATGGCCTTTATCCAGCTGGACGATGGCACGGCCAAGGTAGAAGTAACCCTGTTTGCCGAGGCGGTAGACGCCAACCGCAACAAGCTGAAAGACGACGTGGTGCTGGTGGTGGAGGGTAAAGTCAGCGAAGACCGCTTCAGTGGTGGCATGCGCATCATTGCAGAAAACCTGTACGAGCTGGGCGAGGCGCGCAGCCGCTACGCGCGCAGCCTGTCGGTGCAGATGCACCCGCGCCACGACGTGGCCACGCTGCGCAATATCATTACCCCCTACCGCAGCGAAGACAGCGGCTGCCCACTGCGCATTACCTACCACACCGGCAAAGCCAAAGGCGACCTGATGCTGCCGCCACAGTGGGGCGTACGCCTGGATGATGCGCTGCTGATGACGCTGGAAGACTGGCTGGGCGACAACAGCGTCAAGATCCTGTGGTAACACAGCGGCCCCGCGGGGCCGCTCAGGCTGCTGACTTTGCATCCGCAGCTTTCCTGTTTACCAGACAAAGCCTGTTTGCGTTGCAGACAGGCTTTGTCATCGATCCCGGCGGCCCTGCAACGCCGCTTTTTCTTGATCCGATACGACACGCATCATGAACCTGCTTTCACCTTATCTGGCCACCCCTGTCCTGCTGGTACTGTCCAACGTCTTCATGACTTTTGCCTGGTACGCCCACCTGAAAGACGCCAGCCACAAAGCCTGGTACGTGGCGGCGCTGGCCAGCTGGGGCATTGCCCTGTTCGAGTACCTGCTGCAGGTGCCGGCCAACCGCATCGGCTACGGCACCTTTACCCTGTCGCAGCTGAAAATCATCCAGGAAGTCATCAGCCTGTCGGTGTTCATCCCCTTTGCCATTTTCTACATGAACCAGCCGTTCAAGTGGGACTACGTGTGGGCGGGCGCCTGCCTGGTGGGCGCGGTGTATTTCATGTTTCGCGGCTAGGGCCTGTTGCGGCCAACCTTGCGCTGGCGCACAGCATGGCGTGCTGACACGATTAAACCTTGAAACGGGCAGGGTTTATTGCTTAGTCTGGTAGCAATAAAACTCGAACAAGACGGCCTGCCATGCTCAATACCCTGCCGGGGCTGCGCCCCACACTGCTGGACACCCTGCGCCACTACAACCGACAGCTGTTCCGCCAGGACCTGATGGCCGGCTTGACGGTAGGCATCGTGGCCTTGCCGCTGGCCATGGCCTTTGCCATCGCCAGCGGCGTACCGCCACAAGCAGGCATTTTTACCGCGGTGATTGCCGGCTTCATTGCGTCGGCGCTGGGCGGGACGCGGCTGTGCGTTACCGGGCCCACCGGGGCGTTTATCGTGATCATCTACGGCATCGTGCTGAAGTACGGCGTGGCCAACCTGATTATCTGTACCTTCATGGCCGGGGTGATGCTGGTGATCATGGGCTTGTTGCGCCTGGGGCAGGTCATCAAGTTTTTCCCCATGCCGCTGATTACCGGCTTCACCAACGGTATTGCGGTGCTGATTTTCCTGACCCAGCTGAAAGACTTTTTCGGTCTGCCCATCGACAAGATGCCGGCCGGCTTTTTTGCGGTCATGGACCTGCTGCGCATTACCCTGCCACAGTTCGACCCGCTCACACTGGCGGTATCCATGGCGTCGCTGCTGCTGATTCTGTTCTGGCCGAAAAAACTGGGCAAAACGCTGCCCGGCCCCTTTGTGGCGCTGATCCTGGCCACGCTTACCGTTAGCCTGTTCGGGCTGCCACTGGCGACGATCGGCAGCAAATTTGGCGGCATTCCGCAGGGCTTGCCTGCGTTTCACGGCCTGAGCTTCGACCCGGAACACCTGTCCGACCTGCTGGCGCCAGCCTTTACCATTGCCCTGCTGGGCGCGATTGAATCGCTACTGTGCGCGGTGGTGGCCGACAGCCTGACCGGCGACAAGCACGATGCTAACCAGGAACTGATCGCTCAAGGCGTGGCCAATATGGTGGTGCCGTTCTTTGGCGGTATTCCCGCCACCGGGGCGATCGCGCGCACGGCCACCAATATCAGCAACGGCGGGCAAACACCGGTATCGGGCATCGTGCATGCGGTCTTGCTGCTGCTAGTGATTCTGGTCGCGGCACCGTTGGCCGCGTACATTCCGCTGGCAGCGCTGGCGGCCATCCTGATCTCGGTCGCCATCAAGATGGGCGACTGGGATATCCGCAAGGCCGCGCAGTTTCCGCGCCAGGACACCGCCGTGCTGGCGATCACCTTTGCCCTCACCGTGATCTTCGACCTGACCATTGCAGTAGAAATCGGCCTGCTGATTGCCGCGGTGTTCTTCATCAAGCGCATGGCCGGCAGCACCAGCGTGCAGCAGCTCAAACCGGAACACGCCGTGCTGTACGAGCGCCACTCTATTGCCGGCAAACACATTCCGCCGGGCTGCGTAGCTTACCGGGTAGAAGGTGCGCTGTTTTTTGGCGCGGCCGATACGGTAGACCACATCGCACAGGAAGCACCGGAGGCGCGGGTGATCATCTTGCAGCTGCACCGCCTGGTGCTGCTGGACACCAGCGGCCTGCTGGCGCTGTCGGCGCTGAACCAGCGCCTGGCGCAGCAAAACCGCACGCTGATCATTTGCGGGGCGGGTACCGAAGTCACCGCCATGATACGCAGCGCCCACCTGGCCGAGGAAATGGGGCCACGCAATATCCAGCCCGACCTCACCACCGCCCTGCAACGGGCAGAAGAGGTGCTGACCAGCGGCGTGGTATGGGGCTGAGCCGCCCGCTTTAAGGCATGCACGAAAAAAAGGCTGGCCGCGATGCTGTTGCGGCCAACCTTTTTCAGGCTACAGACAAGCTTAGAAACGGTTGATGTCTTTTTCGGCCGCCTCGAACACGTCGGCTGCGGCGCCGACAATGCGCTCGTCCGGCTTCAGGATGGCGGTGTTCTTATTGGGGTACGGCAGCGTCCACAAGAAGTGGCGCAGGCAGTTCAGCCGCGCGCGCTTTTTGTCATCGGACTTGATCACCGTCCATGGTGCATCGGCAGTGTCGGTATGGAAGAACATGGCCTTTTTGGCTTCGGTGTAATCGTCCCACTTGTCCAGCGACTGGATATCGATAGGCGACAGCTTCCAGTGCTTGAGCGGGTCATCGCGGCGCGAGATAAAGCGGCGCAGCTGCTCTTCGCGGCTTACCGAAAACCAGAACTTGAACAAGCGGATGCCGCTGTTTACCAGCATGCGCTCCAGCTGCGGGGTCTGGCGCATGAACTCCAGGTATTCCTGCGGCGTGCAAAACCCCATGACGCGCTCTACACCGGCACGGTTGTACCAGCTGCGGTCAAACAGCACCATTTCACCAGCAGTGGGCAGCAGCGGGATATAACGCTGGAAATACCACTGACCACGCTCCTGCTCGGTGGGTTTTTCCAGCGCGACCACACGGGCGCCTCGCGGGTTCAGGTGCTCCATGAAGCGCTTGATGGTACCGCCCTTGCCGGCAGCATCGCGGCCTTCAAAAATCACCACGATCTTCTGGCCGGTTTCTTTCACCCAGTTTTGCACCTTTAGCAGCTCTACCTGCAGCTCGGCTTTCTGGCGTTCGTAATCGGCACGCTTGATGCGGGTTTTGTACGGGTACGACGCTGGCAGCGGTGCACTATTGCTGTCTTCGGCGGTGCCATGCGGTGCGTGCGCTACCTGCATCGCCACGGGTGCATGGCTGACGGCTTCGATTTCGCGAGCCGCCGCCTCGCGCTGTGCCTGCGCCGAAGGTTTGCGCCGGCGCCCTGCTGGCCGCGCCGCCGCGGGTGACGCAGTGTTGCCCGCAAGTGCATCAGGCGTATCAGGGTTGGCCGCCATGGCCTTTTCGTTATCATTCATGGGCTTCTCCCGGTGGGTGGGTAACGATTCCATGCTACGCCGATGCTCTGCCACGCCAGCCAATTTCGATAAATCGACTTGATATGGCGCAAATCACCTGCCCCATTTACCCACTATCCGCGACACCGGGGTTATCGGTTACAATCGTCCGATTATCTATTGCTACAAGAAAAGTCGATGTCCGCAGAAAACAATGCCCCGGTGATCAGCAACTTCATCCGCTCGATCATCGACGATGACCTTGCCACCGGCAAACGCACTGCCGTGGTGACCCGCTTCCCGCCCGAGCCGAACGGCTACGCCCACGTAGGCCACGCCAAGGCGATCTGCATCAACTTTGGCCTGGCCGAAGACTACAACGGCCAGTGCAACCTGCGCATGGACGATACCAACCCGGAAAAAGAGTCCGACGAGTTCGTGCAGGCTTTCCGTGAGGACATCAGCTGGCTGGGCTTTGCGTGGAACGGCGAGATCCGTTTTGCCTCCGATTACTTCGGCCAGCTGTACGACTACGCCGTCGAGCTGATCCGTGCCGGTAAAGCTTTTGTCTGCGACCTGACCCCGGACGAAATGCGCGAATACCGCGGTGGCCTGACCGCCCCGGGCAAGAACAGCCCATACCGTGAACGCAGCGTGGAAGAAAACCTGGACCTGTTCACGCGCATGAAAAACGGCGAGTTTGCCGACGGCAGCAAAACCCTGCGCCTGAAGATCGACATGGCCTCGCCCAATATCAACCTGCGCGACCCGGCCATCTACCGCATCCGCCGCGTGCACCACCACCGTACCGGCGATGCATGGTGCATCTACCCGATGTACGACTACACGCACTGCATTTCCGACGCTATCGAAGGCATCACCCACAGCCTGTGCTCGCTGGAGTTCGAAGACCATCGCCCGCTGTACGACTGGGTGCTGGACAACATCAGCATCGGCCACCACCCGCAGCAGATCGAATTCTCGCGCCTGGAGCTGCTGTACGCGCTGACCTCCAAGCGCAAGCTGCAGCACCTGGTGAACCAAGGCGTAGTCACCGGCTGGGACGACCCGCGCATGCCGACCATCGCCGGTATGCGCCGCCGTGGCTACAGCCCGGCCGGCGTGCGCCTGTTTGCGCAGCGCATTGGCGTATCCAAGAGCGAAAACATTATCGATATGTCGGTACTGGAAGGCGCGGTACGCGAGTCGCTGGAAAACGAATCGCCACGCGTGATTGCAGTACTGGACCCGATCAAGGTGACCCTCACCAACTACCAGGACGGTGTAACCGGCAGCCGCAGCGCGCCGTTCCACCCGCACCACCCGGAAATGGGCGAGCGCGACATCCCGCTGGCACGCGAGATCTACATCGAGCGCGAAGACTTTGCCGAGGTACCGCCACCAAAATGGCAGCGCCTGACACCGGGCGGCGAAGTGCGCCTGCGCTATAGCTACGTGATCAAGTGCGACGAAGTCATCAAGGACGACAGCGGCAAGGTCATCGAGCTGAAGTGCTCCATCGACCACGACACCCTAGGCCAGAACCCGGTAGGCCGCAAGGTGAAAGGCGTGATCCACTGGATTGCCGCCAATCACGCTATCGAAGCCGAAGTGCGCCTGTACGACCGCCTGTTTACCGAAGCCCGCCCGGATGCGGTACGCGGTGAAGATGGCGAGTACGTGGACTTCATGAACTTCCTGAACCCGGCCTCGCTCACCACCATTACCGGCTATGTAGAGCCCGTGGTACTGCAAGCTGCGCCGGAAACCCGCTACCAGTTCGAGCGTATCGGTTATTTCGTGACCGACCGCCACGAACACCAGGCGGGCAGCAAACCGGTGTTCAACCGCACCGTTGGCCTGAAAGACAACTGGAGCAAATAAATCCAGCAATCACGGCAAGCCCTGCAACCGGGGCTTGCCGTTTTTTTTTGCCCTGCGCGATACTGCAGGGTCTGCGTCTATAAAACGAAACAAGGGGCCCATCCATGAAACTACGCCATCCGGTACTCTGCCTGTCTGTGCTGGCCGCACTGTCTGCCACCTCTGGTGCTGCACTGGCCAAGCCGGTAAAAGACCAGGTTTACAAGATCACCATCCTGCATACCAACGACCACCACGGCCGCTTCTGGCGCAATGGCGACGGCGAATACGGCATGGCCGCGCGCAAGAATGTGATCGAGCAGATTCGCGCCGACGTGCGCAAGAACGGCGGCTACAGCCTGCTGCTGGACGGCGGTGACGTGAATACCGGCGTACCCGAATCGGACATGCAGGACGCCGAGCCCGACTTCAAGGGCATGAACCTGCTGGGCTACGACGCCATGGCGGTAGGCAACCACGAGTTCGACAAATCCCCCGAGGTGCTGGCCAAACAGCGCCAGTGGATCAATTTCCCCATGCTGTCGGCCAACATCTACAAAGATGGCAAGCGCATGTTCGAGCCGTACCGCATCTTCAAGCTGGGCGATGTGCGCGTAGCGGTCATGGGCCTGACCACCGACGACACCAAAAAGCTCACCAACCCGGAAAACACCAAGGGTATCGAGTTCCGCAAACCGGCCCGTGAAGCCGCCAAGCTGGTACCGCAGCTGCGCAAACAAGCTGATGTGGTGATTGCCACCACCCACATGGGCCACTACGACAACGGCGACCACGGCGTGAATGCGCCGGGCGACGTGGAAATGGCGCGCGCGGTAAAAGGCCTGAACCTGATCGTTGGCGGCCATAGCCAGAACCCGGTGTGCATGAAAGCCGAAAACGTACGTGATACCGCCTACGTGCCGGGTAGCGACTGTGCGCCAGACCGCCAGAACGGTGCCTGGATCGTGCAGGCGCACGAATGGGGCAAATACGTTGGCCGCGCCGACTTCGAGCTGAAAAACGGCGAGTTCAAACTGGTGAAGTACCAGCTGATTCCGGTAAACCTGAAGAAAACCGTGAAAGACAGCGCCGGCAAAGAACAAAAGGTGTATTACACCCAGCAGATAGCCGAGCACAGCGAGGTGCTGGAATTCCTGCGCCCGTACCAGAACAAGGGCCAGGAGTCGCTGTCGGTAGAGATTGGCGCCACCGAAGCCAAGCTGAACGGCGACCGCAACCAGGTCCGCAGCCAGCCTGCCAGCATGGGCATCCTGATCGCCAGTGCCATGAAAGAAAAAGCCCAGGCCGACTTTGCCATCATGAACTCGGGTGGCGTGCGTGACTCCATTGCCGCCGGCAAGATCACCTACAAGGACGTGCTGAAGGTACAGCCATTCGGCAACACCCTGGTGTACGTGGACATGAGCGGCAAAGAAGCACTGGAGCTGCTGCGCACCGCCGCCAAGATGAGCCCCGGCTCTGGCGCCTTCCCGCAGTTTGCCGGCGTGAAGCTGGTGATCGAGGGGGGCGAGCTGAAACAGGCGCAAATCGGTGGCAAAGACATCGACGCAGCCAAAACCTACCGCGTGGCGCTGAACAACTTCACCGCGGCCGGTGGTGATGGCTACCCGAAACTGTCCAGCCACAAGGGTTACGTCAACACCGGCTACGCCGACGCGGACGTGCTGAAAGCCTTTATCAGCGCGCGCAATGGCGTGATCAAGGCCGGTGCGTTCGACCCAGCAGGCGAGATCGTGCGCAAGTAAGCCTCTGGCTCAAGGTTGGCCGCACGCGGCCAACCTGGGCGTTCGCCACGCCAAGCAGCCCCCGGTTTGCCAGCCCGGCCGGGGGCTGCTTACTGGCTGGCGCATTGCAGGGCGACACCCGCAAAGCACAAGGCCGCTGCAATGTAGCGGCCTTGTGCTTTGACGATACCCGCGATGCCTTACGCCAGCTGCTGACGCAGAAATGCCACGGTACGGCCCCAGGCCAGCTCGGCAGCGGCCTTGTCGTAGCGGGCGGCGTTGGTGTCGTTATTGAATGCGTGGTTTACGCCGGGGTACAGCTGCAGCGTATAGCGGCTACCGGCAGCCTTCAGCGCATCTTCAAACCCCGGAATACCGGCGTTGATGCGCTCGTCCAGCGCGGCGTAGTGCAGCAGCAGCGGCGCTTTGATGCGTGGCACGTCGGCGGCCGCCGGCTGCGCACCGTAGTACACTACCCCCGCACCCAGCGCCGGCGCATGCACGGCCAGCTGGCCAACCTGGCCACCCCCCCAGCAGAAACCCACCGCCCCGACCTTGCCCTTACCCTGCACTTGCAGATACGACAATGCCGCCAGCGACACATCGCGCGATACGGCCGCATCCAGCTTGCCGAATAGCTCGCGCGCCTTGTCTTCGTCTGCCGGTGTGCCGCCCTGCGTGGACAGATAATCCGGCGCCAGCACCACAAAGCCCTCCAGCGCCAAGCGGCGCGCCACGTCGCGGATATGCGGGTTCAGACCGCGGTTTTCGTGGATGACGATCACCGCCGGCAGCTGGCGCGCATCGGCACTGGCAGGCTGCACGCGATAACCGCTGAGGCTGGCGTCCCCAAGCCGGCCAAATACCGTATCAGCCGCCTGCAAACGGCTATCACCGGCCGCCACCTGCTGTGCCTGCGCGTAGTTGTTTTCCAGTAAAGGCAGGATGGCATACGCGGCAGCCGTGCCACCGGCCAGGCGGGTAAGCCGCTGGAAAAAATCGCGGCGGGATAGCGGTGCGTGGGTGTATTCGTCGTACAGCCGGATAATGTCCTGGTTCACAGCGTGCTCGGTAGGTTTCTGGCTCATGTCGGGCTTCCTGGCGGGGTTGAAAGGGCATTGGGCAAGCTAGCACAGACCATGCGGATACAGAAAAATTCCCCCCTGCCCGCGGGGGAGGCCAAAGCAGCCTGCGGCGCCAGCTATTGGCAGTGCTGCAGGCTGACCCGGGTACCCGGCTGCACCCCAAGCATGGCAAAGCTGCCACGCGGCAGCTCTAGCGCCGCCACACCGGCACGGCTGCTGGCGTGGATATCCAGCGTATCCGGCTGCATGTCGGCTATCTGGAAAATCACCCCGGCTGCGTCGATAAAACCTATCGACAAGGGCTGCCAGGTGTCGCGCATCCAGAAGCGCAGCGGCTGCGGCTGCGCAAAGGCAAACCACATGCCGCTACCCACATCGTGGCGGCGCGACAAGCCACGCATCTGCTGCTCGCTGGTTTCGGCCAGCGGCACCTCGGCCAGGCGTGCACCATTGTCAAACACCACCTGGCAATGGCGCATGGCCGGCGGGGCGTCACCTTCCACGGCTTGTGCGCCAGCCAGCAGGGGTAAAACACCTATCAGGTAGAGGATGTTTTTCATGGCAGGGCTCCGGGTATCACGGTGCCGGGCGGGCGCCGCTGGCCTCCAGCAAGAACGGCAGCAAAATACGCAAGGTATCGCGGGCGCGCTGCTCTAGCCGGCCGGGCAGTAGCTGTGGCAAGCGCGCCAGATTATCGATGTCGGGGCGGTGCCAGCTACTACCGCCGGTAATGCCCGGCAAGGCGGTTTGCATATAGCCATCACCCTTGCCCAGCGACCAATTCGTGGCTTCTACCGCCAGTACGGGAATGCCTGCTTTATCAAAGCTTTCCTGGTCGGAACAACAGCCGGTACCCGCGGGGTAATCAGGGTGTAGCCCGGGGTTGCTGCGGGCGTCGATGCCCAGCGCGGCGGCCAACGCCAGGGCACGGTCGCGCGCGGCGCCGGCGGCAGGGTTGGCCGCCACGGTACGCTTGCCGGCATTGAAATACAGCGTGTCACCGGTCAGCAGGCTGTCCAGGTTAACCATCAGCAGCGTGCGGCTGAGCTCGGCCGGTGGCAGGCTGTCCAGATAGGCCTGCGAGCCTTTCATGCCCAGCTCCTTGGCGCCAAATGCCACAAATTTGAGCGTGTGCTGCACCGGGGCATTGGCTAGCTCGCGCGCCAGCGCCAGCATGACGCCGACACCCGATGCATTATCGTCCAGCCCTTGCAGCTGCTCGCCGCCAAACACGCCTTCGTGTACTTCGTGCAGGGTGGTGGCGGTGTCAAAGTGGGCGCCAATGACGATGACCTGGCCGCTGACACCCGGTTTGGTAGCAATGACATTACGCGACTGCAACAGACGGCGCTGGCGCACATTGTTGGCAAACACGTAGTTGTATTCGGTATCAAACGCCTGGGTTTGCGTTTGATAACCCATGCTGGATAGCTGGATATGCAGGTACTCGGCGGCGGCAAACTCGCGCTCGGCCCCGGCCAGTCGGCCGGGAAACTGGCTGGCGATATAGCGCATTTCGCGTGCAGCCCACTCTGCTGCGGGCAAACCATCCGCCGCCACACCCGGCGGTATGCTTGCCAGCAAGCCCAGTACAAGCAGCATCTTATGCAATGTCATATTTATCCAGATTAAACATCATGCCCGGATGATAGCCGTAGTTCAGTGCCAGACCAACACCGCAACCGCATAATAAAAAAACCGCCTGCACGTGACAGGCGGCTGCGGCTTGCTTTTGCGGTCTAGCTGCGGATAAAGCACTCGAATACGCTGCTGTAGTCCTTGCGGTGCGCAGCGTGGCTGGCCTGTAGCAGGGTATCCTGATAAAACCCGTACAGCGCGCTGGCCTGCTGCGCCAGGTCTGTCTGCCCGCCGGCCTGCCGCGCCAGCGAGCTCACCACGCGGTCCAGGCTCTGCGTCACCAGGCCCAGCTTGTGGTGCTCGTCGGCCATGTGCTGGCTAATCTCGATCAGCGCCTTATAGATGTCTTTTAGCGGTTCAATGTGCTCTTTATGCACATCGATAGAAAACACCTGCTCGCCCAGCGCAAATTTCAACTCGATATCCAGATCGATCGTGCCAGCCGTTTCCAGCTGTACATCGCTGATGTCGTGCTGGTAGTAGTCGTAGCGCTTGAGCAACCGCTTTTTGCTGATGGCGCTATCACCATCCAGGTGCAGCAGTGCCAGGTTGGTAAAGCAGTATTCGTCGGTCTTGCTCTTGATCAGGAAGAAAATCTTCTCCCCTTTCTCGTGCATGATGTAGTCGTCGCTTTCTACCTTGTGATAATCCTGCGGGGCGATAACGCGGCCGATATCACTCAGGCCCAGTGCATCCGATGCCAGTTTGCCGAACATGTTTTCCTCCAGGGTTAGCCGGCTAGCGCCGGCATGGTGTCCCGCCTTGCAAGCTAAGACCACGCCACATTATGGCCATGCCTTATTGCTCGCGCAGCATCCGCTCGATGCGCCGATCCGGCACCAGCCACATCAGGGCGACCGCAGCGTACATGCCCCAAGCCAGCGACGGTAGCTGCGTAGCCACCACAATCCCCAGCAGGTACATCACTAGCGACAGCTTGCCTTTGACATCACGGCCCACGGCTTGTGACAGCAGTGCATTTTCCGGCGAACGTTTCAACGCGGCCTGCAATAGCCAGTACGCCAACGCCGACATCAGCAGCACCACGCCATACAGCGCCGTAGGCAGTGGCGCAAAGTGGTTTTCACCCATCCAGCCGCTGGCAAACGGCACCAGTGATAGCCAGAACAGCAGATGCAGGTTAGCCCACAGCACCAAACCGCTGACATGGCGCGTGGCGTGCAGCATATGGTGGTGGTTATTCCAGTAAATGCCGACGTACACGAAGCTGAGGATGTAGCTGACAAACACCGGCCACAGCTGTTGCAACACGGCCCAGTCAGCCCCATGCGGCACTTTCAGCTCCAGCACCATGATGGTGATGATGATCGCCAGCACCCCGTCGCTAAACGCTTCCAGCCTGTTTTTACCCATCATGATGCTGCTCTCTTTCTGTGTGTGAGCAGGCAGTATAAAAAGATTGCAGCGACTGTTTTAACGAAACCTTGCAGCAACAATAAATATAAAAATCATGCAAAATTCATATAAAAATCAGGCGCCTGGCCAACAATACGCGCATCACTCCCACAGAAAGCCCGACATGCCTCTACCTGCCCCCCAGATAGCCCAGCTTGGGCCATACAAGGTCACCCCTGGGGAAAGCTCCGTTTCCGGGCTCTCCTCCGGCGCTTTCATGACGGTACAGCTGCACCTGGCGCACTCGGCCAGCTTTATTGGCGCAGGCGTCGTCGCCGGCGGCCCCTACCGTGGCGTAGAAACCTTTCGTGGCGCCGCCTGGCTGGCCGAGGATGCCTACGCGCTGAACGCACTGCAGCTGTGCATGGCCCCGCTCACGCCAGAACTGGCACCACCGGCACGGCTATCGGTAAAGCTGGCACAAGAGGCCGAGCGCGATGCGCTGATCGACCCGCTGGCCAACCTGGCACGCCAGCGCGTGTACGTGTTTACCGGCAGTGCCGACAGCGTGGTAAACAGCGCCGTGGTGGCGCAAACGCACGAGATGTACCGCCTGCTGGGGGTACCAGATAGCCAGATTGCTTACTACCACCAGCTGCCGGCCGGCCACTCGCTGATTACCGATAACCCGGAAGACTCGCCGCTGGGCAGCAACCAGCCGCCCTACCTCAACAACGGCGGCTTCATGCAGTCACACCACATCCTGCAGCACATCTACCCCGGCCTGGCCGCGCCCGCAGCACAGGCCAGCGGCCAACTGCTGCGCTTTGACCAGCGCGAATTCTTCGGTAACGACCCACACGCCAGCATGGCCGACTTTGGCTATGTCTACGTACCGCGAGCGGTGCTGGAAGGTGCCCCGGCACGCGTGCACATTGCCCTGCACGGCTGCAAGCAAGGTTACAGCTATGTCAGCTACACCCTGGGCCAGGCCGATACCGCCAGCCAGCCGCCTTATGGGAACCGTTACATCACCACCACCGGCTACAACACGATCGCCGACAGCAACAACCTGATCGTGCTGTACCCGCAGGCCGCCGGTAGCGACAACACATTGGCCCAGAACCCCGACGGCTGCTGGGACTGGTGGGGTTACACCAGCCGCAGCGCTGACTACCCCGACTACTACTCGCGCCAGGCACTGCAAATCCGCGCCATCCACGCCATGCTGCAACGCCTGGGCGGCTAGCCCACAAAGGACACCCCATGACCCACGCAGATCACGCCCTCCCCCATGCCCTGGCACACAGCCCGGCCATACCGAAACCAGGCCACGCCCAGCTGCTGGGCAACCTGGCCACGCGCGGCCAACATAACCTTGGCGCCAGCCTGGCCATGCTGCCCGCCCTGGCCCATACCGAGACCTGGCTGAGCCTGACACAGCTGCAAGCAGCCAGCCTGCAAAAGCTGATAGCCCAGCAAGATGGCTGGCTGGCGCAGTGGCAAGGCTGGTTGCACAGCGCCTGCCAGCTTAGCCAGGCCAACACCGTGTCCAAGCTGCTGGAGCAAGAAGTCAACCTGACCCTGCGTGCGGTGCAGATCATGGGCCAGCAAGCCGTAGACCTGGCCACCCTGCAGGAAAACCTGGAAGTGAACTACGGCTACTGGGCCAGCCTGCATACACCGGCAGCGCCCGCCATGCAGCACGGCGCCGACTAGCCCCCGCCCAAGGTTGGCCGCACCCGCGGCCAACCTTGACCGCATGGCAGCCCCACTGCCCGTGCATTGCCAGCCTGCGCCGTGGCCGCTAAGCTGCCACTACCCGTTTCGATAAGCCATCCAGCCATGCAAGGCGTCCCCCGGCAGTTTGAATTTACCCATGACCAGGCACAGTTCTTTCACCCGCGCGCCCGCGCTGGTATCGAGCTGTACCGCGCCCATATCGTGCAGCACGCCTTCGAGCCGCACACCCATGCGGCCTACGGCTTCGGCACGGTAGCCTGTGGTGTGGAGCGCTTCCGCTACCTTGGCAGCGAGCACCTGGCCGGCCCCGGCAGCATCGTCACCATGAACCCCGACATACTGCATACCGGGCGGGCTGAAACCGACAGCGGCTGGCAGTACCACATGATCTATATCGAACCGCAGGTGCTGGATGAGATTGCCGGTGCGGGCGGCTGGTGGTTTGGCCAAGCCGTGCAACATGACCCGGCACGGGCACAGCGGCTGGCGCAACAGCTGGCAGCCCTGTGGCAAGAAGACGATGCACTGGCTTTCGACTGCCAGCTGGCACAGCTGGTAAGCACCCTGGCCCCGCTAGCCAGCACACGCCAGGCGCCGCAAGCAGGCCAGCGCTTTGACCGCGTCATCGACTACATGCACGCCCACCTGGCGCAGCGCCTGAACCTGGATACGCTGGCCGCGGTAGCCGGCCTGAGCCCGTTTCACTTTCTGCGCCAGTTTCAGGCGCAGTACCACGCCACCCCGCAGCAAATGCTGATGGCACTGCGGCTATACCGTGCCAAGCAGCTGCTCACCCGGGGCACACCACCGGCACAGGTAGCCGCAGACTGCGGCCTGGCCGACCAGGCCCACCTTAACCGCAGCTTCCTGAAACGCTACGGCACCACCCCTGCGCGTTACCAGAAAGCCATACGCGGCTAGAACCTGTCGTCCTCCGCCTGGCATTGGAAAATCTTGCGAGCCTGCGCAGCGGCAAGACATAGCGCTCACGGGCCCTGTGATACCACCGCAAGCTGGTACAAGACAGCCGCTGCAGGCTGCGCGACACTGGTGGCCACCCTTCTGGAGATGCCCATGTTGACCGGTATTGCCTTTGCCCTGGCCGCCGGCACGCTATGGGGGCTGGTTTTCATTGCCCCGCTATTGCTGCCCGACTACCCCGCCGCCCTGCTAAGCTGCGGCCGCTACCTGGCTTTTGGCCTCATTGCCCTGCCACTGGCCTGGCTGGACCGGCGCGAGCTGGCCCACCTCAGCCGCGCCGACTGGCGTGAAGCGCTACAGCTATCACTTATCGGCAATGTGCTGTACTACCTGTTCCTGGCCAGCGCCATACAACGCACCGGTGGCCCGCTGCCCACCATGCTGATCGGCACGCTACCGGTGGTCATTGCCATCAGTGCCAACCTGTTCAATCACCAGCGCGACGGGCACCTGCCCTGGGGCAAGCTGCTACCGCCGCTGGCGGTCATACTGGCCGGTATTGCCTGCGTCAATCAGGCGGAGTTGGCCGCACTGGCCCTGCAGCCCGGCATCGACATGGCACGCTACGGCAGCGGTGCCATCATGGCGCTGCTAGCCGTAGCGTGCTGGACCTGGTACCCGATACGCAATGGCAACTGGCTGCGCGCTCACCCGCAGCGCAAACCGCGCGGCTGGGCCACGGCGCAAGGTCTGGCCACCCTGCCGCTGGCACTACTGGGCTACGCCGGCTTCTGGCTGTACAGCGCACAGGTCACACCGGGGTTTGCCATGCCACTGGGGCCGACGCCGGGCAAGTTCATGCTGATGATGCTGGGCGTGGCCCTGCTGGCTTCCTGGCTAGGTACGCTGTGCTGGAACGAAGCCAGCCAGCGCCTGCCCACCAGCCTGGCAGGGCAGCTGATCGTGTTTGAAACACTGGCGGCATTGACTTTCGCCTACCTGTTAAGGGGGCAATGGCCCGGCGGGCTGTCGCTGGCGGGCATCGGCCTGCTGCTGGCGGGGGTGATGTGGGCCATGCGCGTACGCCCGGAAAAAGCGGCACCCGCTACAGCATTGCAATAAGTACCGACCCCGATCGGAAACGCTCCCATATAAATCATGCACTTGCAGATTAAGTGCATTTTTTTTGAAAAAATGTGCGGTAAAACGCTTGACGCCTACAGGGTGGCAAGTTAAAGTGCGCACCTCTTCGCAACGCAGCGATGCGAAACGAAGAGCTGGTGTCAGGGGGTATAGCTCAGTTGGGAGAGCGCTTGCATGGCATGCAAGAGGTCAGCGGTTCGATCCCGCTTACCTCCACCAGGAAACACACTAGGTCCCCATCGTCTAGAGGCCTAGGACATCGCCCTTTCACGGCGGTAACCGGGGTTCGAATCCCCGTGGGGACGCCACATTGCGTGGGGGTATAGCTCAGTTGGGAGAGCGCTTGCATGGCATGCAAGAGGTCAGCGGTTCGATCCCGCTTACCTCCACCACCAATTAAAAAAACCGGTCAGCTGACCGGTTTTTTGCATTTCCCGCACACTGAAGCACCACAGCCCGCCACGCAACAACACAGCGCCGCCGGGCTAGGCGGCAAATACCGCCTCGTACTGCCCCCATAGCCGGCTCTGCGCCTGCCAGTCTGCCGGCTCGGCACTGTGCTGCAACACCCGCAGCAAAAAATGCACCGTGACAAACAGCGCATGAATACGCCCACGCGCGGCCTCACAGGCTTCCGGCATGCTCAGCCACAGCCGCTGCCACAAATGACCCAGCCGCGCCACCACCTCGCTTATCTGCACCAGCTCGTTGAACAAACCATGCGCAGGTTGGCCGCCACCCAGTAGCGCCCGCTCTCGCATATCCGCCAGGCGCTCTTCCAGCAGCGCCAGCAGCTGACCCAGGGCGTGCGCCAGCTGCGCCGGGCTGGCATTCTCCCCCGCCTGCCCGTCCGGGTCCAGCAGCAAGGCATGCTGGCTGAGCAAGCTGGCACTAAACGTTGTGCCGGCTACTGCATGACCATGACCGTGCGCCTGACCGTGGCCAGGCAAGTGCTGTGACGTATGCTGGCTGATGGCCTCGGCACTGCCTACCGGTTCAATCTTGATCATGCTGCCCCCCTGTCTAGTGCTTTTATCGCCATCCGGGTGACAAACTTAACGGCCGAACAGATGGCCCAGCTTGGCGCGTTTGGTGTCCAGATAGTGGTCGTTGTACGGGTTGCGGCCAACCTGCAGCGGCACGCGCTCGGCCACCCGGATGCCTGCCTGCTCCAGCGTGGCAATCTTGCGCGGGTTGTTGGTCATGATGCGCACCGCATCCACGCCCAGCAGCGCCAGCATTTCGCGGGCAATGCGGAAGTCGCGCATGTCGGCTGGGAAGCCCAGCTGCTCGTTGGCCTCTACCGTATCGGCGCCGCCATCTTGCAGCTTGTAGGCGCGAATCTTGTTGATCAGGCCAATACCACGACCCTCCTGGCGCAGGTACAGCAAGATGCCGCGGCCCTCAGCGGCAATGGCCTCCAGCGCAGCTTCCAGCTGGAAACCACAATCGCAGCGCAGGGAAAACAGGCCGTCGCCGGTAAGGCATTCGGAATGCACACGGGCCAGCGGGGCATCGCCACCGCTGATATCGCCCAGCGTCAGTGCAACGTGCTCACGCCCGCCTTGTTCTTCAAAACCATGCATCTGGAACACACCCCAAGGCGTAGGCAGATTGCAACTGGCGACCAGATCTACACGGGGCTGGGTGTCGGCTTGGCTCAAAATAGACTCCGATTCAATGAAAACAGGCGGGGCATGGTAGCCATGCCCCCACCAAATGAGAAATATCAATCAAACGAACACATCAGTCAGCTTTTTTCAACAGCGCTGCCAAGCTGGCTAAACGGTACCGACAAGGCCATCGCCAGTGCCGCCAGCGCCGCTTGTTCGGCCTCGCCAAAAAAACCCGGGCGGGCATCTTCGGCGTCCAGAATACCCACCACGCGGCCATCTGCGGCCAACACAGGCAGGCACACCTCACTTTGCACCTTGGGGTCACACTCGTAATACGCACCGCCCGCTGCCTGCCAGGCGGCCACATCCGCCACGATGGCCGCACGGCCGCTCAGCCCCACACGGCTATTGTTGCTGAACAGGGCAAAGTCTTCGGTCAGCGGAAACTCGCCACGGCTGGGCAGCCCGCGGTAGGCCAGCTTGACCAGGCGCGCTTGGCCGTCGCGCTCGAAACGGCAGTACACGCCCAGCCAGTCGGCAGCAACCGACTGCAGCGTGGCCTCCACCAGCGCATGCAGTTGCAGTAGCGCCGCGTGTGCTGCCGCACTCTCGCCGCCCAGCCAGGGCGCCACGTCATAGGGCGTGTCATCCAGCTCGTCTACCAGCGAGCAGCTCCCCCCCTCACCCAGCTTGGGCACCGGGTAACGATACACATCCGCCGGTGCCGCCAGCGGCAAACCGGGCAATGCGGCGGCCAGCTGGCCTGTGGCACGGGTAACAGCAGCAGCCGGCAGGGCCAAGCCCACGGCATCCAGATACGCCTGAGGCATACAACAGACTCCGGTAAAGTAATTTAGTCGGGTATTATGACCGCTTTTGTACTAGACACTCCAGCCATGACTGCCATTATTCTGCGCCAGGCACCGGCCCTTACCCTGAAAGCCGGCCCTGCGGCACGCCGCAGGCTACAGCAAGACGGCCTGCAGGCTGTGGACATCACCACCCTGCCGGGTGCCGCTGGCGGGCCCAAGGCACTGGGGTTGTCCGGGCTGGACCAGGCGGTGTTCGGCTGGCTGGCCGAACAGCCTGCGGTGCGCGACCTGGTGGGGGCATCGATAGGAGGCTGGCGTTTTGCCTGCGCCATGCAGGCCGACCCCGTCGCTGCCTTGCAGCGCTTTGCGGCCAACTACGTAGCCCAGGACTACAGCCGCCAGCCCACCCGTGCGTTGATTTACCAGAACTGGCAAGCCCTGCTGCACGACACGCTAGGGCCGCATGGGCTGCAGGCCATACTGCAACACCCGCACTATCGGCTCAGCCTGGTGCTGGTACGCGCGCGCGGCCTGCTGCGCCATGAGCAGCGCGCACCGCTACTGGCCGGCCTGGCGCTGGCGGCGGCATGCAACACCGCAGGGCGCGGCCAACTGCGCCATGTCTTCGAGCGGCTGATCTGCCACGATGCGCGCAGCGCGCTGGCGTTTGCCCCGCAAGACCGTATCCCCACGCAGCGCGTGCCGCTGTCTGCGGCCAACCTGCTGCCCGCGCTGCTAGGTACCACCGGTGTACCGGGGCTGTTTGACGGGGTCGCCATACCCGGCGCCAGCGCCGGGGTATACCGTGATGGCGGGCTGCTGGACTACCACCTGGACTACCCGTGGCAGCAGCAGGCCGGCATAACGCTGTACCTGCACTACCAGCCGCGCATCGTGCCGGGCTGGTTTGACAAGATCCTGCCGTGGCGCCAGCCGGTCGCTGCACACCACCACAGCACGCTGCTGGTGACCCCCAGCCCGGCCTACCTGGCCAGCCTGGGGCTGGGCCGCCTGCCAGACCGCGGCGACCCGAAACGCTTTGCGCACGACGACGCCATGCGCCGCCGCTTATGGGGACAGGCGGTGGCAGAAAGCCAGCGCCTGGGGGACGAGTGGCGCGAGCGGCTGCTGCGCCAGGACTGGGGCGACGTTGCCCCCTTATGATGCAGCCCGGCCGGCATCCAGCGCCTGCAGCAGCGCCTTCATGCTGCTATCCACATCGGCACTCTGGTCGTACAGCTCGGTGGCTTCCTGCGTAGCACGTGCCACCAGCCCGGCCAGCATGCGCTCCTGGCCCTCGGTGAGCCCCAGGCTGACAAAAGCGCGATCGATGTCCTCGCGCAGGCGCAGCATGATGTCGTTGCTGCTCCACTGCTGCTGGCGAAAACGGTTATCGATAACCTGCAGCGTCTCACGGGTGCGCGACACCAGCTGCGCCAGCGTGGCCGCCTGATGCTGCTGCTGCCAGGCGGCATCCAGTGCAGCCAGGCGCGCGGTGGCGCCTTCTACCAGAAAAGCCAGGTTGTCTCGCAGGCGGCCATTGCGCTCTTCGTCTTCGCGCGGCATGTTTTTGACGGCCAGCGACACCTGGCCATAGGTAAACACCGTCACCCGGCCCGCATCCACAATCGGCCCGCGCCGCGCCAGGGTGTCGATCAGCCCGATTTCCAGCTGGCCACACGGGCCCTCGCCATTCACGGTACTGACACCACGGACAGAGCGCAGCTGCACGCTGGCATCCAGCCCCAGGTCTTGCAGCGCCTGCAGCATGCACTGCTGCAGGGCCGCGTTATCCGGCAACACAAAGGTGCTTTTCAAAAACTGCAGCACGATGCCGATCTCGCTGGCACTGGTCATGGCGGTAAACGCCGCCTGCATGGCATGGGCCACCTGGCCTTGCAGCTGCTGGCCTGCCTGGCGCGCCTCGCCATTACGCAGGGCCACGCCGATTTTGCTCAGCAGCTCGGCATTGACATACGGCTTGGCGATATAGTCTTCCGCCCCGGCCTCGTAGCCGGCCATTTTGTCTTCCAGCTCTACCCTGCCAGACAAAAAGATCACCGGCACGTGCGCCAGGCGGGCATCGGCCTTGATCTCGCGGCAGATATCGTAGCCTTCCATGTCCGGCAGGCCCACATCCAGCAACACCAGCTGCGGGCAGGTATGCCCCTGGCTGGCCAGCACGTCCAGCCGCGATAGCGCACTCATGCCGTCTGCGGCCTCTTCTACCGCAAAGCCTTCCAGCTCCAGCAGCTGCTTCAGGTTAAAGCGCAGCGGCGGCTGGTCTTCCACCATGAAAATGCGGATAGCTGGCGCGCTTTGGGCAACCGTCACGGTAGCCACGCTGTCTTCTTCAAAAAAAATGGTCATGTTGGCACCCTTGCTATCGTCCAGTCTGGCAAACGCTCCGTCACATCGCGGGCACTCAGCGGCGGGCTAAACAGATAGCCCTGATACGCATCGCACCCCATTTGCTGCAATAGCTGCTTTTGTTCTTCCCGCTCTACCCCTTCGGCAATCACCGACATGCCAAAGCTGCTGGCCAGGGAAATCACCGCCTGGGTAATGGCGCGGTCTCCGGCCGAGGTGAGGATATTGCGCACAAAGGACTGATCGACCTTCAGCACATCCAGCGGAAAACGCTTCAGGTAGGCCAGGCTGGAATAACCGGTACCAAAGTCGTCCAGCGCCAGCTTCACCCCTAGGCTTTTCAGCTGCAGCAAGGTACCCACCGTGCGCTCGGCATCCACCATGGCCGTACCCTCGGTGATCTCGATTTCCAGCAGCGTGGGGGGCAAACCGCTAAAGTCCAGCGCCGCTTCGATGCTGTGCAGCAAGTTGGCCGCAGCAAACTGCCGCGCCGACAGGTTTACCGCGACGCGCACGCCCGGTGCCACATGCTGCCAGCTAGCCAGGCGCTGGCAGGCTTCGGCCAGTACCCAGCACCCAATTGAAATGATCTGGCCATTCTCTTCGGCCAGCGGGATAAAACGTAGCGGCGACACCCGGCCCAGACGCGGGTGGTGCCAGCGCAGCAGCGCCTCGAAGCCGGTAAGGCTGCCGTCTTGCAAGGAAATCTGCGGCTGGTAGTGCAGCTCGAATTCATTGCGCTCCAGCGCACGGTACAGGTCGTTGCTCAGGCGCAAGCGCTCGCTGGCCTCGGCGTTCATTTGCGCGGTATAACCCAGCACATGGCTGCCGCCCATGCCCTGCGCCTGATGCAATGCCACCTCGGCCCGGCCCAGCAGCTGCTGCGCATCCGATGCATCGGCTGGATACAGGCAATAACCGATGCTGACCGGAATAAACATCTCCTCGCCCAGCACCGTCATGGGTTGCAGCCAGGCTTCCTGCAGGCAGGTAGCCAGCAGCTGCGCGGCGGCGGGCTCGCCCACCTGGGCCACCACGGCAAAATTGGGCCCCACCAGGCGGAAAGCACGCCCCATGTCACCCAGGGTTTGCTCCAGCCGGCGGCCACACTCACGCAATGCAGCATCGCCTGCCTGGTAGCCCAGCGAGTCATTAATGCGCGAAAAATGATCTACCCCAAGCACCAGCACCAAGACCAGCTGGCCAGGGGTTTCGCACAAGCCGCCCTGCCCGGACAGCGCCTCCAGCAATGCCATACGGCTGCCCAGCCCGGTCAGCTGGTCCAGATAGCGCAGGCGGTGTGCCTCGGCCTGCAAGCGATGTGCCTCTACCTGCTGCTGGGCGCTGCGGCCCAGGCGGGTTTCGATGGCATTCAGCAGGTCTTCACGCTGGAAAGGCTTAGGCAAGTAGTCGTCTGCGCCCAGGTTCATGCCCTGGCGCTGGTCTTGTTTATCTGCCAGCGCGGTGAGCAGGATCACCGGCAGCTGTGCGGTAGCCGGCTGGGTGCGCAGCTGGCGCAGCAAGGCGTAGCCATCCATGCGCGGCATCATCACATCACTGATGACCAGCGCGTAAACATGGCTGCGCAGGTAGTCCAGCGCTTCCTGCCCGTCACCCGCCGCATCGGCTTCGTAGCCTTCCAGCCGCAGCAACGCCATGATGTTGTTGCGAATGGCGATGTCGTCTTCCACTACCAGGATACGCCTCATGTTGGCCGCCCTTTCTGCTGTTCCTGCACCGGCAGGCGCACGCAAAAATGCGTGCCACGCCCCTGCTCGCTGCTCACGGTGATCTGCCCGTGGTGCAGCTCCACTGATTTGCGCACAATGCACAAGCCCAGGCCGGTACCGGGTATCGGCCCCACATTCTGGGCACGGTGAAAGGCATCAAACAGCTGCGGCAGGTCTTCCGGTGGAATGCCTATGCCTTGGTCTTGTACGTCAAAAATGATTTCGTTGCCGTCACAGCGCGCAGAAAAACGGATCTCGCCGCCTTGCGGCGAGTACTTGAAAGCATTGCTCAGCAAGTTGCCCAGAATTTCGCGTAGCAGCTTTTCGTCCAGCAGCAGCACCGGCTGCGGTAGCGCCATGTCCACCACCACACTGGCCAGCACTTCCTCGCCACGGGCGTGCGACGCCTGGCTGACCTCGTGCACCAGGTGGTGGCAGAAACGCGTCACGTCCAGCGGCTGCGGCACAAACTCGACACGCTCGGCCTCTACCCGGCCGATCAGCAAAATGTTATCCAGCATGTCGGTCATGCGCTGTACCGAGGTCTGGATGGACTCCAGCAGCGCTTCGCGCCGCTCTGGCGGCAGGCGGTCGTGATAGTGGCGCAGCAGCTCGGCCGACGACAACACGGTGGCCAGCGGGGTGCGGAACTCGTGCGAGGTCATAGACACAAAACGCGATTTCAGCACGTTCAGCTCTTGCTGCTTGGCCAGTGCGTCACGGATTTCCTGCTCTGCAGCATGGCGCTCGGACACATCCACCAGCGTCCAGATGGTGCCTTTGTCCGGCTGGCTCTTTACGATACTGGTACCGTTCATCTGCACCCAGATCAACTTGCCGCTTTTGGTTTGCAGCTGCCGCTCGGTCGTAAAAATCTGGCCGGCAGCCAGGCAGCCGTAGGCGTCGCGGCCAAAGCTGTCGAACTCCTCGTCGCTGCGGAAATAAATGCGGCTGCTCATGCCGATCAGCTCGGCCTCGCTGTAACCCAACAGCAGCGAAAAAGTGCGGTTGATCCACAGCAGGCGGCGGTTGGTGACAAAGGCCATGCCCACCAGGGCAGACTGCAAAATGGCCTCGCGCTCGGTATGGGTGCGCAAGAGCTCGAATTCCAGCTCTTTGCGGCGGCTGATATCCATCATTACCCATACCGTGCCCTGCGCCATCTGCTCGGGGTTGATGGGCTTGCCGGACAGCTGCACCCACAGTAGTTGGCCGCAGGCCGTGCGCATGCGCATTTCCGTGGCGTAGGCGCGGCCCTCGGCAAACGCCAGCCGCGCATCCCGTGTGGTACGCAGGTAATCCTGCTGTACATCGTAATAGCGCTCCAGGCTGCCACCCTGCATGCGCTCCGGCGTGGTCTGGAACAGCTCGGCGGCGGTGCTGTTGACCCAGCGCACAAAGCCCTGGCCATCGACAAATGCCATGCCGGCAATGGTGTTGTCCAGGATGGATTCGCGCTCGCGCAGCGTGCTGGTCAGGTCTTTTTCCAGGCGTTTGCGGTGGGTAATGTCGGTAAAAAACACCAGCGCGGCCTGACTGCCGTGCCACTCGATAAGCACCACACCGCTGTCTACCCAGCGCACCTCGCCATTCTTGTTCACCACCCGCAAATCATCGCGCGCTTCTACCGGCTCTCCCCCTACGCGACGGCGGTGCATCTCCAGTACACGGCCCTGGTCGTCCGGGTGAATCAGGCTGGCAAAATCCACCTCGGCCAATTCGGCAATGCTGTAGCCGCTGATCTCCGCAGCACGCGGGTTGGACAGCACAATGCGCATGCCTTGTACCACCACAATGCCGTCACGCACGTTATCGATCACCAGACGGTAGTGCTCTTCGGACTGGCGCAGGGCGTCTTCGCTGCGGCGGCGGGCGGAGATATCGCGAAAGAATGCCCCGATAAAGCCCTGCTGGCTGGACGAGAACGGCCAGAACGAGGCATCCACATGCTGCAGCTGGCCATCGCGCTGCAGGGTGAATTCCAGCGACGTGGCCTCGGCCAGCTGCATGCCCTGGTCACCCAGCAACAAGCCGGCAGGCAGCTGCTCGGGAGACAGTGGCAGCACCTCCAGCAGCGGCCGGCCTACGGCCTGCTCGCCGTGCAAGCCAAAAATCTGCTCGGCGTGGATATTCCAGTCGATGATCACGCCGGTGTGGTCCAGCACCACCATGGCGATGCTGGCGAACTCGAACAACATGCGCGCCCGTTCCATGTGCTCGTACAGCACCTGCTCGGCCACATGCTGGCGTGTCATGTCGCGCAGGGTAATTCCGCGATAAGGCAAGCCGGATAGCACAAACTGCCAGCCGGACAACTCTAGCGGTACGCGGCTGCCATTGCTGTGCAGCGCGGGGATTTCCAGCGGGCGCATGGTCTGCGCCATGGCGCCGCCGTCGTCAGAAAACAGCCAGTCGTGAAAACGGTTATGCAGCGGCGCGGGCACCAGCAGCGCCGCCAGCGGCCGCCCCAGCGCGGCACTGTCCGGCCAGCCCAGCAGGCGCTCTGCCTCGCGGTTCCACTCGCAGACATAGCCCTCGGCGTCCAGCACGATCACGGCAATGGCCGAGTAGGCAAACAGGTGGCGCAGGTTGTCGTCGTTGCTGATGCTGCGCTGGTACAGGCCGACCAGCTCGTCCACGATACTCTCCCGCCCGGCCAGCCAGTCTTCGGGCAGCTGTGCCGGGTCTGCCGGCTGCTCGAACAACACACCGGCCAGACGCGGCTCGCCACCAAACGGGGAAATCATGCTGAAGGTGCACTCGGCCACCGAGCGGTAGCTGCCATCCGGCTGGCGCAGGCGGAACAGGCGCTGGCGGCGGCCGGAAGCCATGGGCTGCGGGTCGGCGAACTGCGCCAGGTCATCGGGGTGTACCGAGGCCAGATAGCGCGACGGGTCTTCGTGCAATGCAGACACTGGCCTGCCCCACAGGGCTTCAAAGCCAGACGACACAAACAGGAAGCGGCTGCGTGCCATATCTGCCAGCCAGTAAGCGCAGGCTAAAGGCTGGGTGTCACCGGCGGGAGCCGACAACGACAGGGTAGACTCAAGCGGCATGAACGGGTCCTTGCAAACTGGCTTGCCAGCTTCATTCTTTCTTCATGCCGTTAGGGTTTTCAAGTAATTATTTATAAATATAAACGGTTTACGTAATAGTAAAATCTATTGCCAATGATAAAACAGCAGGATTTGACCAAGCGACCACCCACTAACCGCCCCCAGGCAATGCAGGCTCGTCACCGTATATCACCCGGTTTCGCCCCTGCTGTTTGGCCTGGTACATGCGGTTATCCGCCAGTGCCAACAGTGCCGGCCAGTCTGTGGCATCGTCTTCGTGCCATTCGGCCACCCCCATGCTGGCGGTCAATGGCTGGCCATCCGGGCGCAGGCCCAGCCCACGGCGGCGCACGCGGCGTAACACCAGCCGCGCCTGCGGCAGCGTGGTTTGCGGCAGCAGCAGCAAGAACTCCTCGCCGCCCCAGCGGCACAGAATGTCGCTTTTGCGCAGTAGCTGCGCCAGGTCTGCGGCCAACCTTTTCAAGGTCTTGTCCCCTGCGGCGTGGCCAAAGTTGTCGTTGATGGTTTTGAAATGATCCAGGTCGATAAACACCACCGCCAGCGGCATATCGCTACGCTGCGCTTGTACGGCGAGCAGCTCCAGCATTTCTTCGGCGCTACGGCGTGAAAACACACCGGTCAGCGGGTCGCGCACGGCCTGCTGCACCAGCGCCATCATGAAAGCCAGCTGCGTGGTACAGGCCAGTGCCGATACCCCGGCAATCAGCACCTGCAGCCAGAAAGCCCCCCAGAATACCGGCGGTACCATGGCAGACCACTCCAGATAGCCGGACAGCAAATGTGCCAGCAAGGCGGGCAGCGCAAACGCCAGGCACTCCAGCAGGGTAAGCGGGAAAATCGCCAGCCCGGCCAATAGCACAAAAGGCAAAAAAGTATAGCCGGCGCTGATAATGCCGGACACGCCTACCAGTGCGTAGTGGCTAAGCAGCAGGTGGGAAAACAGATAAAACAACGAAGGGATGGCAAACAGCATGGCCATGCCGCGCCACGCGTGCAGCAGGCGGCCATCGGGGCGCAATGCACGCGTCAGACTGACAAAGGCGACCGTGGCCAACACGCGCAGCGCCGCCAGTTGCCAGGAAAGCGGCGATGGCAGCGTGTAAAGGTCGACCACAATCCACAAGGGCGTCAGGATGGAAAACAGGCAGGCAAACAAGCGTACGCGGTTCAGCAGCATGTGGGCGCGGCGGCTGGCCAGCAACGGCATATGCCGATGCGGCGACAGCAAGCTGCCGGCATCGCCGTGGCCCACTTCGCCTGGCAATAAGCCCAAGACTTTTACCCAGAACAGCACAGACAGTCGGCCCATCACGTCCCTAGCATCATCAGTAAGTCGTTATTATCAAAATAATATCGTTTCGATAGTTTGCTAAAAATCAAGATCGCCGATACTTGCTATAGGGATAACCATTTTCTGCCAACTTGCAGGCTTGAATGGCAGCGCCATGCCCAGAATACCCGGTGCAGGCAGCCCTGCCTGCATGAAAAACCCCCTTGCCATGACTGCCAAGGGGGTTTTTATACAGCACAAAAAGCGCACAATCCTGCACTTCCATGCCATGGCTATGTTTTATTCGTAGCGGAAATGCGCTCGCTTCACATTGCACAATACTTCGTAGCCAATGGTGCCGGCATGCGCCGCCACGTCGTTTACGCTGATGTTGTCGCCCCACAGCTCCACGGTGCTGCCGACGCCCGCCTGCGGAATATCGGTCAGGTCTACCGTCATCATGTCCATCGACACACGGCCGATCACACGGCTTGCGATACCGTCGATCCGCACCGGGCTGCCGGTAGAAGCCAGCCGCGGGTAGCCGTCGGCGTAGCCGCAGGCCATCAGGCCCACACGGGTGGGGCGCTCGGTATGGAACGACGCGCCGTAGCCTACCGGCTCGCCCACGCCCAGCTCGCGCACGCCAAAAATACGCGTGGTCAGCTGCATCACCGCCTTCAGGCCAACGTTGGCCGCATGGCCGGCTGGCAGCGGCGTGGCGCCGTACAGCATGATGCCGGGACGGCCCCAGTCGCGGTGCGCGTCGGCGTGAATCATGATGCCGGCCGAGTTGGCCAGGCTGGTTTCCCCGCCCAGGCCGACGGTGGCGGCATCGAAAGCTGCGATCTGCGCGTCGGTAGCCGGGCAGCCCGGTTCGTCGGCACGGGCAAAGTGCGTCATCTTGACGATGGCGTCTACCTTGCCGCTGGCCTCCAGCTCACGGTAGGCGGCAGCGTAATCGGCCGGGAAGAAACCGGCGCGGTGCATGCCGGAATCCATCTTCAGCCACACGCGGTACGGTTTGCCCGCTGGTGCGGCCATCAGCATGGCCAGCTGCTCGCGGTTTTGCACCACCAGCCACAGGTCGTGCGCCTGCACCTCGTCCAGCTCGGCCGGCTCGAACACGCCTTCCAGCAGCAGAATAGGCAGACGGATGCCGGCGGCGCGCAGCTGCAGTGCTTCTTCCAGGCACGCTACGGCGTAGCCGTCGGCCACATCGGCTACCGCCTGGGCGCAGCGTACCGCGCCGTGGCCGTAGGCATTGGCTTTCACCACGGCCAGCGCGCGGCCACCGTGCTGCTGGCGCGCCAGCAGGTAGTTATGTCGGAAATGATCCAGGCGGATCGAGGCAATCAATGGGCGCATGGCAGTCTCAGACTTTGGCCGCAGCGGGCTGGAACATCGGCACCACCAGGGTTTCGCCTTGTTTGGCGTAACGCTGCATCGACAGGCCGTCTACCAGGATTTCCGGCTGCGTGCCGGTGATCAGGTCGGCCAGCACCTTGCCGGAACCGGCGCACATCGTCCAGCCCAGCGTGCCGTGGCCGGTGTTCAGCGACAGGTTGCTGTAGCGGGTGCCACCGATGATCGGTGTGCCGTCCGGGGTCATCGGGCGCAGGCCGGTCCAGAACTCGGCACGCGATACGTCGCCGCCGTCCGGGTACAGGTCGGTGACCACCATTTCCAGCGTGGCACGGCGTTTCGGGTTCAGGCTCAGGTCGAAACCGGCCAGCTCAGCCATACCGCCGACGCGGATGCGGTGGTCAAAGCGGGTGATGGCGATCTTGTAGGTTTCATCCAGCACGGTGGACACCGGCGCGCCCTTGACGTTGGTAATCGGCACAGTCAGCGAGTAGCCTTTTACCGGGTACACCGGAATGTCGATGCCGATAGCCTTGACCATCTCGCGCGAGTAGCTGCCGGTGGCGACCACGTAATGATCGGCGCTCAACAGCTCGCCTTCCACCACCACGCCGGTCACTTTGTCGCCGTAGGTCTGGATGCTGTCGATGCTCTTGCCCCACAGGAACTTCACGCCCAGGCCGGCGCACATTTCGGCCAGGCGGGTGGTGAACATCTGGCAATCGCCGGTATCGTCGTTCGGCAGGCGCAGGCCGCCTTTGAGCTTGTGCTTGGTCTTTTTCAATGCCGGCTCGATGCGGGCGCAGCCGTCGGCGTCCAGCACTTCGTATGCCACGCCGCACTCTTTCAGCACTTCGATGTCCTTGCCCATGGCGTCCACCTGCTGCTGGCTGCGGAACAGCTGCAGCGTGCCGCCTTCGCGGCCTTCAAAGCCCAGGCCGGTTTCGGCTTTCAGCTCGCGGATCTTGTCGCGGCTGTACTCGGCCAGGCGCATCATGCGGCCTTTGTTCACGTTGTACGCCTGCGGGTTGCAGTTGGCGAACATGCGCGCCATCCATTCCCACTGGTAGGTGCTGCCGTCCACGCGGATAGCCAGCGGGGCGTGCTTCTGGAACAGCCATTTCATCGCTTTGGCCGGGATGCCAGGTGCGGCCCACGGTGCGGCGTAGCCCGGGGAGATCTGGCCGGCATTGGCAAAGCTGGTTTCCAGCGCCGGGCCGGGCTGACGCTCCACCACGGTCACGTCAACGCCGGATTTGGCCAGATACCATGCCGTGGAAATACCGATAACCCCACCACCAAGAACGATGACTTTCATGTTTACCTCCAGGCTACCCTGTTGAAACAGGACAGCGCAGCTGTCCTGTCGTGTGTGCGATTGGCGGCTTTTGCCGCTCAGTGAATTTGCGTAGTATATTGATTAAAACGCAGTTTTTTTCACTTATATTTAACAACCAGCCAGTCAATAACCCTGCGAAAAAAGGCGAAAATAGTGAAACCGCAACGCACCATGGACAAAACGCGCCAGCTGGACAAACTGGACATCAAAATCCTGCAGCACTTGCAGGCCAACGCCCGTATCGCCATGACCGAGCTGGCGGAAAAAGTCGGCCTGTCCACCACGCCGTGTACCGAACGCGTGCGCCGGCTGGAGCGCGAGGGCGTGATCGAGGGCTACCATGCCCGCCTGAACCCGCAGGCGCTAGGTGCCAGCCTGCTGGTATTTGTCGAGATTAAGCTGTCGGCCAAGTCCGGCGATATCTTCGACGCCTTTCGGCGCGAGGTACAAAAGCTGCCCGACATCATGGAGTGCCACCTGGTATCCGGCGAGTACGACTATTTATTAAAGGTGCGCCTGCCGGACATGTCCATGTACCGCAAGATCCTGGGCGATATCCTGCTGAAACTGCCGCAGGCCAACGAATCGCGCAGCTACGTGGTGATGGAAGAAGTCAAGGAAAGCTGGCTGCTGAATCTGGACAGCTAGCGCGCATTGGCAGGTGACTTATCTGTGCTTCCTGCTAAGCTGCCGACCATGACAACCGTATCCACGTACCTGCAATGAATACCCTGATCCTGCTGGACCGCCTGCCGGCCCCGCCAGAAGATGCACCAGCACAGCGCGAAGCCCTGAAAACCCTGGGCCGCCAGCTGGCGCTACAGGCTGCCTCGCAGCTGATGTCGCTGCCGCTGCGCCACTTCGCCATGGATAGCGATAAGCCACCCTGTCTGCTGCTGGAAGGCGCACCTGCCCCGCTTGGCCTGTCCATCAGCCATAGCGGGCCTTGGGTCGCCGCGGCGGTATCGGCTTGCCACCCGCTGGGCCTGGATCTGGAACAAACCACGGCCCCCGCGCCCGCTGCGCTGGGCGAGCTGCTGGCAGCGGATGAGTCGGCATGGTTGGCCGCACAGCCAGCCGGCACCGTACCCGCGCCAGCTTTCTGGGCGGTATGGACGCTGAAAGAGGCGCTGGGCAAATACCACGGCCGCCGCTGGGAAACGCCGGCCGAAACCCGCCACATCCACCAGCTAAACCATTACGCCGCCCACCTGGCCCTGCCAGAGCACAGCCTGCTGCTGGCCATCAGCGCCCCGGCAGCGCTGGACTGCAAGCTGCAATACGCTGGCCAGCCGGCCCAGCGCGTTAGCTTGCAACGCTGGCCGGGCTACCAGGGGCAAAGCTAGCCTGCTGCGGCCAACCATACCGGTGCACATCAGCACAATAACGGTGCATAAAAAGGTATCTGCACCAAACACTTGCAGCAGCATTGCACCAAAGCCCATCACGCCAAACGCATAGCCATGCAGCCACACAGGCCGCATGGCTACCGCGCACCTAAAACGGTCATCTGGCACTGTTATTGCTCACCCTGCACCATAATATCCATCAGGGAGCAAGAGATGCCTGCCACTACCCCTAACGACGTACTGTTTCTGCTGCTGGGCGCCGTGATGATCCTGGCGATGCACGCCGGCTTTGCCTTTCTGGAGCTGGGCACCGTGCGCAAGAAAAACCAGGTCAATGCACTGGTAAAAATCCTGACCGACTTTGCCGTGTCAGCCATCGCCTATTTCTTTGTGGGCTACAGCGTGGCCTACGGCGTGGATTTTCTGGCCGATGTGAAACACATCAGCCAGGCCAACGGCTACGAGCTGGTAAAGTTTTTCTTCCTGCTCACCTTCGCCGCCGCCATCCCCGCCATCGTCTCTGGCGGTATTGCCGAGCGCGCCAAATTCCACCCGCAGTCGGCTGCCACCTTCTTGCTGGTAGGCCTGGTGTACCCGTTTTTTGAAGGCATCGCCTGGAACGGCCACTTTGGCGTGCAAGACTGGCTGACGGCCAACCTGGGCGCCCCGTTTCACGACTTTGCCGGCTCGGTGGTGGTACACGCCGTGGGCGGCTGGATCGGCCTGGCCGCCGTGCTGCACCTGGGCGCACGCCGTGGCCGCTATACCAAGGAAGGCCGTGTGGCGGCGCACCCGCCGTCGTCCATCCCCTTCCTGGCGCTGGGCGCCTGGATCCTGATTGTGGGCTGGTTCGGCTTTAACGTGATGAGCGCGCAAAAAGTGGCCGGCATCTCGGGCCTGGTAGCAATGAACTCGCTGATGGCCATGGTAGGCGGCACGCTGACCGCGATGTGGCTGGGCAAGAACGACCCGGGCTTTATCCATAACGGCCCGCTGGCCGGCCTGGTAGCCGTATGCGCCGGCTCCGACATCATGCACCCGGTGGGCGCGCTGATCGTGGGTGGTGTGGCCGGTGCCATGTTTGTGTGGCTGTTCACCCTGACACAAAACCGCTGGAAGATCGACGACGTACTGGGCGTATGGCCGCTGCATGGCCTGTGCGGCGCCTGGGGCGGCATTGCCGCCGGTATCTTCGGGCTGGAAGCGCTGGGCGGCGCGGGCGGCGTGACGCTGCTGTCGCAGCTGGCCGGCACGGTGGCCGGTGTGGTGGTGGGCTTTGGCGGCGGCTATATCGTGTACGGCGTGCTGAAGAAAACCGTGGGCATTCGCCTGAGTGATGAGGAGGAATTCAACGGCGCCGACCTGTCTATCCACCAGATCACCGCCACGCCAGAGCGCGAAAGCAACTGGTAAGGTTGGCCGCAAGACAAAGCGCCCGGCGTGTCGATGACACGCCGGGCGCTTTATTCATACCACAGCTTACAGACTGGCCAGATGCTGCTTGGTGGTGGCGATCTGCGCCGGCAGCGTCTCCAGTTTGTCCATCGCCGTATCGTTACCGATAACCCATTTACCCGCAAAGTCGGTGGCATCCAGCACTTGGGCCACAATCTCGCGCGACTGCGCCTCGCGCACTGCAAGCGTGATGGGTTTATCAAACGACAGGAAACCCACCATGCTGCCGGTAATGGTGGCCTCTTGCCCAGGGCGCAAACCATTCTGGAACTCGGCTAGCGGTTCAAAGGTATACAGCACCTCCGGCTGGCGGTTAATGCCCAAGGTGGCATGCAGCTTCACCGTGGAAAGCGGAATACTGGAACCATTGCGCACTTTCATGGTGTAGCGCACGTCCCATTTGTCAAAAAAACTGTCATGCGTGATCTCGCTGGACAGCACCGAAACCTGCACACGGGCGAAATCGGCCTTGGTTTTCAGCAGCTGGGGCTTCTGTTTCTCGATCTCTTGCCATTGTGCTTCCAGCCCCGACAGGTAGCTTTGCAACTCGCGGGTAGCAATATCACGGTAACTGCTGCCCTTGTACCTGGCCTTCAGCGTGTCAAAGTCCAGGTTGGATACCGCGTAGTTGAACGCCGCCACCTGCTCGGGCTTGGCCTCGGCAAAATCCTGCTCGATACGCACCTTGTACACGTCCAGGCTGCTGGTATCCGGCGTTTTATCAATGCCCTTGCTGCAGGCAGCCAGCAACAGCAGCAATAACGAAGCGTAGAGGGTCTTTTTCATCATCAACTCCTGGCGTCGTGGTCTGTGGCAGGCTCAGCAACCGCCTGCATCCCAGGTAGGCTGGTTGGTAAACGGGTCAAACTTGAGCTGGGCGCGAAAGCGCACTTTCTTGCCGGAATCGTAGGTACGGTAGCAGTCGGCGTTATGGCATACCGTATTGCAGGTAGTACGCCCCGCCACCCGTGCCGGGCGGGCCGGAAACGGATCGGCTGCCGCCTGTGGGCGTACCTGAGCAGGCTTGGCAGCCTTGGGGGCAGGCAGGGTTTTCTGGAAGCGGTCCAGTGCCGCCAGTAGCTGCCCCGGCTGCGACATCTGGCGCGACAGCTGCTGCGCGGTGGCTATCTCGCGGCTGGACATGTCTTGCTCCAGCCCACGCAGATTGTCGGCAGCCTTTTCATCACCCCCCGCCTGCGCCAGGTTGTACAGCGCGTAGGCCATCACGCTACTGGCAGGCACACCCTGGCCATAGCGATAGTTGACGCCCAGATTGTTCAGGGCAGCGGCATAACCCTGCTCGGCCGCCTTGCGGTACCAGGCCACCGCCAGCGCGGCGTCTTTCGGCACACCACGGCCATTGTCATACATCAAACCAAGATTGAACTGGGCCGCGGCATAACCCTGCTCGGCCGCTTTGCGGAACCAGGCCACAGCCAGTACTTCGTCTTTCGGCGCGCCTTCTCCGTTGGCATATATGCACCCAAGGTTGTACTGCGCTGCCGCATCACCCTGCTCGGCCGCTTTGCGATACCAAGCCACCGCCTGAGCGGCGTCTTTCGACACACCGTTACCGTATTCATGCATCACACCAAGGTTGAACTGCGCAGCGGCATAACCCTGCTCGGCAGCTTTACGGTACCAAGCGACTGCTTGGGTGGCATCTTTCGACACACCAATACCGTTGCCATACATCGCACCAAGGTTGAACTGCGCTGCCGCGATGCCCTGCTCGGCCGCTTTGCGGTACCAGGCCACTGCCTGAACCGCGTCTTTCGACACGCCATTACCGTTGGCATACCTCACACCAAGGTTGTACTGCGCTGCCGCGATGCCCTGCTCGGCCGCCTTGCGATACCAAAAAACGGCCTGAGCGGCGTCTTTCGGCACACCTTCGCCGTTGGCATATATGGCGCCAAGACTGTACTGCGCGTTAGCAGTGCCTTGCTCGGCCGCCTTGCGGATCCAACTAGCCGCTTGGGCTAAATCTTTTTGCACGCCCCAACTGGAGTAATACATCAAGCCCAGATAATACTGCGCGGCGGCGTTGCCCTGCGCGGCTTCCGGCTGCAGGGCGGCTAACGCGGCGGGATAATCCTGGCGTTTGTAAGCCGCTTCGCCGGCCTGAAAGTCGGCCAGGGCCAGAGCCGGGCTGGTGGCCAGCAAGACGGCCAGCAAGAGTGATCGCATGCGCATGGGAGTTCTCCATCGATAGTGACAGGGGTTGGCCGCACCTTAAAAATGACATAGGCACGGAAAAACATGTGAAAACTATAAGATGGATGGGTAAATCTTAAATCATCAATTTGAATGATTTTGGCCAGCCGGCTGGCAGCAGCCCTGCCCGAGCGCGCCTTCAACACCCCACACCCCACCGGCTCAGTACATGGTCCGCGTGGGGCTTGCCCTTAAAGTAAATAAGAATTATTATCATCAAAGGAGGTGACACCATGATGCATACACCCGCACCGCGGCCGCAAACGGCCGTAGACAAGCAGCCCTACACGGTACTGGATACGCGCACGCTGTTTGCGCGCGACCGCCAGCTGCTGATCTGCCACCGTGGCGAGTACTACCGCCTGCAACTGACACAAAACGACAAACTGATACTAGTGAAGTAACACCGCAACCCACCCCGCCGAGCCAGCCATCGCCAGCCACGGTGCCACGCATACAGGAGAAGATCCGTGTCCAAGGATCGTATTACCCTGGCGGGCATCTGTCTGACGACAGTGGCCCTGCCTGTCTTTGCCGACACCCCCACCGTGCTGGAAACCACCACGGTTACCGCCAACCGCATCAGCGAACAGCTGGCTGATACCGCGCCCCATATCTCGGCCGTTGGCCGCAAACAGCTGGACCGCCAGCACGCCAGCGACCTGGACAGCTTGCTCGCGCAGGAACCCGGCGTGTCGGTGTCGGGTGACCAGGGCCGCCGTGGCAACGCCGGCGTGACCATACGCGGCATCGACACCAACCGCATCCTGATGCAGGTAGACGGCACACGCCTGCCCGAAGCCTATATGAGCGGTAGCGGCGCCATCTCCGGCCGCGACCTGGTAGAGCCGGACACCCTGCGCCAGATCGACATCATCAAGGGCCCGGCGTCGGCGCTGTTCGGTAGCGACGCCATTGGCGGCGTGATTAGCCAGCACACCTTCGAGCCCGCCGACTTCGTCGACCGTGACAAACCCCTGCACTTCGGCCTGAAGCAATCGTACGACGGCGCCCGCCACGGCAGCGCCACCACCGCCAGCGTGGCGGCTGCCGGCGACAACACCGCCGCGCTGCTGATGCTGACCCAGCGCCGCGCCCATGCGCTGGACACCCCGGCCAGCCGCGACATAGAAGGCGGCCAGCGCACCGTGGCCGACCCGCAGCTCACCGACACCCGCAACCTGCTGGCCAAGGTAGCGCTAGGCCAGGACGGCCCGCACCAGCTGCTGCTGGGCGTGGAAAGCTTCGACCGCCAGCGCCAGACCGAGCTGCTCAGCGCCCGTGGCGCCGCCACCGGCTACACTGTGCGCGACCGCGATAGCACCGACGACACACGCCGCCAGCGCTACAGCGCCGAATACCGCTACCAGGGCGACGGCAGCCTGGCGGCGGCCAACCTCAAGCTGTACCAGCAAACGCTGCGCAACGAAGACAAAGCGGTAGAGGTACGCAACACCGGCACCCGCTACGAAAACCACCGCTTCGACCAGGACATCAGCGGGCTGGATGGCCAGCTGGAATGGCGCCTGGGTGAGCACCGCGTGCTCACCGGCGTGGAAGCCACCCGCACCGACACCAGCCGCCTGACACGCACCACCAGCGGCAGCACCACCAGCAGCAGCAAGACCTTCCCCGATAACCGCAGCGAGCGCCTGGGGCTGTTCGTACAAGACCAGTTCCGCCTGGGCAGCCTTACCCTTACCCCGGCGCTGCGCTACGACCGCTACACCATGACGCCGCAAAGCGACGCCATCTATCAGGCCAGCAGCGGCGGCGCGGTACCGGTCAGCCGCTTTCAGGACAGCGCGTGGTCGCCACGGCTGGGCCTGAGCCTGCCGCTAGCCAGCGGGTTCACCGGCTTTGCCAACCTCAGCACCGGCTTTCGTGCACCACCGTTCGACAGCTCGTTCATGACCTTCAACAACGCGCAGGCCGGCTACCGCATCATCCCCAACGCCAGCCTGAAATCGGAAACCTCGCGCGGCATCGAGCTGGGCAGCAAGTACCAGGGCGGCAGCGTGAGCGGCCAACTCACCGCCTTCTACAACCGCTACAACGACTTCATCGACACCGTCACCCTGGGTACCGACAGCACCTCGCCGCGCGGCATTTTCCAGTACCAGAACCTGGACAGCGTGCAAACCCACGGTGTGGAAGCCCGCGCCGGCTGGCAGGCCAGCAACGCGCTATTGCTGGACGGCAGCCTGGCCTGGGCCCACGGCAGCAACCGCAAAACCGGCACCCCGCTCAACAGTATCGACCCGCTGAAAGCCACGCTGGGCGCGCATTACCAGCAGGGGCAATGGGGTAGCGATGCGCTGCTGACCATGGTGGCCGCCAAAACCCGCGCCGCCAGCGCCAGCCAGTTCAAGGCCCCCGGCTACGCCACGCTGGACGTGGGCGGCTGGGTGAAGCTGGGCAAGCACACCACGCTGCGCGCCACCGTGCACAACGTGAGCGACAAGAAATACTGGCAGTGGGCGGATGTGAAGAACATCACCGGCAGCGCTGTCGACTTCTACGCCCAGGCCGGCCGCAGCGTGAGCGCCAGCCTGGAAACCCGCTTCTGAAAGGATAAACATGAACGCGCCTACTCCCCTACTGCAGCGCTACCAAGCACTGAAAGCCGAACAAACCCAGCTGCGCCAGCGTGACGCCGCCGCCGCGCTGGGCGTGAGCGAGGCCCAGCTACTGGCCTGCCTGCCCGGCACCCACCGCCTGCGCTGCGACCTGCCCGCCCTGCTGCCGCGCCTGGCAGCGCTTGGCACACTCAAGGCCATCACCCGCAACGACCTGGCGGTGCACGAAAAGGACGGCCGCTACGACAACCTGACGCTAGCCGACAAAGTGGGCCTGGTGCTCAACCCCGGCCAGCTCGACCTGCGGCTGTTCCCCGCGCACTGGGCGCACGCCTACGCCGCCGAGCAGGCCAGCCCACGCGGCACGCTGCGCTCGCTGCAGTTTTACGACGCCGCCGGCCACGCCATCCACAAGCTGTACCTGAAAGAAGACAGCGCCGTGCCTGCCTGGCAGGCGCTGGTGGCCGAGTTTGCCGACGCCGACCCTGCGCCGCTGTTCGATAGCAACCACCCCCAGGCCGCGCCGGCCAGCCAGCCGCTGCCAGACGGTTTCGACGCCAGCGGCTTTGCCGACGCCTGGCTGGCGCTGCAGGACGTGCACCACTTCCACGGCCTGCTGCGCAAACACGGCCTCACCCGCCAGCAAGCCTTCCGCCACGCGCCAGCCGGCCACGCCTGCCAGCTGGCCGGCGATGCGGTAGACAGCCTGCTGCGCGGCGCCGCCAATAGCGTGCTGCCGATCATGGTGTTTGTCGGCAACCGCGGCATGGTGCAGATCCACAGCGGTGCCATCCAGCGCGTACAGCGCATCGGCGAGTGGCTGAACATCCTCGACCCCGGCTTCAACCTGCACCTGCAAGACAGCCAGCTGGACGAGATCTGGCTAGTACGCCGCCCCACCCGCGACGGCATCATCACCGCCATCGAGGCGTTCGACACCCAGGGCCACAGCATTGTCAGCTTCTTTGGCCAGCGTACCGAAGGCGAACCGGAGCTGGCCGGCTGGCGCGAGCTGGCCGAGCACCTGCCACGCAAAGGGGGCGAACATGTGGCGTAAACGCCTTCCGCTGTTACTGGCGCTGGCCATGGCCCCCACGCTGGCCGCCACACCGGCGCAACCGGCGGCCAGCCCGCGCGTGGTAGCGCTCACCGCCGACGTGGCCGAAATCGTGCTGGCGCTGAACGCCCAGCACCTGCTGGTAGGCCGCGACAAGCTGGCGCGCCAGCCACAATTGGCGAAAGTGCCCGAGATCGGCAGCTCGCGCGCGCTAACGCCGCAGCCGGTGCTGGCCAGCAAGCCCGACCTGGTACTGGGCAGCGACCAGGCGCAGCCGCCAGCCATCTACGACCAGCTGCAGGCACTGGGGCTGAAGGTTGGCCGCATCCGCCACAGCGAAGACCCGGCCGCCTTTGCCGATGGTATCCGTCAGGTGGGGCAGGCGCTGGGCCAGGCGCCGCGCGCCGAGCAGCTGGCGGGCACCTGGCTGCAGGCGCTGCAACCCCGCAGTGGCAAGGGCAAACGCGTGCTGTTTAGCTACGACGGCAGGCTGGTGGCCGGTAGCGGCACAGCGGGTGACGCCATCATCCGCGCTGCCGGCGCCGTGAACGCCGCCGCCGACGTGCAGGGCTTTTTGCCGATGACGCCAGAGGCGTGGCTGCGCGCCGCGCCGGATGTGGTGATCGTGGCGGCGCACAACGCGCCGGTATTCGGCAGCCTAGCCGCGCTGAAAGCCCGGCCGGAGCTGGCCGCCAGCCCGGCGGTAAAAACAGGCCGTGTGCTGGCCTGGCCAGCGGCCGACTTCCTGCGCCTGGGCGTGGCTAGCCCGGCCACGGTGCAAAAACTGCGGGCGCTGGCCTCATGAGCAGCAGCCGCACACTGGGTGCCCTGCCCGCGTGGCCGCGCTTGCCGGGGGCAGGCTTAGGGTTGGCCGCACTGGCCGGGCTGGCGCTGATCTGGCTACTGGCCGGCTTTGGCGCCGGGCAATGGCAGGCACCGGACTGGCACGACCCCATCGTGCGCCAGCTGCGCCTGCCGCGCATCGCCAACGCGCTGCTGGTGGGCGCGGCACTGGCCATGAGCGGCGCGGCGCTGCAGGCGCTGTTCCGCAACCCGCTGGCCGACCCTGGGCTGATCGGCACCTCGTCCGGCGCCGCGCTGGGGGTCATCGCCGTGATCGCGCTGGGCATCGGCGGTCTCAGCGTGCCGCTGGCGGCGTTTGGCGGCGGCCTGGCCGTCACCGCGCTGATTCTGCTGCTGAACCGCCTGCTGCAAGGCGGCCAGGCCGGGCTGCTGATCATCGGCGTGGTGGTGGGGGCGTGCTGCGGTGCCATCGTCAGCCTGCTGCTGTTCCTGTCCGACGACCTGACGCTGCGCGGCGCCATGAGCTGGCTGTCCGGCAGCCTGGCCGAAGCCCGCTTTGCCGAGCACGGCTACGTGCTGCCGGTGATGGCGCTGGGCGCGGCCACGCTGCTGCTGGTGGCACGCGACCTGGACTGCCTGCTGCTGGGCGACGACACCGCCCGCTCGCTGGGCGTGCACGTTGGCCGCACGCGCACCCTCACCGCCATTGGCGCCGCGCTGCTGGCCGGCGGCGCAGTGACGCTGTCCGGCATCATCGGCTTTGTCGGCATGATGGTGCCCAACGCCATCGCGCTGCTGGGCGGCGGTACACGGCGCCAGCTGATGCTGTGGTCGGCTTGGGTCGGCGCCTTGTTTTTGCTGCTGATCGACACCCTGGGCCGCGAGCTGGCCTACCCGGTAGACCTGCCAGCCGGCGTGATGGCGGCCTTTGCCGGGCCGGTGTTCTTTTTATGGCTGTTCCGCCGCCTGCAAGGAGGCCGTCATGACCGCCCCCGCCTTTGAGCTGGACCACATCGCCGTGCACGCGGGCAGCCGCTGCCTGTTTAGCGCGCGCCAGCTGCAGATACCCGCCGGCAGCCTGTGCGCCATCATCGGCCCCAACGGCGCGGGCAAAACCACGCTGCTGCGTGCGCTGGCCGGTTGTCATGGCCACTGCCACGGCCACAGCCTGGGGCAGCCGCTGCGCGCTGGCCAGCCGCGCCCGCTGGCGTGGGTGGGCCAGCACGAAGGCGCCGACAGCCCGCTGTGCGTGGCCGACTACGTAATGCTGGGCCGCCGCCCGCAGCTGGGCTGGCTGGGGCGCAGTAACGCAGCCGACCAGCAGGCCGTGGCGCAGGCGCTAGGCAGCATGGCGCTGCAGGGCCTGGCCGGGCAGCGGCTGGCCACGCTGTCAGGTGGCGAGCGCCAGCGCGCCGCCATTGCCCGTGCCTTGGCACAAGACACCCCGCTGATGCTATTGGACGAACCGTGCAACCACCTGGACATCCGCCACCAGCAGTTGCTGCTGCGCCAGCTGCAGCGACTGGCGCGCGAGGGCCGCACGCTGGTCTGCGTACTGCACGAGCTGCAACTGGCGGCCAACTTTGCCGACTGGCTGCTGCTGGTGGCAGACGGCCAGCTGGTGGCGCAAGGCACGCCCGACACAGTGCTGCACGGCGACCTGCTCAGCCAGGTGTACCGCTGGCCGATACGCGCCGAACGCCAGCCCGCGAGCGGGCGCTGGCAACTGGACGTACATGGCCACGCCGCCGTGGCCTGAGCCGCACGCTTTAGCCACAGCGTTAAAACAAAAGCCCCTGTCTTGTGACAGGGGCTTTAGCTGGCTGGCCCGCCAGGGTCAGATCGGCGCGTAGCTGCCTACTCCGTCCGGCCAGCGCGTCAGCACGTCGTAGCCGTCTTCGGTGACCACCACCATATGCTCCCACTGCGCCGACAGCGAGCGGTCTTTGGTGACCACGGTCCAGCCGTCTGCCAGCTGGCGGATGTCGGCCTTGCCGGCGTTGATCATCGGCTCGATGGTAAAGATCATGCCGGGCGCCAGTGTCAGGCCGGTGCCGGGGCGGCCGTAGTGCAGCACTTCCGGCTCGGTGTGGTACACGGTGCCAATGCCGTGGCCGCAGTACTCGCGCACCACGCTAAAGCCCTCGCGCAGCGCCACTTGCTGGATAGCGTGGCCCACGTCGCCCAGGCGCGCGCCCGGGCGCACGGCGCGGATACCGGCGCACATGGCCTCGTAGGTGGTGTCCACCAGGCGCTTGGCCAGCGGCGACGGCGTGCCCACGTAGTACATGCGGCTGCTGTCGCCATACCAGCCGTCCTTGATCACCGCCACGTCGATATTGACGATGTCGCCATCCTGCAGCTTTTTATCGTTGGGGATGCCATGGCAAATCACGTGATTTACCGAAGCGCAGATGGTTTTGGGGTAGCCGTGGTAGCCGATATTGGCCGGTTTGGCCTGCTGCACATTGATGATGTACTCGCGGCACAGGCGGTCCAGCTCGTCGGTGGTGACGCCCGGCTGAACGTGCGGGCCGATCATCTGCAATAGCTCGGCGGCCAATGCCCCAGCACGGCGTGATTGTTCGATCTCGCCAGCGTTGCGGCGGATCACTTGTCGTTGGTTCGCCATCAGGCGTGCTCCTGCGTGGTAGGTGGCAAGGCAATACCCGGCAGACGCTCGCCGGCCTCGGCGCGAATCAGCAGCTGGCAGATATCGCTATAGCTCAGCTTGGGGTTCAGCTCGGCCAGCATGCCCACACGCAGCCAGTGCTCGGCCTGGGCATTGATGGAGCGGCTAAGCGCCCCGCTGGTCTGGCGCAGCGTCTCGTGCATCTGTTCGGAAATCTTGACGATGCCCATGGCCACCTCGTTATACGGTTTATATATGCTTCGTATATTAACAGCCACCCTATTAGTTGGCCACGCTTGATTGCACGGCACCTGCACGGCCTTACCCGTATTGCTTATTTAAAAAAGCGCGGTGTATTTCAAGTGCTACAACGAAATCGATAGGAATACGCCCATGTACCAGGTTGGCAGACAAAGAAACGCGCAACATGCTACACAGGAGCTATCAATAAAGTGCCGCGGCAGACACACAAGGGAGATAACCATGTTCGGTTTTATGAAACGCCAGCAAGCCAGCACCGCCCAAGACCAAGAAATCAACCAGCTGCGCCAGATGCTGGACTGCGTGGACAACCTGATCATGCTGGCCGATACCACGCCGGACAACACCATCATCTACATGAACAAGACAGCGCGCGACACGCTGGCACACCACCGCGCGGCCATGAACCAGAAGTTTCGCCCCGGCGTAGACGTAGACAAGGCCTATCAGCACTCCATCCACCAGTTCCACGTATCGCCAGACCGCATCCGCGGCATTCTGCAAGACCTGGCCAGCGGCAAGCTAGACGTACACAAGGCCATGATCCCGGTGGGCGACATTACCTTTGAAACCAAGATCTTCCCCATCTGGCGCCAGGGTAACAACCGCGAGCTGCTGTGCTTCATGGCCAGCTTCCGCGATGTCAGTGCCAGTGTGATGGCACAAAAGCTGGCCACAGAAACCGCCAGCCGCCGCCAGTTTCTGGAAGAGCGCGTGGGGGAAATCTCGCAGAACATGCAAGGCATGAGCGCCACCATCGAAAACGTGGCGGTGCAAACGGCGGCGGCGTCCGAATCGGCCGAAGTGATGCTGCGCGAAAGCCGGCAAGGGGTCGTGATTGTGGACGAAACCAGCCAGAGCATGAAAACCGTGGCCAATATGGTGCGCAGCACGGCAGACAGCCTGACATCCCTGGGGCAGCGCTCCGAGGCCATCGGCCAGATCGTGAACGTGATCAAAGACATTGCCGACCAGACCAACTTGCTGGCGCTGAATGCGGCCATCGAAGCTGCCCGCGCCGGTGAAATGGGCCGCGGCTTTGCCGTGGTGGCCGACGAAGTGCGCAAGCTGGCCGAGCGCACCACCGCCGCCACCCAGCAGATTGGCGGCATGATCAAGGAAATCCAGCAGGACGTGCAGCAAAACGTGGCAGCTATCGAACAGGGCCGCCAGCAAGTGGCGGCCACGGAAAGCGACTTCCAGCGTGCCGAAGCCGCACTGGAAAAAATCGTGCAGGAGGTAAACCAGATGCGCGATTTTGTGGTGCAGATTGCCCAGGCGAGCGAAGAACAGGCCGCTACCTCACAAGATATCTCGGACAAGCTGGGCGATATCGCACGCAGTTAGGCCGCCATACACCACCACCGTCACGGGCAGCGTACAGCTGCCCGTTTGCATGGCGCCGCCGCTGGCCGATAATGGCTTTTTTAACGAAAGAGCCCAGCATGAGCCTGCAATCTGTCCGTGACTTCTTTGCCGCCAGCCATCTGGCGATCGACATTATCGAACTGGAAACCAGCACCGCAACGGTAGCGTTGGCCGCAGCAGCGCACGGCGTGGAACCGGGGCGCATTGCCAAGACACTGGCGTTTCGCCTGGCCGACGAGCGCACCATCCTGCTGGTGGCACGCGGCGACGCCCGCATCGACAACAAGAAATTCAAGGCGGCTTTCGGCAAAGGGCGCATGCTGCCTGCCGAAGAGGTGCAAGCGCTGACCGGCCACCCGGTAGGCGGGGTCTGCCCGTTTGGCCTGGCCACGCCACTGCCGGTGTATGTGGATGTCTCGCTGCAGGATTTTGACGAGGTGCTACCCGCCGCCGGCGATGTGCATACCGCAGTACGCATCAGCCCGGCGCTGCTGGCACAGATCGTCGACGGCCAATGGGTGGATGCCTGCCAGGCACAAACGACCGAGGCCTGAGACACGCGCGGCCAGCACGCCAAAGCCCTGCCGATGCTGCCGGCAGGGCTTGGGATTGAGGTAACAAGGTTGGCCGCAGTACTTATGCCACCTGCACCGCCCCACCCACCGGCTGCATACCGTCACCACCGCGGCTCTGCCCGGGCTGCGGCAGGTTGAAGAATTCGATGGTAGCCTTCAGCTCGTGCGCCATCTGTTCCATCTGCTCGGCCGAGCTGGCTGTCTGTACGGCGGCGGTACTGGTTTCTTCCGACATCTGCGCCACCTGCTCGACATTGCTGGCGACCATGCCGCTGGCCGACTGTTGCTCGGCCAGCGCAATCGAAATAGCCGCTACCGAGTCGTTGATACGCGCCATATTGCCGCTAATGCCGCTCACTGCCTCGCGCGCCTGCAGGGTTTGCTGCAGGCCGGCGTCCATTTCATCTACCGTATCGTGAATGGTTTTCACCACTTGCTGGCTGCTGCTGACCATCTCGTTGATGATCAGGCTGATCTCGGCCGTAGACGACGCGGTGCGTTCCGATAGCTTGCGTACCTCGTCGGCCACCACGGCAAAGCCACGCCCTTGCTCGCCGGCACGCGCCGCCTCGATGGCCGCATTCAGCGCCAGCAAGTTGGTTTGCTCGGCCACATCGCGGATCACCTGTATCACATTGGAAATCTGCTGCGATTTGGCGCCCAGCATGTCGGCCTGTTGCTGCGAGCCGCGCGCCATATCGGCCACGGTGTTGATGGTACGCAGGGTGTGATCGATGATGCGCTCGCCATCACGCGCCAGGGTGCCGGACGCTTTGGCGTCTACCGACACATCACGCGCATTGTCGCTCACCGAGCTGATGCTCACCGACAGCTGCTCTACCGAGGCCGACATGGCCGCTGCCGCACGGGTTTGCTCCTCGGTGCTCACCGCCACCTGCTCCGACGCCGCCGCCAGCTCGCTGGCATTCACACTCAGGCGGGCAATGATGCTTTCCAGGTTGCGTACCAGCGCAATCAGCCCGCTTTGCATCGCGCCCATGGACGCCACCACACTGCTGTTGTCACCCGCACGAATCTGCAGCTTCTGGCTCAGATCGCCCTTGGCGATACGCTGCGCCAGCGCCACCACATCCTTGGGCTCGCCGCCCAGCTGCGCCAGCAGGTTACGGATGATCTGCCAGGCCAGCACTGCGCCAAACAGCACGCCGGCCACCATCAGCATGGCTGACAGGCGGGCGCTGAAATTGGCACTGGCCTCGGCATCGGCATACTCCTCGGCGGCAACTTTCAGCTGCAGGTCGATCAGCGCCGAGATGCTGCCGGATACCGGGTCCAGTGCCGGGTAAAGCTGTTTGTTATTGAATACCAGTAGCGGCGCTTCGTCGCCCGCCTCCACCAGGCGGCGCAGCTCGTCCACCGCACCATCCGCACGCTTCATGGCCTGCTCGGCCTGGGTCGCCAGTGCCAGCTCCTGGTCGGTCAGGTAGGTGGCGCGGTAGGCTTGCCACTCGCGGCTGATGGTGCCACGCGCCGTATCCAATTCTTTCAGGAAGGTGGCCTTATCCATGGCCCCGGCGTGCACTTTGTGCGCCGCATCTACAATGCTTACCGCGTAGCCATCGCTGACTTTTTTCAGCTGCTGCAGCGGCACCACTCTGTCGTTATAAGTACTTGAAAAATCTTTCAAAATGGCCGACTGCGTATACATGCCGTAACCACCCAGCGTCATGGCGATGGCGAGCAACACAATCACCAGCACGGTCAGTCGCTGGCCGATAGTCAAGGTAGGCAACATGGTAACGCTCCAAATTTCGATAAGTTTTGCAACTGAATTTTGCAAATTAAACTTATTGATATGTAGCGCCCGGCATCAAGGCCGTCAATCGCAAACATGCACTATAGGTATTTTTACCTAGCCACACGCACTGCAGGGCTAGGGGCAGAAAAAGCCAGCATGGCACGCCAAAACGGGTAGAAATAGCAGGGTCTGCCCCCGATGCGGCACCGCCGAAATAAAATACCAATCCAATACCAAACAAACACCAAACAGCATGGCCGCAGCCACGCGACAGATTACCCGAAAGACATGTGGGCATAAAAAAACCCGCCACCGGGGCGGGTTGGGCTAGCAGCGGGTCGGCTCAGGCATAGTTGGCCGGAAACAGTGCGCGCTCTACCGATTCGATCAGGATATGGATCACCTTGATATGCAGCTCCTGCACACGGTCGGCGTACTGGCCGCCGGGGGTGCACACATCGATATCGGCCAGGCTGCCGATCACTGAGCCAGGGCGGCCGGTGAGCGACACCACCACCATGCCGCGCTCCTTGGCGGCTTTTACCGCGGCCAGAATGTTCTTGCTGGTACCGCTGGTGCTGATGGCCAGCAGCACGTCGCCAGCGCCGGCGTGTGCTTCCAGGTAGCGCGAGAAGATGGCTTCGTAGCCGTAGTCGTTACCCACGCAGCTGATATGGCTGGGGTCGCTGATGCTGGCGGCAGGCAAAGCACGGCGGTCATTGCGGTAGCGGCCGGACAACTCTTCGGCAAAGTGCATGGCGTCACACATGGAGCCGCCGTTACCGCAGCTGAACACGCGCCGCCCCTGGTTGAAGGCATTCACCAGCGCATCGCCGGCTGCCTCGATGGCAGACAGCGCCTGCGGGTTGGACAGCAGGGCATCCAGCGCGCTGCGGGCTTCGGTGAGGGTGGCAACAATATGCGGTTTCATAGGCTGGGCGTGTTCTGTATAGCTAGTCGATGCGGCATTTTACCCGTGCTTTGCCGCGCCATCACCCACCATCTGTACACAAATGGCGGCAAAGCAGAAAAAACCGCCTGCCAACACTACCAGTACAGCAGCTGGCGGCGATCCAGCCCGATAGCCAGTTGCTGGCCTACACACGGCGCGCCCTGCCCCGCCAGCTCGCGCACGCCCAGCAGCAGCTGCCAGGGTTGGCCGCCGTCGCCTGCTACGGTAACGCGCCAGCCATCGGCCTGCGCCTGGGCGGCCACGATATCGCGTCGTGGCTGGCCGGGCCCCAGCACAAAGGCCTGCGGCGGGATGGCATGGTCGTCGAACACATTGTCCAGCCCGACAAAGCGTGCCACCCAGGCGCTGGCCGGTGCCTGCAGGATGGCCTGTGGCGTGCCCTGCTGCACAATGCGCCCGGCTTGCAAAATGGCCACGCGCTGCGCCAGCGCAAAGGCCTCGTGGCGGTCGTGCGTCACCAGCAGCGCCGGCACCTGCAAGGCCGCCAGGTGGCGGCGCACGTCGGCCAGCAGCTGTTGTTTCAGGTGGGTATCCAGGCTGGAAAACGGCTCGTCCAGCAGCAGCAGGCGCGGCTGGCACACCAGCGCCCGCGCCAGCGCCACGCGCTGGCGCTCGCCGCCAGACAAGGTATGCACGGCCGCTTCGCCACGCCCGCCCAGCCCTACTGCGTCCAGCATCTGCAACGCTTGCTGGCGTGCGGCCTGCTTGCCCGTGCCGCGCTCTACCAGGCCAAACGCCACGTTGGCCGCGGCGTCCAGGTGCGGAAACAGCGCGTGGTCCTGAAACATCATGGCGATGTGGCGCTGCTCCGGCGGTAGCCGGGTAATGTCCAGCCCGGCCAGCTGCACGCGCCCGGCATCCGGCTGCTGCAGGCCGGCCACCAGCGCCAACAAGCTGGACTTACCCTCGCCGGACGGCCCCAGCAGCGCCAGCGTTTCGCCCGCCGCCACCTGCAGGCTGACGCCTTGCAGCACGGTGCGCCGGGCGTAGGACAGGGTCAGGTCAATCAGCTCGAGCATGGTTTTTCTCCGGCCACTCGATGGCCACGAAGGCCAGCAGGGCAAACAGCATCAACAAACACGACAACAGCAGCGCCAGCTGCAGGTTGGCCGCACCGGGCCGCCCCAGGTGCTGATAGATCAGCGTGGTGAGCGTGGCCCACTCCGGCCGTGACAGAAACAGGCTGACGGCAAACTCGCCCACCGCCGTGGCGGCGGCAAAGGCCAGGCCACGGCGCAGCGCCGGGCGCATCAGCGGCAGGCTGACACGGTAAAAACTGCGCCACGATGTAGCGCCCAGCGTGCGAGCCGCCTGCGGCAGCTGCGGTGGCAGCGCGGCGGCGGCCGACAACACGCCCTTGGCCACAAAGGGGTAAGCCAGCAAGGCGTAGGCGGCAATCAGCAGCCACACACTGGCACTGTACTGCGGGTACAGCAGTAACAGACCGAAAGCCAGACACACCGGCGACACCATGAACGGCAAAAACACCAGCGCGCGCAAAGCCAGCCAGCGCTGCGCCGCCCAGCCGTGGCACAGGCCCAGCAGCAGCGACAGCCCCAGCGCAGCGCCGGCAAAGCGCAGCGTGTTGGCCAGCGCATCGGCGACCTCGGGCGTAGCCAGCATGGCCCACACCGCCGCCTCGGCCTGCAGCGCGCGCCACACAATCGCCAGCAGCGGCAGCAGGCAGCATAGCGCCAGCACCGCCAGCGCAGCTGCCAACAGCAGGCGCTGCGGCCAACCTTGCGCCGGCTGGCGCAGGGTGGGCGCCAGCCGCTGCGGGCGGGCCAGGCCGCGCTCCAGCGCGGCGTAAGCCAGCGCTACCGCAGCACCCACGCCCAGCGCCAGCAACGCCAGCACGCCCGCGTCGGCCAGGTTCAGCTCGTAGGCCACCAGGGTATAGATCTCCACCTCTACCGTGGCGTAGCGCTGGCCGCCCAGCAACAGCGCCAGGCCAAAGCCGGAAAAACAGTACAGAAACACCAGGCACAGCGCCGACGCCAGCCACGGCCGCACCACCGGCCATTCCACCCGCCAGAAGGTGCGCCACGGCGACGCGCCCAGCGTGCGCGCCACCGCCAGCCGGCTGGCCGGCACCTGCTCCAGCCCGTCCACCCCGGCGCGCACCAGCAGCGGCAGGTTATAGAACAGGTTGCCGTACAGCAGCAGCCACGGAGTGTCCTGCAAGTTGATGCCAGCCACACCGTGCGGGCCGAACAATGCCAGCACGCCCATGCCGGCCACCAGCGTGGGCATGACAAAGGGCAGCATGAGCAGCCGCAGCAACAGGCGGCGGCCGGCAAAGTCGAAACGCGCCAGCACCCAGGCCAGCGGCAGGCCGATCAGCAGCGCCAGCGCACAGGTGGCCAGCGCCTGGCCTAGCGACCATGCCAACCGCCACTGGATATAGCTGTCCTGCAGTAGCGCCAGGTTGAAACCGGCGTGCCCTTCCTGCAGCAGGCGCGCCAGCGGCGCGGCCACCATCAGCAGCAGGAAAGCCAGCGGCAGCAAGGCGGGCAGGGTTCGGTAGCGGTTCATGGGCAAAGGTCAGCGTTGAGGGGTGAGGGTGATCGGGCGGGGTGGTGATGCGACAAAGGGGCAAGGGCGCCTGCGGCGCCCTTGCTACGCGCGACGGCGGCCAACGTTGGCCGCAGGCGCCAGGTACATCAGTTGGCCTGTTTCACCACCAGGCGGTTCCAGCGGCCAACCCAGGCGGCGGTTTTGCTGTTCATGGCCGCCAGGCTGGGGTTGCTGAACTTGGCCGGTTTCTGCGCGTGGGCAAATACCGGGTCGATGGCGGTGCCGGCCACGGCCGGGTACATCCACATTTTGGTCTGCAGGCCGGTTTGCACGCCGTCGCTACGCAGGAAATCCACAAACGCCTGCGCCGCTTGCGGCTCTTTGCCGCCTTTCAGCAGCGCCACGCCTTCTACCTGCAGGAACACGCCGCCTTTGAGCAGCAGGTTGGCGGTAGGCGATTCGCTGATTTTTTCCTTGCTGTAGAACACCTCGGCTGCCGGGCTGCTGGCGTAGCTCACCACGATGGGCCGGCTGCCGCCGTTGCGGCTGAAGTCGGTGTAGTAGGCCTCGCTCCAGCCTTTGCTCACTTTCAGGCCGTTGTCACGCACCTTTTCCCACCATTTGAAGGCACCGTCTTCGCCACGGTCGGCGATGGTGGCCAGCATAAAGGCCAGGCCGGTACTGGACGTAGCCGGGTTTTCTACCACCAACAGGTCTTTGTAAGCAGGCTTGGCCAGGTCGTCCAGCGTGGCCGGCAACGGCAGCTTGGCCTTGGCAAACCAGGCTTTGTCGTAGTTCAGCGTCACGTAGCCGTAGTCCACCGCCACGGCGCCCGGCAGCACCGCGTCTTTCTCGGTGCGGCCAACCTTGCTGCTGGTAGGGGCCAGAATACCGGCGGCGCTGGCTTTGGCGATCAGGGTGTTATCGATGCCGTACACCACGTCGGCAATCGGGTTGGCGCGGGTCAGGATCAGCTTGTTCAGCATCTCGCCAGCGTCACCGCCCTTGATGATGGACAGCTTCACGCCGTTTTGCTTTTCGAATTCGGCAATACGGTCTTTGGGCAGGCTGAACGAGCTGTGCGTCATCACGCGCAGCTCGGCAGACAGGGCAGACAGGGACAAGCCGGCCAGCGCCAGCAGCAGTACAGACTTCTTCAACATTTCAGACATCCTCTTTTGGTGATGACGCAACCAAAAAAGAAAGCGGGACACGGGCAGATACCCATCACGCTCCCTCCGCTGGCATTATCCAGATCAGGTTCTGGGGTATGTCTCAGCCCGCACGCGCAGGCACCCCCGGTGATCGACCCGCGAGTATAGAGCTTTGTGTCACATTCGTTAACACCTGCCCGCCCCTGCTTCACACCCACCCAACAAATAACCGCCATACTTGATAGATAAATCTGTCAGGAGAACGCCATGATTTTGCTGCGCCAACTCGCCAGCCTGGTCTTGCTACTGCCGCTGCCGGCACTGGCAGCCCCCATCGGCGAAGCCGGTGCCCGCCTGCTGCTTGGCCGCACCGGCTTTGGCACCCCACCTGCGCAGGTGGCCGCGCTGGCGCCGCTGGAACGCGAGGCCGCCGTCGACCGCATTCTGGCGGGTAGCCGCAGCGAGCCCGCCAGCGCCCCGCCAGACTGGGTAAACACGCCGCTACTGCACCCGCCACGCAAAGAGCTCAGCGAAAGCGAGAAAAAAGCCCTGCGCGATACCGAAACCCGGCGCGGCCTGGCATTACGTGCCTGGTGGCTGCAGGAAATGGCCACCACGCCCAGCCCGGTCACCGAAAAGCTCACCCTGTTCTGGCACGGCCATTTCGTGTCTGGCCAGAACAAGGTGAAAAGCGCACAGCTGATGTACCGGCAGAACGCGCTGCTGCGCCGCGAAGCACTGGGCAACTTTGCCACCCTCCTGCACGACATCGCACGTGACCCGGCCATGCTGCGCTATCTGGATACGGCTGGCAGCCGCAAAGGCCAGGCCAACGAAAACTTTGCCCGCGAGGTGATGGAGCTGTTCACCCTGGGCGAAGGCCACTACAGCGAACAGGACATCCGCGAGGCCGCGCGCGCCTTTACCGGCTGGCAGCTGGACCCGGCCAGTGGCGAGCCGGTATTCCGCCCGCGCCGCCATGACGACGGCCAGAAAACCGTGCTGGGCCGCAGCGGCACGCTGGATGGCGACGCGGTGCTGGACACCCTGCTGGCACAGCCGGCCACCGCCCGCTTCATCACCCGCAAGCTGTGGCTGTACCTGGTGTCCCCTAGCCCGGATGACGCGACAGTGAACCGCTTGGCCGCCAGCTTTGCCCGCGACTACCAGATCAAACCCCTGGTACGCGCCCTGCTGCTGACACCGGCTTTCTGGCAAAGCAGCGGCCAGCAGGTGAAATCCCCCGTAGAGCTGACCGTGGGCACTGTCGCCACCTTTGGCATCAGCGTGCCCGACTGGCAAGCGCTGGCGCAGCTTAACCGCCGCATGGGGCAAGACCTGTTCGACCCGCCCAATGTACGCGGCTGGCCCGGCGGCGACACCTGGATCAACAGCGACAGCCTGCTGCTGCGCAAACAGTTTCTGGACAGCCTGACCCGACCCGGCGGCAACAAGCCACGGCCACAGATTGCGCCAGACTGGCTGCAGCAGTACCCGGCCGCCACCAGCTGGCTGCCCGCCCTGCCTGCGGCCAACCCGTTACCCGCCCATGCCGCGCCCCTGTTGGCGCTGCGCCAGCTGCTGCAAGACCCGGCCTGGCAGCTGCAATAAGGACACCACCATGCAAAGACGACAGTTTCTTGCCGCCCTCGGCGCTGGCCTGCTCACCGTGCAGCTACCCGGCCTGGCCTACGCCATCGACCCGGCAGGCTACCAGCGCCTGCTGGTGCTGGTGGAGCTGAAAGGCGGCAACGACGGGCTCAATACCGTCATTCCCTACTCCAGCCCCGACTACACCCGGCTGCGGCCAACCCTGGCCATTGCCCGCGAACAGGTGCTGCAGCTGGACGAGCAACGCGGCCTGCACCCGGCGCTGGCGCCGCTGCTGCCACTGTGGCAAGCCGGCCAGCTAGCCATCGTGCAGGGCGTGGGCTACCCCGAGCCCAACCTGTCGCACTTCCGCTCTATCGACATCTGGGACACCGCCAGCAATAGCACGCAAACGCTCAGCAGCGGCTGGCTGACCCGGCTGCTGCAGCAATATCCGGCCGGCGACGCCTTCGCCAGCGACGGCCTGATTCTGGGTAGCCAGACGCTGGGCCCGCTAGCCGGTGGCGCCCGCGCCGTGGTGCTGCGCAACGCGGCCGACTTTGCACGCCAGGCAAGGCTGGCCCAGGCAGCAGCCCGCCAGAGCGGCAGCAGTGCGCTGGCCCACGTGCTGAAAGTGGAAGCCGACATCCGCCGCGCCGCCAGCGATATTGGCAAAATGCCCCCCGCCCAGCAGGCCATGGGCAGCATGCAAGACCCGGGCCGCATCCCGGATGCCCCCGGCAATTTCGGCCGTGCCGTGCAGACCCTGCTGGAAACCCTGGCTGGCGGCAGCCAGGTGGTGGTGGCACGGCTGACGCTGACCGGCTTTGACACCCACGCCGGGCAAACCGGCACCCAGCAACGGCTGCTGGGCGAGCTGGCAGAAGGGTTGGCCGCACTGCAGGCAGGCCTGGCGGCGCAAGGGCGCTGGGACGACACGCTGGTGATGAGCTATGCCGAGTTTGGCCGCCGCCCGCGTGAAAACGGCAACCAGGGCACCGACCACGGCACGGCCAACAGCCACTTTGTGCTGGGTGGCCGCGTCGCAGGCGGCTTCTACGGCCAGGCGCCGCAACTGGCCGGCATCAGCGATGGCAACCTGCCCTACGCAGTGGATTTTCGCCAACTGTACGCCACGGTATGCGAAACCTGGTGGGGCAAACCCTCGGCTGGGGTATTAGGCGGGCGCTTTAAACCATTGCCTTTGCTGCGCGGCTAATATGCTCGCCGCTGGCCACCCGTCATCACCGGGCCATGGCCAGCGCTTCGGCTAAAAAAACACCCCGCCTGGCGTACAAGCGGGGTGGATCGTGCCGCGCGGGCAGACATCAAACCTTGGGCAGAATGCCCATGCCTTGCAACAGGGGCAGCTCGCCCTGCAGAAAGTGCTGCGCCAGGCCCTGCAGGTGGGCGAGCTGGGCGTCGTCGCTTTCCAGCATCTTGCCCTCGTGCACCACGCGCTCGCGGTTGTGCTGCAGCAGCGCGTGCACGTAGCGCGCCAGGCTATCTGCCGTGCGCTCGCCCGCCAGATATTGCTGGATAAACAACTGGCTAAAGCGCGATAGCGGCACGCCGCCGCCGCTTTGCGGGCTGGCCAGCGCCGCAATACGCGCACTGTGCTGCGCCAGCTGCACAATGTGCTGGTTCAGCCGGGCGGCAGCCTGGCCGTCGGTGGGGGGCTGCTCAGGCAGTGGCAGCAGCATGCGCGCGCCCACCAGCACACGTATCACCTCTACCAATTGGCTGCGCTGCATGGCAGGGCCCAGCAGCTGCCGGGCCAGCTCGCCCAGCGTGTGCGGCTGGCCATCGCCCAGCGCATCCAGCACCGGCTCGTACAGCGCAGGGGTGAGGGTGATGGTGCCACGCGGCAAGGCCAGCTTCATTTTTACCTGGTCGCGCGGCACCGCCAGCGCCACGCGCAAGCTCGCCCATTGCGCCTGCTGTTCGGCCGGTGCCAGCCTGCGGGCGCCTTTTATCCAGTAATCGCGGCGAAATTGCTGGTTCTGAATGTAGTCACGCACGGTTTCGCGAAACAGCGGGTCACTGATATCGTCCAGCAGTGCTTGCTGCGCCGGCGTAAAGTGCAGCACCGGCACCTGGTCCAGCGTGCTGGCCTGGCAGGCATAGGACAGCTTGGCCGGGGCAAGCGCGGCGGCCAGGTCGGCAAAGTACATGGGCTCCCAGTCACGATTGAAGTATTCATGCGCCAGATAGTGCGGGTCTTGCTTGGCAATGGTGCCCAGCCTGTCTTTTACCCGGCTATCGGACAGCGCACGCGGCTCTGCGGCCAACAGCTGCTGGCTGAAATCCAGCGCGGCTTTCACCTGCGCCTCGACACCGGCACCGGGGGCGCTCATGCGCTCGGCGTGGCTGGCAAACAGTTTGCGCAGCGGGGTAAATGCCGCCCATCCCGGCAGCGTGTTGTAGCTGATGTACAGCACGCCGCCCACACGCAGCTTGCGGCGTACAAAGTCGACGATCAGGGCGCGGTTGTCGGCCGAGATCCAGCTCCAGATACCGTGCAGGCCGATAAAGTCGAACGCTGGCAGGTCGTCGCGGGTGCAAAACTCGGCAAAGGACTCGTCACTGAGCACGGCACCGCTGCCACTGGCGGCGGCCAGTGCTTGCGCAAAGACGGCGTGCTGCGGGTTGAAATCGTTGGCGTACCATTGCAGGCTGCCGCCGGCGGCGTGCAGGTTGACGCTGATGCCCTGGCCAAAACCCAGCTCGCAGGCGGTATGCCAGGCCGGCAGCGCATAACCGGCATCCTGCAGCACAAAGCGCGCGTAGTAAGGGTTCAGCTCGCTGTAATAACCGTAGGTGTAATCCACATCCGTGACATAACCGGCAGACCAGGACATAAGGCGCTCCCCTTTGCAGTAATCCGTAACCGTTTAAGCCACCATAGCGCATGGGCCCGGCTACCGCAGCAATCAGCAACCCTATTTGCCCCTGTGGTTTGGCTATCGGCAGCGGCGCGACACCTTGGCGCAGTAGCTGGCCACACGGCTGCAGCCATAGTTACAATTTAGCTATTGAATTATTTAAATCAATTTAACTTTTAAATCACAATGCAGCATGATGGCGTTAACCCATCACACAGCAGGAGCCAGCACATGAAACGCCTCTTCCAGCACCGCATCCACCTGGACGAAATATGGGCCAACCTGGTGTGGCTGCAATAAACCCGCCTGCCACCCCCGCTCTACCTGCCTGCATGCAAAAATTTTGCATGCAGGGGCTTGCCAAAGCGGGCGGGCTTGTCTAATATTCGCGTCCTACGCCGGTGTAGCTCAGTTGGTAGAGCAGCTGACTTGTAATCAGAAGGTCGAGGGTTCGACTCCTTTCTCCGGCACCAAGCATTTAGGCCCCTGTCGCAAGACAGGGGCCTTTTGCCTTTTCGGCTACCGCCCAGCCAACGCACGCGCTGTCAGCTGTCAGCTGTCACATTGTCATGGTAATGTCGCGCAAATCCTTTTTGCCCGCACACCATGAACAAACGCACCGCCCGCCCCGCCGGCACGCCGCTATGGCTGCAGATCGAAGCCACCCTCAGCCAGGAAATCCTGTCCCGCACTCTCAGCGGCCGGCTGCCCAATGAAACCGCGCTGGCCGAACGCTTTGCCGTGAACCGCCACACCGTGCGCCAGGCCATCCAGCACCTGCAAGACAAAGGCCTGGTGCGCATAGAACGCGGCCGCGGCACCTTTGTACAAGAAGAAATCATTGCCTACCGCCTGGGCAAAAGCAGCCGCTTTTCCCACAGCCTTAGCGACCAGCACCTGGTGAGCGACGTAGACATCCAGTCCTGCCATTTCGAGCCCGCCAGCGACGCCGTGGCGCGGATGCTGGCCGTGCCCGCCGGTAGCCAGGTGCTGCGGGTAGAGGCGCTGGACCTGGCCGATGGGAAGCCGGTCAGCGTCTGTACCCAATACTTTCCCCTGCCGCGTTTCGATGGCTTTATCGAGCACTACCGCCAGAGCCGCAGCACCAGCGAAGCCTTTGCCCGCCTGGGCATCGCCAGCTTTCGCCGCAGCCTGAGCCGCATCAGCGCCCGCCTGCCGCGCCCCGAGGTAGCCGCCGCGCTGGGCCAGGGCAAGCAGCAGCCGGTGCTGTACGTGGAAAGCGTGTACACCGACAGCGCCGGCACGCCTATCGAGTACGGCATCACCCGCTTTGGCGGTGACAGCGTGCAGGTAGAAATCACCCCCGACAGCCTGTAAGCCGCAGCTGGCCGCCACCGTGCCATCGCAACAGCGTGTAGCATAAAGCCACACAAATTCATCTAGACATCTAGATGTAAATAGCCTGTAACGTTGGCCGCGTACAGTGCGCCTTGTCTCCTAACCCGACACAAGGCGCACGACATGCACACCCTCCGCACCCTGCTGGCCGCCGTGCTGGCCACCACCAGCCTGGCCGCCCTGGCCGATACCACCCTGACCGTATACACCGCACTGGAAGCCGACCAGCTGAAGGCCTACCAGCAAAAGTTCGAGCAGGAATACCCGGACGTGAAGCTGCGCTGGGTACGCGACTCCACCGGCATCATTACCGCCAAGCTCTTGGCCGAAAAAGCCAACCCGCAAGCCGACGTGGTGATGGGCGTGGCCGCGTCTTCGCTGCTGGTGCTGGAAAAGGAAGGCATGCTGCAGCCGTACGCCCCCAAGAACCTGGGCAAACTCGGCAAAGCCTACGTGGATGACAGCAACCCGCCAGCCTGGGTAGGCATGGATGTCTGGGGCGCCGCCATCTGCTTTAACACCGTAGAAGCCGCCAAGCAGGGCCTGAAAAAACCGGAAAGCTGGAAAGACCTGCTGAAGCCGGAATACAAGGGCAAGATCGTGATGCCAAACCCGGCCTCCAGCGGCACCGGCTATTTTGATGTCACCGCCTGGCTCACGCTGTTTGGCGAAAAAGAAGGCTGGTCCTATATGGACAAGCTGCACCAGAACATAGCGCAGTACACCCACTCCGGCTCCAAGCCGTGCAAACAGGCCGCTGCCGGCGAGTTCCCTATCGGCATCTCATTTGAATACCGCGCAGCCAAGCTGAAAGACGGCGGTGCGCCGATTGACCTGGTCTTCCCCAAAGAAGGCCTGGGCTGGGATGTCGAAGCCACCGCCATCCTGAAAGGCACGCGCAACCTGGCCGCCGCCCGCAGCCTGGCCGACTGGTCTGCTTCCCAATCGGCCAACGAGCTGTACGAGAAAAACTTTGCCATCGTGGCCATGCCAGGCATTGCCAAGGCCAACCCGCACATCCCTGCCGACTACGAAAAACGCCTGGTGAAACAAGACCTGCGCTGGTCTGCGGCCAACCGTGACCGCATTCTGGCCGAATGGACCCGCCGCTACGACAACAAATCCGAGCCGAAATAAGCCCCCCCCATGCGGCGGGCCCGCCCCGCCGCCGGAGTACCCCATGCCCCGCACCCCGCTTACCTGTCTGGACGATATCGCCCGCCTGCTGGCCGGCAGTGGCACCCGCCTGTACGGCGGCGAAGCCATCAGCCAGCTGCAACACGCCCTGCAAAGCGCCCACGCAGCCGAACAAGCGGGGGCCAGCGCGGCGCTGATTACCGCCGCCCTACTGCACGACCTGGGCCACCTGGTGTGCGAGCAAGGCGACGACGATATCGCCAACGGCATCAACGACCACCACGAAGCGGTAGCCGTACACAGGCTGCAACACCTGTTTGCGGACGAGGTATTACAGCCCATTGCCCTGCACGTGGCCGCCAAACGCTATTTGTGCGCCGTGCAGCCCGGCTACCACGCCGCGCTGTCGCCGGCTTCGCAAGCCTCGCTGGCACTGCAAGGCGGCGTGATGAGCGCTGCCGCCTGCCAGCGCTTTGCCGCCCGCCCGTGGGCAGCCGACGCGGTGTTATTGCGCCACTGCGACGACCTGGCCAAAGACCCTGCCGCCAGCCCGCCGCCACTGGCGCACTACCTGGCTATTGCGGCCAACGTTCTGAAAGCCACACCATGAAGCTCGACCCCACCACCCTGCTACACAAAGCGCCACCCACCGACGGTGCCGCCCCCCGCCCCTACCTGACCCTGGCCGGCATCAGCAAACGCTTTGGCCAACAGCAGGTACTGAGCCAGCTGGACCTCACCATCGGCAAGGGCGAGTTCGTCTGCCTGCTGGGGCCATCCGGCTGCGGCAAGACCACGCTGCTGCGCCAGATCGCCGGGCTGGATGTACCCGATAGCGGCCAGATCGTCATGGATGGCCGCGACATCACCCTGCTGCCACCGGCGCAGCGCGACTACGGCATTGTGTTCCAGAGCTACGCGCTGTTTCCCAACCTGACCGTGGCCGACAACATCGCCTACGGCCTGGGCGGTGCCCGCCGCGACAAACAACACCGCGTCGCCGAGCTGCTGGCGCTGATCGGCCTGGACGAGATCGCCGGCAAATACCCGGCGCAGCTGTCCGGCGGCCAGCAGCAGCGCGTGGCACTGGCGCGTGCGCTGGCCACCTCGCCCAGCCTGCTGTTGCTGGACGAGCCGCTGTCGGCGCTAGACGCCCGCGTGCGCGAACACCTGCGCCGCGAGATCCGCAGCCTGCAGCAAAAGCTGGGCATTACCACCATCATGGTCACGCACGACCAGGAAGAAGCGCTCACCATGGCCGACCGCGTGGTGGTGATGAACGGCGGGCGCATCGAGCAGTGCGCCACGCCGTTTACGCTGTACCGCGAGCCGGCCACGCGCTTTGTGGCCAGCTTTGTCGGCCAGGGCAACTGGTTGGCCGCACGCAGCCGCAGCACCCAGCACGCCACGCTGGGCGATGTATCCCTGCTGCTGCCCGCGCCGCACGGCACCGCGGCAGGCAGTGCGCTAACCCTGTTCATCCGCCCGGAAGACCTGGTGCTGCACCCGCGCTGGCCGGCCACGCCGGACGCGGTACTGGCCGACATCACCAAGCTGGAGCTGCTGGGCCCCATCTACCGCGTGAGCCTGCACGTACCAGCCTGGGGTGCGGCCAACGTGGTGGCCGACATCACGCACGCCCAGCTGGCACAGCTGGATATCAGCCCGCAACAGCGCGTACCGGTGTCGCTGAACGCCGCACGGCTACGCGTGTTTGCCGGCAAGGAGACCCAGCATGACTAGCCTGAGCACACCGCGCCGCCTGGCCGCCAGCCGCGACGAAACCCAGGCCGGCGCGCTGCTGTGGCTGCTGCTGACCCTGCTGGTGGTGGCCGTATTGCTGCCGCTGGCCGCCATCCTGGGCCAGGCCATGCTGGCCGGTGACGGCAGCTTTGCCGGCCTGGCACCGCTGCGCGACACGCTGGCGCAGCCGGGGCTGGCGCGTGCAGCGGGCGGCAGCCTGCAGGTGGCACTGGCCACCACCGCCCTGGTGCTGCCGCTGGCCTACGGCTACGCCGCCGCACTCACCCGCGTCGCCCTGCCTGGGCGTGCGCTGTTCCGCCTGCTGGCCCTGCTGCCACTGCTGGCGCCATCGCTGCTGCCGGGTATTTCGCTGGTGTACCTGTTTGGCCACCAGGGCCTGCTGAAAAGCTGGTTTGCCGACGGCAGCATCTACGGCTTTGCCGGCATCGTGCTGGGCGAGGCGTTTTATACCTTTCCGCACGCGCTGATGATTCTGCTCACCGCGCTGGCGGTGGGCGACGCCAGGCTATACGAAGCAGCGCGCACACTGGGCGCCGGCCCGCTGCGCCGCTTTGCCACCATTACCCTGCCCGCCACGCGCTACGGCCTGGTGTCGGCCGCCATGGTGGTGTTTACCCTGGTGGTCACCGACTTTGGCGTGGCCAAAGTGATAGGCGGCCAGTACCCGGTGCTGGCGGTAGAGGCGTACAAACAGGTCATCGGCCAGCAGAACTTCCCGCGCGGCGCGGTGATCGGCTTGCTGTTGCTGCTGCCGGCGCTGCTGTCGTTTGCCGTGGACCGCTGGCTGCAACGGCGCCAGGGCACCCAGGTCTCGGCGCGCGCACAGCCGCTGCAGCCGCTGCGCCAGCCACTGGTGCGCCTGCTGGCGCTGCTGTACTGCAGTGCGGTGGGGGGGGCGCTGCTGGTGCTGCTGGGTACCGCCATCGCGGCGGCCTTCATACAACAGTGGCCCTACCAGCTCAGCTTGACGCTGCAGCATTTCGACTTTGACCTGGTAGACGGCGGCGGCTGGCTGGCGTTTGCCAACAGCCTGAAGCTGGCGCTGTATACCGCGCTGGCTGGCACGGTACTGGTGTTTCTGGGCGCCTGGGGCAGCAGCAAGCTACGCACCGCCGGCACGGCAGGGCAGCTGCTGCACGCGCTGGCCATGCTGCCCATGGCGGTGCCGGGGCTGGTGCTGGGGCTGGGCTATATCTTTTTCTTCAACCATGCGGCCAACCCGCTGCACGGCCTGTACGGCACGCTGGCGATACTGGTGCTGTGCTCGGTGGCGCACTTTTACACCACTGCCCACATGACGGCGCGCACGGCGCTGGCGCAGCTGGATGGCGATTTCGAGCCGGTAGCCGCCTCGCTGAAAGTACCGCTGTGGTACACGCTGTGGCGCGTCACCCTGCCCACCTGCCTGCCGGCGGTGCTGGATATTGCCCGCTACTTTTTTGTATCGGCCATGACCACCGTATCGGCGGTGATCTTTCTGTACACGCCAGACACCGTGCTGGCGGCGGTAGCGGTGCTGAACATGGACGACGCCGGCGATACCGCCGCCGCCGCGGCCATGGCCACGCTGATCGTGGCCAGCAGCGGCGCCGCCTGCCTGCTGTTTGCCCTGCTCTCGCACTGCTTGCTGGCGCGTAGCCAGCGCTGGCCGCAGCCGCTGTAAACCCTGCCTCACCGGGCTGCGGCCCGGTTTTTCTGACCCCGCAAAGACATCTAGACAAGCAAGGAAACACCATGCGCGAACCGATACTGCTGACCCCCGGCCCGCTCACCACCAGCCTGGCCACCAAAACCGCCATGCTCACCGACTGGGGCTCGTGGGATAGCCGCTTCAACCAGCTGACCGCCAGCGTCTGCCACGACCTGCTGGCCATTGCCGGCGGCCTGGGCAGCCACGTGTGCGTACCGCTGCAAGGCTCCGGCACCTTTGCCGTCGAAGCCGCCGTGGCCAACCTGGTACCGCGCGGCGGCAAATTGCTGGTGCTGGCCGGTGGCGCCTACGGCCGCCGGATGGCCGACATTGCCCGCTATCTGGGGCGCGAACACAGCCTGTACACCACTGCCGACGACACCCCGCCGGACGCCGCCACCCTGGCCATGCTGCTGCACGACGACCCGGCTATTACCCATGTAGGCCTGGTGCACTGCGAAACCAGCACCGGCATGCTGAACCCGCTGGCCGAGCTGGCCGCCGTGGTACACGCCGCCGGCCGCCGCCTGATTGTGGACGCCATGTCCAGCTTTGGCGCACTGCCCATCGACGTGGCCGCGCTGCACATCGACGCGCTGGTCGCCAGCAGCAACAAATGCCTGGAAGGCGTGCCCGGCATGGGCTTTGTCATCGTCAACCAGGCCAGCCTGGCCGCCAGCCGTGGCAACAGCCACTCGCTGTCGCTCGACCTGGCGGCGCAGCACGACTACCTGCAAGCCACCGGCCAGTGGCGCTTTACCCCGCCCACGCATGTGGTTGCCGCGCTGCGTGCCGCACTGGACCAATACCTGGCCGAAGGCGGCCAGCCGGCACGCCTGGCGCGCTATGCGGCCAACGCGGCGCAGCTGCAGCGCACCCTGGGCGAAGCCGGGCTGGCGCTGTTTCTGCCCCCCGCGCTACAGGCCCCCATCATTCTGACCTTCCACGCGCCGGCGCACCCGGACTACCGCTTTGCCACCTTGTACCAAGCGGTGCGCGAACAGGGCTTTGTGCTGTACCCCGGCAAGCTCACCCACCAGGAAACCTTCCGCGTGGGCTGCATCGGCGCCATCGACCAAGCCGAAGTCGGCCAGGCCTGCCACGTCATCATTTCCACCCTGCGCCAGCTCGGCTGGCTTGCCTGAGGAACACACCATGCACACTTACCAACACCTTGAAGCCGTGATTTTCGACTGGGCCGGTACCGTCGTGGATTTCGGTTCCTTTGCCCCCACCCAGGTATTGCTCGACGTCTTCGAGCGCATCGGCGTACCAGTCAGTATGGCCGAAGCCCGCGTACCGATGGGCCTGGCCAAGTGGGACCACATCCAGGCGCTGGGCCGCCTGCCGGGCGTAGCCGAGCGCTGGCAGGCACGCTTTGGCCGGGCCATGCAGGATAGCGACGTGGACGCGCTGTACGCCCAGTTCATGCCGCTGCAGGTGGCACGCGTGGGCGAATACTCCGCGCCCATCCCCGGCGCCATTGCCACAGTAGACAGCCTACGCGCACGCGGCCTGAAAATCGGCAGCTGCTCCGGCTACCCGCGCGTAGTGATGGACCAGCTGCTGCCACTGGCCGCCGCCGCTGGCTACGCACCGGACCACACCGTGGCTACCGACGACCTGCCCGCCGGCGGCCGCCCCGGCCCGTGGATGGTGCTGGACAATGTGCTAGCACTGGGCGTGGGCGATGTGCGCCACTGCGTGAAGGTAGACGACACCGTGCCGGGCATTGCCGAAGGCCTGCGTGCCGGCATGTGGACGGTAGGGTTGGCCGCCAGCGGCAACGCCGTGGGGCTAACCGCCGATGAGTGGGCAGCACTGAGCCCGGCGCAGCAGGCCGAGTACCGCGCCCCGGCCGAGGCGCAGCTGCGCGCTGCCGGCGCGCACTACGTGGTGGATACCCTCGTCGAGCTACCTGCGGTGCTGGACGCCATCGAGGTACGCCTGGCCAATGGGGAACGCCCGTGAGCCAGCAAGCCTTCTGGCTACAACAGGCGCTGGCGGCCGAAGGCCAGCCGCCGCCGCTAGCGCTGCAGGGCGAGCTGCTGGCCGACGTGTGCATTGTGGGCGGTGGTTTCACCGGCCTGTGGACCGCCATCATGACGCAGCAAGCGCAGCCGCACTGGCGCATCGTGGTGCTGGAAAAAGACCTGTGCGGCAGCGGCGCATCGGGGCGCAACGGTGGCTGCATGCTGACCTGGAGCACCAAATACCTGTCGCTGTGCCAGCTGTACGGCGCCGAGGAAGCCGGCCGCCTGGTGGCCGCCTCGGAACAAGCCGTATACGACATCGACCGCTTCTGCCGCCAGCACGGCATCGATGCCGGCATACGGCTAGGCGGCGCCGTGTACGCTGCCAGCAGCGCCGCCCAAGCGGGCGCGCTGGATGGCGTACTGGCCGCACTGGACAAGGTTGGCCGCAACCGCTGGCAGCCGCTAGGCGCCGCCGCCACCGTGGCGCAGGGTGGCAGCGCTCAGCTGCAGCACGGGGTGTACAGCCCGGCAGCGGGCAGCCTGCAGCCGGCGCTGCTGGTACGCGGCCTGCTGCGCGTGGCGCGCGCCATGGGCATCCGCGTGTACGAACACAGCGCCATGACCACCCTGCAAGAAGGCGAGCAGGTGCGGGTGCATACCGCGCAGGGCTGCGTACAGGCACGGCAGGCGGTGATGGCGCTAAACGCCGCCATGCCGCGCCGCTTTGGCCAGCTGGCCGACAGCGTGGTGCTGGTATCGTCCGACATGGTCATTACCGAACCCGCGCCCGAGCTGATGCGGCAGCTGGGGCTGGACCGTGGCCAGGCCGTGTGCGACCTGCGCACCTTTGTGCACTACTGGCGCAGCACGCCGGATGGGCGGCTGATGCTGGGCAAAGGCGGCAACCGCATTGCCTGGGGCAACCGCCTGCACGCTTACTTTGACCAGCCCAGCGCCTACCGCGGCCAACTACAGGCGGCCATCGCGCGCTTTTTCCCGGCGCTGGCCGGGGTGCCGCTGGCGCAAAGCTGGACCGGCGCGTCCGACCGCTCGGCCACCGGCCTGCCCTTCTTTGGCGTGCTGCCCGGCTACCGGCGGGTGTTTTACGGCATGGGGTATTCCGGCAATGGCGTGGTGCAGTGCCACCTGGGCGGGCAGCTGCTGAGCAGCCTGCTGCTGGGGCAGGACAATGCCTGGACGCGCAGCCCGCTGGCGCAGGGGCCGTTGGCACAGTTTCCGCCCGAGCCGCTACGCTGGCCCGGTGCCATGCTGGTGCGCCAGGCCATACGCAGCGTAGAGGCCGCACAGGACGCCGGGCGGCACCCGGCCTGGCTGGCCACGCGGCTGGCGGCACTGGCCAGCATGGCCGGCAAGGCTGACCGTTAGCAATAGTGCCTCAAGGGCGGCATAGCGACGCGCAGGGGATGCCGTCGTGATTGCCGTCCAGCTTTTTCACGCCGCATTGCTGCAGGTAAAACTGCGCCTCGGCGCAGCTGGCCATCTGGCTGCAGCGGTTTTTGCTGCCGCACTGGAAAACCGCTGCTGGCTTGGCGGGGCTGGCTGGCGTACTACGGCCAGGGTTGGCCGCAACGGGGGCATCCGGCGGCGGCAAAGGGGTGGCGCGGCGGCTGCCACGGCGCCAGTCTTGCGGGCGCACCGGGCCGCTACCTGCCCACAAGCCGCGCCCGGCGGCGCGGGCGCTGTTTTCGGCGGCGATATAGTGCGGCTCTTTCAGGTAGTCACGGTAGGCCCAGGCCCAGCCGTCCTGTACCTGCGCCAGGTTGATGTCTACGCCGTCCAGCCACAGGCGGCCAACGATGCGGCCATATTTGTCGGTTTCGTGGCGCTCCAGCTGCACGGTGCGGCCAAACACCCGTGCAGCCAGTGCGGCGCGGGCACGCTGGCCGTAGGGCTGGGCTTTTTCAGGCGCGTCGATCTGGCCCAGGCGCACGGTCTGCTCGCGCCAGTCTTGCAGGCACTTTACCGTGTCGCCATCGCTAATCGCGGTAACACGGCATGCCTGCCCCGCCCCCCAGCTGGCGGCGGCCAGGCCAAGACACAACAACCCTGCAATGGCTTTTCGCACACGACGCTCCCGCAACATAAAAATGCACTGTAATGGCTGTGCCCGGGGCGGGCAAATTGACCCTGGCTATTCCACTGCCATACAGTGGTGTTTTCCCTCGCCCGAGCCCCGCCATGAAGCCCGCCCACCTCGCCCTTACCGCCGGCGCCGTCCTGCTGGCCACCTTCAGCGGTGCCTGCGCCTATACCGCCTGGCGCAGCCACCAGCAGCTGGACAAGCTGAACCAGGCCATGACGCAATACCCGCTGCTGAAAGTGATCAGCCGCAGCAAGACCTACAGCCTGTGGCAAAGCGAAGAAACCGTCAGCTACCAGCTAGGCTGCGAAAACGAGATTAACAGCGAGCTGTTTGGCGGCACGCGCCCGGGTATTACCGTGCGTAACACGGTGTCGCACAACCCGCTATCGCCCGGCGTGCGTACCGACATCATCTGGCCGGCCAGCTGGGCCGAGCCGATCAAGCAGCTGTTTGGCGATGCGCAGCCGCTTAGCATCCATACCCGTGCCGGCTGGCTGGGCCAGATGGAAACCCGCATCAGCAGCCCGGGCTTCCGCGTAGAGAAAAACGGCAACCTGCTGCACTGGAAAGGCCTGGACGCCACCTTCCAGTACGACCTGGACCTGCAAAAGCTGCAGCACGAGCTGGTGCTGCACGGCAGCGATGCCAGCGACGCGCAAGGCCGTTTCAAGCTCACCACCCAGGACCTGCTGTACAAAGGCCAGTACCAGCGCAGTAACAGCGGCCTGCTGCTGGGCCAGGAAAGTGCACGCTTTGGCGGCTTGCAGCTTGCCGCCAGCCAGGGCACCACCCAGCACAGCTTCAGTGCCGGGGTGCTGGAAACCAGCGCGCAAAGCAGCGAGCAAAACGGCATGCTGACAATCAACTTCAAAGGCGGCTGGGTGGGCCTGCACTACAACAGCAAACCGCTGGGCGACCTGTCCGCCCAGGGTAGCCTGAGCCGGCTGGATGCCAAAGCGCTGGCCGACTACAACAAGCAAGCGCTGACCCAGGGCATGCTGCAATGCCATTTCGGCAACCAGCTGGCCGACCCGGCACACCGTGCGCTGCTGGCCCGCCTGCTGTCGCACAGCCCTGCCTTTACCCAGCTGACCACGCTGGCCAACCCGGAAGGCAACAGCACGCTGAACCTCAAAGCCAGCCTGAGCGCGCCTAGCGAAGCCGAGCTGGCCGGCAACGAAGCCGCGCTGGCCAAAAAGCTGGCGCTGCAGGCACTGATCAGCTGGCCGCAAATCCTGCCCGAGCGCTGGATCAACGACTTTGCCCCCGAGGCGCAGCGCGACATGCTGGTACACGGCTACCGCACTACCGTGGCCAATATGCTGGCCACCGGCAGCCTGCAACAGGCCGGCGCGCTGCTGCAAACCCGCTTTGACCTGAGCGACGGCAAGCTGCTGCAAAACGGCAAGCCCTTCCAACCGCCCGCCCAGAGTGCGCCAGCGTACGAGGCCAGTGCGCCAGTAGACGAGCCGATAGACCAAGCCGTTCCCGTGGCGCCGGACGAAGCCCTTAGCCAGTAAACTGCCCTCCCCCGCCCATGCGGCCAACCTTGCCCGGGTTGGCCGCAGCCGTTTTACGCCCTGCCTGCCAGCAGCTGGCGCCGGTAGCGCTCTGGTGTCATGCCGGTATGGCGGGCAAACATGGCAATAAAAGCCGACGGCGTGGCATAGCCCAGCTCGGCGGCAATGTCGGCTACCGTGCGCCCGGCTTTGAGCCAGGCTAGCGCCTGCAGCAGCCGCACACGGTTGCGCCAGGCGGCAAAACTCATGCCCAGCTGCTGCTGAAAGCGACGTGCCAGAGTGCGCTCGGTGCTGTGCACGCGCGCGGCCCAGCTGGCCAGCGTGGTGTTGTCGCCCGGCTGTGCACGCAGGGTCTGCAACACGGGGCGTAACAGGCGGTCGTGGCTATCGGGCAGGTAGTCGCCCAGGCTGCCCGCCTGCACCATGCGCTGCACCAGTAGCTGCGCCTGCAGGGTGTCCCATTCGTCCACCATGGCGGTGACGCCGCGCTGGCAAAAATCATCCAGCAAGGCGCGCAGCAGCGGCGTTTGCGGTATCAGGCAGGGCTGTGGCGGCAGCTGTGCGGCCAACGCTGGCGCCACATACACCGACACATAATCCAGCGCCTGGCGAATGTGCGCGGCGTGCGCGACATCGGCCGGAATCCACACCAGGTACTCGGCCGGGGCCGCCAGCGTGCGGTCCGGCAGCTGCAGCTCCAGTATGCCCAGGCTGATACGGTTGATCTGGCCCCAGGGGTGCACGTGCCATTCAAAATCGGTATTGGCCAGGAACTGTTCGTGGCGGAAATACAGCGGTGCCGGGGGCGGCAGGTGCTGGTCGGTATCGCTGTAGGCTAGCGCATGCATCTTGTCGGCTCCGGCGTATGATTATGTCTGTTTTGAAGTATATACCCTTCAAAAGACAAGTTTACACTCGCAGCATTCTTGCTAACGGAGCCTGCCATGGCACGCTTTTTTCCCTTGCTGGCGGTACTGATCTGGGCCGCCAATACCGTGGTATCCAAGGCCGCGGCCAACGTGCTGGACCCGGCTGCAGTGTCGTTCTATCGCTGGCTGGTAGCCCTGCTGGTGCTCAGCCCCTTGATGTGGCGCCCACTGCGCGCGCAGTGGCCAGCCATCCGCCCCATGCTGCCGCGCTTTACCGTGCTGGCGCTGCTGGGCATGGTGGCCTACCAGTGCCTGGCCTACTACGCTGCCCACCTGACCAGCGCAACCAATATGGGCGTGATTTGCGCGCTGATCCCCCTGCTCGGCCTGCTGCTCAATGCCGTGGTGTTCCGCCAGCACATCAGCACTGGCGCGGTGGCGGGCGTGGCGGTGTCGCTGGCCGGTGTGCTGTACCTGCTGGGTGCGGGCCACCCACTGGCGCTGCTGGCGGGCGGCGTCAACACGGGCGATGCGCTGATGCTGCTGGGCTCGGCCAGCTATGCGCTGTACGGCATCCTGTTCAAGCGCTGGGCGCCGCCATTTGGCCAGTGGCTGAACCTGTACGTGCAGGTGGGGCTGGCGGTGCTGATGCTGATACCGGTCGCTGCCACCGCGCAGAGCATGGCCATCCCGGCAGCGGGTGTGCCACTGGTGCTGTTTGCCGGCATTGCCTCGTCCATTCTGGCGGCTTACTTCTGGATGCGCGGTATCCAGACGCTGGGCAGCGACCGCACGGCCATTTTCATGAACCTGCTGCCACTGTTTACCGCCCTGCTGGCCAGCGTCACACTGGGGGAAACCATTCACAGCTACCACTGGCTGGGCGGCGGGCTGATTCTGCTGGGTGTCAGCCTCAGCCAGGGGGTGCTGCGCCTGCCGGCTTGGCGCAAACAGCCCGTCTGAAGAGCCCAAAGACACGCCAGCAGCCTGTCTTAAGCACGTCATAAGCTTGGTGGCACAGCATGCCCGCTATTTCAGCAGATAGCGGGTTACCACCATGCCGGGCAATGTACTGACACAACAGCAGGGCACCAGCGCCCTGGCTACTACGTTTCCGGTGCTGCGCCGGGTAGCGATACAGCTGGGCGGCCTGGCCCTACTGGCTAGCGTGTTGCTGCTGCTGGAATACGACACCACGCTGGACGATACCGTTACCCGCCTGTTCTATAGCCCCGCGCTGCAGGGCTTTCCGCTGCAGGACAGCGTATGGCTGGACTGGCTCAACCACCGGCTGGCCAAATACGCCGTGGCAGGCTGCACGCTATGGCTGCTCTACAGCGGGCTACGCCGCCGTGACAGCCGCCGCACCTACACTGCCGGCATGATGATGCTGGCCTGCGCCGCAGTATCCACCCTGAAAGCACGCAGCGCCCACTCCTGCCCGTGGGACATGGCCGCCTACGGCGGTAGCGCCGAACACTTCCCCACCCTGGCCGTGACACCGCTGAACGCCGGCCCCGGCCACTGCTTTCCCGGCGGCCACGCCTCGGCCGGTTTTGCCCTGATGGCACTGTACTTTTACTGGCGGCCCAGCCACCCCGCCCGCGCCCGCATGGCGCTGTGGGGCGGCGTACTAGCGGGCATGCTGATGGGCCTGGGCCAGGTAGCGCGCGGGGCTCATTTCCTCAGCCATAACCTGTGGAGCGGCTGGGTAGTGTGGCTGGTGTGCGTGCTGGGCTTTGCCGTATTCGACTACCGCGCCGCACGGCGGGGCTGAGCCCGGCTGCGCTACACGACGCCCGCCAGCCACCAGCGGGCTTTTTTACGCCCGCTAGCTATCAAGCCACAAGCATAAGCTCACGTTAAGGCTGGCTTGCTTTAATGACCCTGTACCTGCACTGAGCAGGGGTCTACACGGAGCGTCACCATGAAAAAACTGTTTGCTGTTGCCCTGATCGCCGCCTTTGCCTCCAACGCTGCCCTGGCCGGTGCCGAGTGCAAGGCCCAACCGAAAGACAAATGGCAGAAAGAAGCCGACTTCAAGAAAAAGCTGACCGCAGAGGGTTACCAGATCAAGAAGTTCAAAGTGTCCGGTAACTGCTACGAGATCTACGGCAAAAACAAAGAAGGCAAAAAAGTAGAAATCTACTTTGACCCGGTAAGCGGCGCCGCCGTGAAAACCGACATCGAAGACTAAACGGCCTTGCCCCTGCCTGCTGGCACCTGCCAGCAGGCTTTTCATTTTATGGAGCCTGCTATGGATACCCTGCCCGTCACACCACGCCGCCAATACATCTGGGACCCGTTGGTACGCCTGTTTCACTGGAGCCTGGTGGCCTGCGTGCTGGCCAACTTCCTGCTGCTGGAAGAAGGCGACCCGCCGCACCGCTGGGCCGGCTACATCGCCAGTGCCCTGGTACTGATACGCATCGTGTGGGGCTTTGTCGGCAGCCACCATGCCCGCTTTGCCAGCTTCTTTCCCACCCCGGCACGCCTGCGACACCACCTGCTGCAACTGCGCAACGGCACGCTGCCGCACAGCGACGGCCACAACCCGCTGGGTGCCATCATGATGCTGGCGCTGATGGCGCTGGTACTGTCACTGGGTGCCACCGGCTACCTGATGGGCACCGATGCCTACTGGGGAGAAGAATGGCTGGAAGAACTACACGAAGGCCTGGCCAATACCCTGATGCTGGCGGTAGGCCTGCACGCGGCGGCGGCCATCGTGATGGGCAAGCTGGAAAAGGTAAACCTGGTCCGTGCCATGATCACCGGCTACAAGACCTGGCGGGGCTGAACGCAGTACACTGCCGGCATAAAACCACGGAGGCCGCATGCGCATCCTCATTATCGAAGACGACCCGCTCATCGGTGACGGCCTGCAAGCCGGCCTCACCGCCCTGGGCTTTAGCTGCGACTGGCTGCGCGACGGCAAGCTGGCGCTGTGCGGCCCCGACGCCGCCCCCTACGATGCTGCCGTACTGGACCTGGGCCTGCCCGGCGTAGACGGGCTGGACGTCCTGGCCAGCTGGCGCCGCAATGGCCACGCCCTGCCGGTGCTGATTCTTACCGCACGCGATGCGGTAGACGACCGCATTCGCGGCCTGGATAGCGGCGGCGACGACTACCTGGTGAAACCCTTTGCCCTGGGCGAGGTAGCCGCCCGCCTGCGCGCCCTGCTGCGCCGCCGCGGTGGCCAGGCCAGCCCGATGCTGCAGCACGGCCGCATCAGCCTGGACCCTGCCGCCCGCCGCGTGCTGCTGGACGGGCAGCCGGTAGAGTTGGCCGCACGCGAGCTGACCCTGCTGGAACTGCTGCTCAACAACAAAGGTCGCGTGCTAAGCCGCGCCCAGATCGAAGAAAAACTGTACGACTGGGCACACGAAGTAGAAAGCAACGCGGTAGAAGTACACATTCACCACCTGCGCAAAAAGCTGGGCAGCGAGCTGATCAAAACCCGCCGCGGCCTGGGCTATACCCTGGGTGACGAGGCATGAGCAGCAGCCTGCGTGGCACGGTTGGCCGCAGCCTGCTGAAAACCATCATGCCACTGTGGCTGCTGGCCTGCGTGGTCGTTGGCCTGCTGGCACATCACGAGGTGTCCGAGCTGTACGACGAACAGCAACAGCTGTTTGCGCGCCAGCTCTACCACACCCTGCCGCAGCTGCGCGCCGGGCAAAACAATACCCAGCTACACGAAGAAGACAGCGCCGACCACCAGGCGGTGGCCATCTGGGACAGCCAGGCGCGCGCGCTGGTAGCCGACAGCGACGGCATGCAGCTATCGCCCCGCCCCGGTTTTACCGGCTTTGTCACCAGCCTGCACCACGACGAAATCTGGCGCGTGTACTACTACAGCGGCGAGCTGGGCACCGTCGCCGTGGCGCAAGAAGAAGGCGAACGCTGGGAGCTGATGCGCGGCCTGCTGCTGGCGCAGCTACTGTGGCTCATTGTGCTGCCGGTCGCCATGCTGGCCATCTGGTGGGCGCTGGGCCGTGGCCTGCAGCCGCTGGAGAGCATCCGCCAGTTGCTACAGCAGCGCCGCACCGACGACGACACGCCGCTGCCCACCGATGTCCCCACCGAAATCCGCCCGCTGATCGACGCCATGAACCAGCTGATCGCCCGCGTCGCCAGCACCCTGCAACACGAGCGCCGCTTTACCGCCGATGCCGCCCACGAGCTGCGCAGCCCGCTGGCCGGCCTGCGCGTGCAAGCCGAGCTGGTGCAGCTGCTGGACGACCCGGCCGCCCGCCACGCCGCCATCGACAAGGTACTGGCCAGCGTAGACCGTGCCAGCCACCTGGTAGACGAGCTGCTGGCGCTGGCCAGGCTGGAGCAGCAAGACACCTTGCCATTTGCGCCACTGTCGTGGCCAGCCCTGGTCGACAAGGCCTTGGCCGAGGTGGCCGCCACGGCCACACAGCGCCAAACCCGTGTCAGCCTGCAGCTGGATGGCCACGGCCCGCTGGCCGACGGCGACGCCAGCCTGCTGCAGCTCATGCTGCGCAACCTGCTGGACAACGCCGTGCGCTATAGCCCACCCGGCAGCCAGGTGCTGCTGATCGTCAGCCCGCAACAGCTGGTGGTAGAGGACAACGGCCCCGGTATTGCCGCCGAGCACCTGGCGCGCATTGGCGAGCGCTTTTACCGCCCGGCCGGGCAAGATGCCAGCGGCAGTGGCCTGGGGCTGTCCATTGTTGGCCGCATTGCCAACCTGCACGGCCTGCAAGTGCAATGGCAAAACCGCCGCGAAGGCGGCCTGCGCGTGACGCTACAGCCGCACGGCCTGCCGCCTGTCAGCTAGCCGGGCCCGCTACTGGCGCGGTAAAAACGACAAGCCCCTGTCAGGCAGACAGGGGCTTGTTTGTTTTGAACTTGTGCGGTCACGGTGTTAGCCGCCGCTGCGCTTTACCGTATAGCCCAGCGCAGCCAGCCGGGACAGCACCGTGTCGACGTGGTCGCCCTGGATTTCGATATCGCCATCTTTTACCGTGCCGCCACTACCGCACGCGGCGCGCAGCTGCTTGCCCAGTGCTGCCAGCGCGTCGGCGGCCAGCGGCACACCACGCACCAGCGTGACCGTTTTGCCGCCGCGACCTTTGCGCTGGCAGCTGACCCGTACCACGCCGTCACCCGCTGGCAGCGCGCTGGCGCAGCTACAGGCCGCCTGCGGCTGGCGGCAGCCGGGGCACATCTGGCCATGCTCGGTGCTGTACACCAGCCCACCTTCTTTACCGTAGCGCATGTCTGCCCCCTTTATTGAAAGGCCCGCATCACACCACGGGCGGCGCGGCGTGTAAAGCGCTACCACGCACAAAGCCGGCTATGCGCTGGTAGGCGGCAGCGCAGGCCTCGGGCACCAGCGCCTCCAGCAGCATATAGGCGTGGATCTGGTCGGCGGCGCAGTGGTAGTCCACCGCCACCCCGGCTGCGGCCAGCTGGCGCGCATAGGCCAGGCCTTCGTCGTGCAGGGGGTCGAAACCGGCGGTGAGGATCTGCGTGGGCGCGTGCTGTGCACCAAGCTCGCCATACAGCGGCGAGGCGGCCTGGCGGTCGCCCCCTTCGCGGAAATAATGGCCGAAATACCAGCCGATGCGCTCGGCCTCCAGCAGGTAGCCCTGCCCCAGCGCCTGGATGGACGCCTGCGACAGGGTGTAATCCAGGCTGGGGTACACCAGCACCAGGCGGCTGATGGCCAGGCTGGCGTCGGCCTGCGCCCACTGCGCCACGGTGGCGGCCAGCGCGGCACCGCCGGAATCGCCCGCCAGCACGGGCAGGCCGTCGGCGATGTTTGCCCCGCGCGCCTGCATGGTTGGCCGCAGGCCGTGCAGCACGGTGCAGACATCCTGCAGCGCCGCCGGGTACGGGCATTCCGGCGCCAGGCGGTATTCCACCGATACCACCACGTGCTGCGTGGCTTGCGCCAGGCGGCGGCATACCGGGTCGTAGCTGCTGACACTGCCCGCCATGTGGCCGCCACCGTGGCAGTACACCAGCACCGGCAGCGCCTGCTCCGGCGCAGGGTGGTAGATGCGCACCGGCACCGGGTAGCTGCCCGGCACCATGGCCTCTTGCACCCAGGGCAATGCCGGGCCTGCCGGCACCATGGCGGCAATCAGCCCGGCCAGCGCCTCGCGCGCGCTGATGGGGGTGGTTTGCTGGCCTGCGGCCAACCTTTGCGCCTGGATGGCGTTCACCTGGGCAAGCCAGGCGGCCACGGCGGGGTGAAGTGTGTTCATGGTGTAGTGGTTTCCATACGGTCGCGCTGCGCCAGGGTGGGGAACAGCCGCATCCAGATTACCACTACCAGCAGGGTACCTGCCCCGCCCAATACCACGGCCGGCACGGTGCCGAACAGGTGGGCGGTAACGCCCGACTCGAATTCGCCCAGCTGGTTGGACGCGCCGATGAATAGCGAATTGACGGCATTCACGCGCCCACGCATGTCGTCCGGCGTTTCCAGCTGCACCAGCGTGCCGCGAATCACCACACTGATGATGTCGGACGCCCCCAGCACCATCAGTGCCAGCAAGGACAGCAAAAAGTGGGTAGACAGGCCAAAACCGATGGTGGCCAGGCCAAATACCGCCACCGACGCAAACAGCGTGCGGCCAACCCTGCGCTGCACCGGGTGGCGCATCAGCCATACCGACATGGCCAGCGCGCCCACCGCCGGTGCCGCGCGCAGCAGGCCCAGGCCCCAAGGGCCGGTGTGCAGGATGTCGGCGGCAAACACCGGCAGCAGCGCTACCGCCCCGCCCAGCAGTACGGCAAACAGGTCCAGCGAAATGGCCCCCAGGATATCCGGCCGGCTACGGATGAAGCGGATGCCGGCCAGCAGCGAATCCATGCTCACCTTGCGGCTGTCGGCTACGTGCGGCGGCAGCGGCAAACCCAGCACCAGCACCATGCCGGCCACGAACATCAGCGTATTGAGGCCATAGCTGAACGGCGCGCCAAAGGCAAACAGCAAGCCGCCCAGCGCCGGTGCCACGATGGTGGCCATCTCGTTGGCCGAGGCCGACGCCGCCACCGCCTGTGGCAACAGGGCTGGCGGCACGATATTGGGCAGGATGGACTGCATGGTAGGCATGTCGAAAGCACGGCAGGTACCAATAAGCAGCGACAGGCCAAAAATCAGCTCGCGGCTGACCGCCAGGCCCGCACCGCTATTGGCCAGCAGCATGGTGGCCGCCGCCAGCGCCTGCAGCAGCATGCTGATGGCCACGATACGCTGCCGCGGATAGCGGTCGGCCACCGTGCCGGTAACCAGCACCAGCAGGATGCGCGGCAAAAACTGCAGCAGCCCCACCAGACCCAGGTCCAGCGCGCTGCCGGTAAGGCTGTACATCTGCCAGCCCACCGCCACCCCCATGATCTGGAAGCCGCCGGTCAGCAGCAGGCGCGCACTCCAGAACTGCCAGAACGGGCGATGATGACGCAGGGACAACACGGTAGCAGGTGCAGGGCTGGACATGGCAATGGCAAGAAAAGGGGAAAGCCGGACAGGCTACGCCGCCAGCCGCCATTGCACCAGTGGGGATAACAGTACGCTGCGTTCCGTGCACCCGACAGCAGCACGCATCGAATGCCACGCACCAGCTTATAGCGTACGGCAGGTACGGTACGGCATCGTTAAAACAAGCAGCGCCGCCACTTTATGCTGGGTACCCGCAGGCCAGCACCGGCCTGCCTACCCACAGGAGAGACACGATGCACAAAACCTGCCTTGCCCTGCTGCTGGCCAGCCTGGCACTGCCCGCCACCGCACAAGCTGTAGACACCCCCAGCCTGAAGCGTGCCATCGTTGGCCAATGGGCCAGCGCCGCACCGGAAGCCTACGACCGCATTTTTGCCACCCGCCAGTTTCACATCACGCCCAAACGCTGGGGCGTGCTGTTCAAGGTGTACGCCGATGCGGCCGGCACCCAGCCACTGTTCCACCTGAACGTGGGCGGCCCGTACACGCTGGGCGGCCCGTCGGCCAAGGTGGACAGTGCCGCCGAAGGCATCTTTCCCGCCGACCATCGCCTGATTACCGCCGACTCGCCTGCCGGCGTACAGCTATTTGCCAGCCAGGGCTGCACCCTGCAGCAAGGAAAAGCGCTGCCGCTGGTGAGCCAGGGCTGCGGCTTTGTACCGGGGCTGATGCAGAACATGGGCGAGTACGACCTGGTCGCCATCAAAAACGGCCAGCTGTTTCTGGGCGACCGCAGCGGTGACCTGAGCAAAGCTCGCCCCGACAAGCTTACGCCCTACCCGCTGCTGCGCCAGGCCAGCCGCTAAGCCCGTAGCAGACACGACCAGGCGTGAGACAGCATGAAAAAAGGGGACTATCTGGCGTAATGCCAGTCAGTTAGCCGAATGTGCTTGGCTATCAAGTGGGAGGACGTGGGTGAAGCACCCCATCCCGTTGGCGCGAGCCGATCAAAATGGTGCGCCCCAGGTTTTAAGACGCCGATTTGTTTGAGTCCTGAGCCGTTAGCGAGGGGCGAGTTCGGCGGCGCCTGGGGCGTGCCATTTTGGACGGGGTTTCGAGCAGCCCCGGGTTGCGGGGGAATGAAAAGGGGGCGGCAACCCGCCCCCTTTCCCGTTTGCCGGGCGGAACCGGCATTTAAGCATCGTCCGCATCGCGGACACACTAGCATGGGTCAACGAAACACCCCCCCTGACCAAAAAAATGCCAGTCAGCGTTAACTGACTGGCATTAGCCACCAGGTACCCCTTTATCACCCGGCCCATGCGGCCAACTAGCGTGGCCAGGCACCAAAGCCGGCCAGCCGCACCAGGCGGCCGTTGCCACGCTCGGTGACCGTGACATCCCCCGCCGCCACCCCGACCCCGTGCCACAGCAGCGCCGACGTAGGCTGCGCTACCGCAGCCTGGCGCAATACTTGCCCGCTTTCGCTGACATGGCTGATGCGCCCGGCCAGAAATTCCGCCACCACCACGCCATCACTGCTCAGCGCAAAGTCATCCAGAAAGCCCCACGAGCTATACAGCACCGTGCCATCCTGCGGCCCGGCCGCGCCCAGGGTGTAGCGGCGCAACTGCGACAGCCCGGCGTAGGTCAGCGGGTTCAGTGACACGTACAGCCGCTGGCCGTCCACCTTCAGGCCGTTAGGCTTGTTGAGCACATAGCGGTAATACACCGACTGGCCATCCACCGCGCCGTGGGCATTGACGGTAAAGCGCAGCAGCTTGCCCGGCAGCAAGGGCGCGCCGCTGTCGGCCAGCAGCAGGCTGCCATCCGGCAATGTGGCCATGCCGTTGGGCAAGGCCACGTCGGTGGGGTTGAACATCTCGTTCAGTTCGCCCGCCGGGTCGGCCAGGTTCAGCACAAACAACCGCTTGGTGGCAAACGGGTTCAGCGCATTGTCGGTACACACCGTGTACAGCCGCCCCTTGCGCTCGGTCATGCCCAGAAAGTAGCACTGGTGCGCCTGGCCGTTCAGCAGCCGCGCGGTGAGCCGCTGCTTGCTGTACACCCGCCCGTCGAAACGCCCCTCGAACACGCCGTTCTCACCGCTGACAAACCAGCGGCCAGACTGCGTAAGCAGCTGGTTTTCTGCCGACTGCACGCCGTCAAACAGCGGCAAGGCAGCCTGTACCGCCAGCGGCAGCAGGCCCAGTAAAGCCAGTATCTTTTTCATGGTGTTGCCCTCTTTGTACCCGGCACGCTGCCGGTGAGACAACACCATGTCATGCCTGCGGCCAACGTTAAAAACACGCTGTCACCACCGTGGCCACACCTGCGAGCAAACGCAACAAGGCCCGGGCTGCCTGCAGCCCGGGCCTTGTTGCGTGGCACCCGCCTTAACGCGCGTCGATCAACGCCTTGATATCCAGCAGCGTCAGCTCGTTGTCGTCCGGCTTGCCCAGCTGGCGGCCAGACGAATACGGAAAGTTATTGTCGTTCACCAGCACGATATGATGGCCGTCCACCAGTGCCAGCCCTTCCGGCCCCAGGTGCGGCAGGCCGAAGCGGCCACTGGCATCGCTGTAACGCGACGCACGTTTAGGGTCGGCAATGCGGGTCAGGTCGATATAGGCCACCTTCTTCACAAAGCCGTCGGCGTCCGCCTGCGCCAGGTCGATCTTGTACACGCGCTTGAACGCCGCCGGTTTGTTAAAGCAGTCGGTGCGCGTCATCTCGCCAACGCACACCTGGCCCAGGCCCTCGCTGCTGTCGTCACGCTCGATCAGCAAGCCGGTGCTGGCGTCCAGCAGCTGGAAATCGGCCATCACGTTGCCATCCTGCTCAAACTGGTACTTCCACTGCTTGCCGGTGTAGCGGCCGGCCGCCACGTCAAACTCGAAAATACGGGTAAAGGTCTTGCCGTTGGCCGCACGCTCGAAACCCTTGCTGGCGGCGTCAAAAGCCGGCCATTCCAGCGCCGGATACAGCTTGCTGCCATCCGGCGATTTGGCCATCGGCTCGAAGCCGCCAGAGCGGCGCACATTCCAGCTGCCAATGCTGTCGGTAGGCAGGTTGCCCAGGCGGCCGTTCAGGTAGTGGTCCGGCGAGCGGTAGGCCACGTCACCCACTTTCATCTCGTGTACCGCCAGCACCTTGCCGTCCAGGTCGGCGCGAATCAGGTAGGGGCCAAACTCGTCACCGATCCACATTTCCTTGCCCACCAGCTGCAGCGATTCCACGTCGAAATCGACACCGGTGAGGTAGCGTTTGGCGCTGGCTTCGTTCTGGATGGCAAACGGCACCTTGCGGTCCGGGTCGTGCAGGAAGGTGGTGCCCTGCAGCCGGGTGCTGCCCTTGGCCCAGTCCACCGCCACGCGGTGCACCATCAGCAGCGCGTCCTGCGAGTTGATCTTGTTGCCAAAGCCGTTATCGGTAAGCGTCAGGTAATGGTTGCGGTCCAGCATGGCAATGCCGGAAAAGCCCTGTACCGCCTGCCCTTTTACCGGCAGCGCCCCGCCCGACGCACGCGGGTACTTGGGGTCGCCCACAAAGGTATTGGCCGCTTCCGACCCCAGCACCTCGTTACGCACGCGCTTGCCGTTGGCAAACTTGCCCGAGGTAGCAAAAAACGCCCCCGCATCCGCCGGCGGCGTAGCCACGGTATTGAACGGCACCACGGCGTGGCCGGCCAGCGTGGCCTCCACCGCCTGCTGCGCATGGGCAGCGGTTACACAACAAGCCAGGGCCAGCGTCAGGCTAAACAGGGGTTTCATTGCAGACAGCTCCGGTAACAAAAAAGGAAGCCGCTACGGTAAAGCGCCTCGGTGACGGCAGCGTGACGCGGGTGTGAAGGGGGCAAGACAGGCAGATGAGTTGTAACGTCGGGGTAAAAGACGGGGTTGGCCGCATGGGCGATAGCGCGGATAAGGCGTAGCCGCATCCGGGGAGTATAGGGATATCGTGTCCAATCGGGCTACCCGCCACAGTACGAAGTTAAAGACATGCGCCACATCCTTGTCAGCAGCCATGCCATACCAATACCATTGTCCACCCCCAAGCATACGCCGCAAAGGCACGTGCTTTAACAGCAGGTTTCAGCCTCAAATCAAGCACTCCCCTAAATTCGGGCGGCACCATGCTTTAACGATTGATGCTGCGAGCCACTTTCACTTTAAAGAGCACACCTCATGCAAGCAGGCGGCGACAACCAAACCCGAGACAATATTGCCAACCATGGCTGCACTGTCATGCACGTAATGGCTGAAGGCGAACTGCCACCCTTTGCGTACTCTATCGGCATCACCCAGCAAACCGGCGCCCCTGAGGTCATCGTTATCGGCCTCAAGCAGCCGTTAGCACATTTCATTATCAATCAGTACAACCGCCGCATTCGCGCCGGCGAACGGTTTGAGGCCGGCTGCTTTTACGCGGATTTTCTGGATGGCTTCGACGTTTTCGTGGATGACGTGCCTCTATCCGCATACGACGACTATGTCGGTCAAGCCATCGATTTCTATGATGGTTACGCGTTCAACGTGGTACAGATTGTTTTTCCAACCACCAAGGGCATCTGGCCCTGGGATGATGATGCCCCCGCGTCATTCAGGACTTGGCAACCCATCTTGTCAAAAACCGGTGCAGCAGATGTGGACTAACTATTCTGCCAGCGCGCCGCACCACTGACGCCTCCCTCACGACCGGACCCCACCATGCTGAAAGCCGTCGAATCCGTGATCATTTTTGTGTCCGACATCCACACCGCGGCGGCATGGTAAGCCGCGCTGCTAGGGTCGCAAGTGGAATACGAAAACCCGCACTACGCCTTTGTGCGCTGGCCGGGTGTGCTGCTGGGCCTTCACCCGGCTGATGAGAAAAGCCCAGGCGGCATTGGCGGCACCACGGTGTACTGGGAAGTGGCCAACCTGGCGCACAGCATGGCGCAGCTGGAAGCGGCCGGTGCCACGCGCTATCGCGGGCCGATGACCACCAGCCTGGATGCGCATGCGGCAATGCTGAAAGACCCGTTTGGCTGCTGCATCGCGCTGAACCAGCCGTCGGCAGCGTCACGCGCGGCCACCAGCGTGTCGGAGTGAGCGCACAGGATGGGCGAAGGCACTTGTGCCTTAACCCGTCAGGCAACCCCAAAGCCACAATGGGCTCCGCTAACCGCTAGATGCGATGATGGGCTGCGCTTCAGCCATCCTGCGCGCCGAACCACCTCTTTTTCGTGTCATAGACACGGTCTGGTTTCAGTTCTTGCCGCCTGATCTGAACCCGCCACCACCCATTAGCTGGTTGTGCGATCGCTACAGGTCGCCTCTGGTGTGCAATGCATGTGCAATCGTTTTGCACAGGTGACGGTATGGACAGCAATAAAAAAAGGCCCCCAGCAATGCTGGAAGCCTTGATTTATCTGGCTGGTGCCCCGGGCCGGGGTCGAACCGGCACAACCGTAAGGTCGAGGGATTTTAAGGCCGGAACACCAACACCAAACCATTGATTTCTAATGATTGCGATGTCTGCCAACACGTCTCAACCGGCCGAAATCCGTGCTTTTGCGTCACACAAATGGCACAGCAACCCGGCGTCTGCACGTATTGGTTTCACATAGCGATAGCACATGCTGCGGGAAGCTGCTGTTCATCCATGGAACCCCACCAAAGAAGTGATTACTTCCATGGTGATCAAGTCGCTCCTCACTTCAAAACGACTGTGCACTTCGAGACAGTCACTCAGTACGTGAGGCCATGCTTGCACCTCAATGCCATATTCAAATATCATCACCCTAACGACGAAGCAGTAACCTACTCTCAGCGTGCAGGTAGATAAACGCTCCTACACGCCTAGCACAAGCAAAAATACAAAATGCCCGATCAACAAAAAAATACCATTTCAAACAAAGAGATAATATCCTTCGTGCTCATCGAATTCTGCGTATTCATTGCACAGGTCTTAATAATTTTCATTGTCGCATATTTTATATCAGACTCACTTGATAGCGAGAAACGTCTCACCGAATTTGTGAATGGAAAAGTAAACCCAACCACAATGAAAGAACTTGGCCTGACCTTATTCTCCGCAACGTTCGTATTAGGACTACTTACTCTCGCAAAAGAATTCATCCCTTCCAAATTTGTCGAAACAATCAGCTCAGAGATTATTCTTGAATTACCAAGAACTATCTATTTGTTTGGAAGCAGCATAACAGCATCAACATTAGCAATTGCATCCTTCCTTTCGAGCCATCCCGAAGTAACCACACGCCCGACACCAAACTACCTTTGGGCATCTGCATTTTTTGCAGTCTCCTTTTTTACTTATGGCTGCGCCATAAAGCTCATACTGCTAATAAAGCAAAAGCACTCATCAAAAGCATGACAAGCACTAACCAATAAGAATAGCCTCTACCAACCTTGCGTACACCCCACTCACAGCACACACAGCTGAAGGAGAAACAATGGGTTTATTTGATTTTATTTTCAGCAAAAAGAAAACTGAAAATAAGGAAAATTTGGATATTGGTGATTCGACTCCTTTCAGGGTGAGTTTCATTGAAAATTTTATTGAAATACCTTCATTGAATTTCTTTGGTCCATTCAGCAAATCAGACTCGGGCGAGTGGATCATCTGCTGGAGTGACAGCGACGACGAAGACTACCGTGGTGGGTGCCGCGATGGGGGCCTTGGGCGTTATGTACTGTGTAACTCCATAAAAAAAACTGTCGTACTTGAGGGGCGGCTTGAGCGGCCAAACTCGGGACATGTTGCAGATAATGGTAGCTTTTCCATTGAAGACTGGCACTTCGGAAATAAGCTATCCGGCACCTTTTATGTTTTCTCCTACACAGGGCAAAAGCTCATTGAGCGACCGTTCCAGGCTAACCTGTATAACAGCGCGATATCCAATAGTGGGCGCTTTGCCGTTTGCCAAACAGCTAACGCACCTAGCAGTGCAGATGGTGACCGATTTACTGCTTTTGATGTAAACAATGGCTCCGAGCTATTTTCAATACACCCACCCACCGGATGGGCCGAAAGTTATTTATTTGCTGAGGACGCACCCCAATTTGGTGTAGTTCTGGACAAGATTGGTACTTTTTATTATGACAAAATCGGCAATTTAACTGATGCCGATCATTTCAACCAGGCACGGCTCCATTGCGAACGCTATGATATTGCGCTTTCTGCTGCCGAGGCCATCATCAAGTCTGATAACCTGACAGATGAGCATGCCTATGAAGCCTTAGAAGCTTGTTCCAAGGCACTAAGACTTGGTGCAGAGAATAACGAGTTCTGGAAAGCTTACGCACTGAAAATTCAGGGCTCAGCCCATGAGCACCTGAAAAACGACGAGGCCGCACTCGAAGCATTTCGTGCAGCACTGCTAATCAACCCTAAAATTGGCGTAAAACGAAAAGTAGATGCACTGAAGAAAAAACTATCCAGCAGATAAGCAGCAACTGAAAACTCCAGGCAAACAGCTCGCGGCCAATATTACGCTTCAAAACCAAAACACTTGCAAACATCACTCAGGTAAATATGCGCAAAATTATTATCACCTCATTACTCTCGCTATCCACATCGGTACTGGCAGGGGAAGTACCCGAAGAATTTCTTGGCGAATGGGTTCCCAAAAGAATGAGTTGCGAGTCACCTCTCCGAATGATCGTCAAACCAAACCATGTCATTCTTCAGAGTGACATGAAAAGAAAATACTATGGCAACCTGGATATTTGCTACTCGTGCGCAGGTGGCGCGAAGTATATTGGAAGACAAGTATGGGTCCACACGGAATTCTCTTCCGAGTCTGCCACTGGATTTGTGATTATGTTTAATGACAATGAAAGAAAAGGCATCGCCAAAATTCAAGACATCCAAGATGTAGATCTCAAACACTTCCCTCTCAACAATGTTGATTTAAAAAAATGCAAATAAGCACCAAGTAGGAATGATGCGCACAAAAAATTTCAAACTGGGCAGCGACTACCCTGCCGAGCACTTCATCCAGCAATCGGTGGAAGCCCATTTCATACGGCAAGGCTTCTGCCTCGATGCTTCCACGCATATCGATTTGATCTGCTGGCATCCGGCTACTGGTGAGAAATGGCAGATCGAGGCCAAAGGGATGACGTCGCAGCCAGGTTTGGATTTTCGGACGTGCCTGGGGCAGCTTGTGCAAAGGATGCAGGATGGTGATGTGCACTACGCGATTGCATTACCCAAGGAGCCGAAGTATCTGGCGCAGATCGATAAAACCAGCACCTGGGCGGTGAAGCAGCTGAATATCCGCTGGATCCTGGTGGATGCGGATGGGGTGCTTTCCATCCGTAACGAGTAACCTCGTCACCGTGCCCACTGCTTTATGAGTAACGTCCTTATGGTGCCAACAACTCTAGCCGCACTACGCCTCGACCTGGAACGTGCCATGCACTTTTTCAAGACGGATGACGCTGTGCGAGCACTGCCCTTCATGCACAGTTTCCCCCGTAATTGCTGCGAGGTTGCCTGTGCCGTATTAGCCAAGGTGCTGTCGGATAAGTACAACGATGCTGAGGTTTTGGTGGTGTGCGGAACAATACATGCATCAGCGTCACATCATTACTGGATTGAGGTTGGCGATACTGTCGTCGACCCCACGTCTTCTCAGTTCGATGGCATGCCCCAAGCTCTTGTCTGCGACAAGCCTAGCCCGCTTGCCGAGAGATTCCTCCCCGCCGAATACCACACACCTGACGCTGCACTGTCGTCCATCCTAGACATGGATATCGACCCGCATTTGCTGCGCGATGTCCTGACGAGCTTGGACGCACATTTAGGCTGAGCACGACCTTGACGGTGTGGCCCCCAGACCGTGTCCTGGCTTTTCCTAAAAGTAATCAGCAGTGCCCCGCGACTGTATTCGCGGTATTTTTGCGCCTTCTATCTGGCGTGCGTGCGCCTGCACGCGTGCTGCACAGATCAAGGGGGTGTCGGGTATCCGTAAGGACCCGGACGTTGCTTACGCACGTTAGGAGCGCCCTTACCCCCGCTTTGGGGTGGACTTCCTTAAAGATCCAAAGGAGCCATCATGGCTAAAGTCCTCCGCGCCTTGGCGCACCCCTTCCCGGCAGCTCCCTGCCCTCTTGCACGCTTTCAGCTTGAAAGCGAGGCCGTAGGCTTTGCCCGCCCCCATCTGTTCCAAACCGGCTTGTCGGTGTCAGTGGTACCAGACGATGCAGGCTTTCTCGTGATTTCTACGGGAGGGCGCTGATCATGGGCGCATCTAACCTGTATCACCTGATGGACCTGCAAACCCGCATGGAACGGCTGCGCGGCCTGGATAGCGATGTGCTGAAGGCGGCCGGCTTCGACAGCATGCTGGACGAGCTTCAAGCCGTTGCGGCCAACCTTTCGACGCTGCGCGATGTGGTGTCAGACGTGGCGGGCATTGACGAGGCGATTGCGCTGCTGGGCCTGCTCCATGCGGCGGAGGATAAGCCGCTGCACGCGGCCAGCCTGAAGCATTTGCTTGAGCCGTTATACGGTAGCCTGCACCAACAGACGGAACGGCTGGGTGGGTTGATCTGATGAGCTGACAGGCGCTATCCCCCATGGCGCCTATCCAGATCGTATAATCGGCAGCAGATGACATCTGTGCCGGGAGGCTCCTTGAAGCTTATGCTTGCCAAAATCAAATCTACCGCCAAGCCCCACCATGTTTTTTCCGGGTTGTTTTGCATGATTGTCCTGGCCTGGTCTTGCTATCCCTATATTTTACTCTGGCTGTTTTCTCCCGATGCTACGCTGGAGAAGCTTGGCCCCTTCGGTGATTTGTATGGAGGGCTGAATACCCTGTTTTCCGGCATGGCCCTGCTGGGTTTGGGGTTAAATATCTATATGCAGGGTGTGCAGATCAAGAAGCTGGAGGCAAAAGAGCAGCAGAATGAGGACTTGCTAAAAATTCAGGTTGATGTCATGAAAGACACTGCCATACTGAATTATTTTAACGAAACCATAGCTCAGATGAATGAGCACAAGAAAGAAATAAGCTTGCGGCTGGAAAATCAGAAAATAGAACTAGAAACGGCCATCAGAAGAATGGCAATTCTGAAAAAATCTCTAGATGATGCAGAAGTCACCAGGAGCAAAATGCGGCCAACCAACACGCACCCAATCGATCATAATGCAGAGGCCAACATTAAGAGAATAAGATCAGATATCTCAAATCAAAAAATGCCAGAAATCATAGAGCAAGAGATCCAACTAACGGAAAGCTCTCTCCGAATCTATTTGGGCCAGTTAAGATCTGTACAACAAAAGCGAAGGGAAGTTCTAAAACGCCTCAACTCTTCGATTGATGATGCATAGAAATTAATTTTTATCATGGCATAAATGCAAAATAGCGGGTTGCTCCGAAAATTCCGGAACAGGCCAGATGAGAGGAAACAGCCATGCCAAAGCAACGCTTTACTAGCACAGAAGCCGAGGCCATCCGCGCTGAACTCGCTGCGGGTGCGGACAAACACGAGGTGGCCGAACGCTGGGATGCGTCGGTTTCGACCATCGACCGGATCGCCGCCCGCATCAATCCGTACGATCAGGACGAGGGACAACCGAGCTCACTGATCCCCGTCTTCGCTGCAGACAGTACAGAGCGAAGCCAACTCCTGTGCAATGCACGTGACTTGCACGCCTTTCTGCAGATTGGCCGAGACTTTTCGAACTGGATCAAAAACAGGATTGAACAGTACTGTTTTGAGGAAGGGAATGACTTCATCTGTGTCGAAAATTTGAGCTCGCCAAATTTGGCGAGCTCAAAAGCGCGTGCGCAGATTATGAACGACTACCACCTTACCCTAGACATGGCCAAGGAACTGGCGATGATCGAGAACAACGAGGTTGGCCGCAGGGTACGCCGGTACTTCATCCAGATGGAACGGCAAGCCCGCTCGCTGTTGGAAGCAAGGGCCAACCAGATACAGCCGATCGAGCAGGTTAAACGGAAGCTGAAAGACACCGCCAGCCTGAAATTCACGCTGATCTTGCAAGATCAGAGCAGAAAGATCGCTAAGGCCCTATCGAAAGAGACAGATCATGGCGTGCGCTACAATCTGCACTGCCAGCTGCGCCAGGTTAACGAGTGCCTGGGAGTGCCCACATTATCCCTAGCTGAGCTAACTGCCGGCGGCCTCCCGAGCATCGAGTAGCAACCGCCAGCAAGACATGCAGGCCCCGAGCAATCGGGGCTTTTTTCATGCACAAAAGATAGCTCACTCATGCGCGCCCCTACGCGCGTCAAAAAGCCATTTTCAAAGTCATGGTGGGGGTCAAAAAAAAGGTAACATCGGTAACCTGCGCTACAGAAAACCGCTGAAAGCCTTGCCAGATAAGGCTTACAGCGATTTGGCCAAAAGGTAACATCGAGGTAACCAAAAGGTAATCAGGTTACCGATTGAGAAGTAACTTTTCCTAAAATAAATACACTTAAAAATCAATCACTTACAAAAATGTTACCTTTTGCGTTACCTCTAGTTACCTTTTGCAGTAACAAATAATATCCTTACATTTCAACAACTTAAGCATTAAAAAGCAGCCAGAAAACGTGAGGTTACCTTTTCTCAGCCCCCCCTACCCTGTCCTAGCGCAGAACAAACTGCCTGTGAGTCCCCGGCAACTGCATAAAACCGCACCGTTACAAATACCCAGCACGCTACCGAGAAGCCCAGCACTGACGCGGTTTAATGGCTTTCATGCACCTGCACGCTTTCCCATACATGAAGCGCGGGGGCGTGGCGGGGCAACGAGCGCGCACGCCGGGGGCTGGCGGCGGTCGAACGCATGGTGGACAGAGAGGCAGGCAACAGAAAGGCCACCCGAAGGTGGCCTGTGGTGGTAGCGAGGGATAATGGCCGCGTCAGGCTGGCGACGGTACCGCCAGCTGGTAAGGCCCGAAGGTGATCACCTGCTCGCCCAGGATCTCGTTGATCTCTTGCAGCCGTGTCTGCAGTGGCAGGATCTCGTTGTGGTAGAACACCTCGGCCGCCTTGCTCGCATCGCCAAAGCCACCGGTGTTGCTCGGTATGATGCCCATCAGCTGTGGCGGGACGCGGTGTGCGGCCAGCACGTCGTCGCGGGTGACGTTCTTGATGTTGAAGAACTCATCCTTGGCGCTGACTTCGCTGATCGGAATGATCTGGATGCCATCCTTCTTGCCTTGCGGCGCGTACATGAACAGGTTGCGAAAGTTACCCGGGCCTTTGCTCTCTTTCAGTGCCTTACGCAGCGCCTCCACATCAGCCGGCTGCTGGGCCGCATCGGTCATGTACAGGATGAAGCCGGCGTGGCTGCCATTCTGGTAGTACTTGCGGCGGAACAGCGTGGCGCTCTCGTTCAGCCAGGCACTGTTTAGCGCAGCCAGATACTCGGGCAACCCGTACACCTCCTGGTTGATGTCGTGCTCCATCAGGTGCAGCACGTTGTCGAGCTCCCGCTCCTGGTTGTATGCCGGCACCCACCAATAGCTTGCTAGGTCGATACCGCGCCGGGTGAATTTTGCCGGGGCCGGATCCAGCTTCAGCAGCCCGCCCAGCCGGTTGCGTACGACCTGCAGGAACAGGTTGCCGAACACCAGGTAATCGATCACCACCTGGGCAAAGTCGGAGCGCGATAGCAACGGGTGCGGTTTGAAGGTACTCACCAACACATTACGCTTCACGGCCAGCGCGCTGTTGTGATGTACCGATGCCCGCCAGCTGCGAGCCAGACCTTCCCAGCTGATCGGTGGCTCGTACCACTTGCCGGCATGCAAACACTCGGCGTAGTCCATGATTTCGCGGCGATCGAGCACCGGTGTCGGGTCACCAAAGGTAAAGGCCTCGATGGGGCAGGCAGCTGGCGCAACAGACTGCTGGCTGCCGGCCGGAGGGTGGAAAGCGCGACGCTTGGCCATCAGTAGATCTCCATGATGCTGGAGTTCGCCCCGTTCGGCCCCTCCAGCGGTTCGTTGCACAAGGCGTGCATGGTGGCCCAGGCAATATCAGCGTGGCTGGTCTGCTCTGACCGGCCAGCCTGGTAAGTGGCCTGACGCTGCGAAGGTGTCAGCGTCTTCTTGATCGACATGAAGCTGGCCGCGATATCGGTATGGCCGGCGTCGTACTCCAGCCGGCCATTGCTCAGTACGTTCAGCGCCTTCAGCACCATCCGGGTTTTCAGTTCCACGTTGTACGAAAAGGCCACCGTATCCGGCCGGAACTGCTTAACCAGCTGGTACACGGCCGAGCCGAGACCGCTCACATCCATGCCGATGTACGTCACGTTGAAGCGGTCGCAGGTATCCTGAAGGAACCTCGCCTGCGCCTCATAATCGGCACCGCGAAACTGGTGGCGTTCAAGAATGCGGAACTTGCCCCCGGGCACCCGGGGCGGTGCCAGCACCACCAGGGCAGCACAGTCGCCGGTATTGCTCGGGTCATAGCCCAGCCACACCTCGCCATAGCCGAAGGGGCGCAGCGAAAACGGTTTCCAGTCGCCCCACACCTCCCAGCTGTCCACCATTGCCCGCTGCATCAGGCCAAAGCCAAACACTGACTCCCCATCGTCAATGAACTGGCACATGAACAGCTGGGCAAACTCCTCCGGCGTGTTCTCCAGCTTCAGCCGTGCCAAATCGAACAGGTTGCAGCCCCCTGCCTGCGCATCCTGGATGGTGACGATCTGGCGCCACTGACCATCCGGGCACGTCACCCCGGCTGCCAGCGCCGTATGGCTGAGATCCAGACGCGGTATCTGCTCGTGCTTTGGCCGTCCCTTGTTGAACCACTCCCCCGTCCATACCGGATACGCCTCGTGGCTCTGCGCCGATGGCGTCGAAAAATACGTCATCCGGTACTGCACTTGCGACGCCATGCCGCTGGCCAGCTTGCGCAGCTCGCGATAGCGCGGAATCCAGAAATACTCGTCCAGGTATAAATTGCCATGACGGCCCTGCGCCGTGCGGCTATTGGTACCCAGAAACATCAACTCGGCCGCATTCGGCAGCTTGATCACCTCACCTCGCAACTCCACACCGGCCGCCTCTCGGGCAAAGTCGACGATATAGCTGCGGAACTGGAACGCCTGCGCCTTCGAAGCCGACAGGAATATCTGGTTGCGTCCTGTCTGCAGCGCATCGATCAACGCCTCATGGGCAAAGTAGTAGGTCGCACCGATCTGGCGGCTTTTCAGGATATTGCGCACCCGTTCAGCCAGGCCTGCCCGGTACCAGTGCTTCTGGTAATCGAACATCCGGTCAAGGAAGGCCTCCTCCAACAGCTTCTGCTGTTCCTCGCTGATCGCGTTCTTCTCCGGCATCCGCTTCGGTACCGCATTGCGCGCCGCAATCTTCGGGTTAAGGTCAGCCTCTTTGCCGGTCTGCTGATACTTGCCCACGCGGGCCATACGCTCAACCTGCCGCCCGAGCAGATCGATCTCTTTGAAGTCGATCCCTTCCTTGCGCTCTTTCAGGATCAGTTGCTGTAGCCGCGTCTCGATGGTCGATGCGATGCGCTCGGTCGGGTCGGATGCATCCCAGGCATCACGCCGCTTCCAGCTGTGAACCGTAGCCGGCTTCTCACCCAGATGCTCGGCAATACGGGCAATGCGCCACCCCTGCCAGTACAGGGCACGGGCAGTGCGACGGGGGTCCGGATCCGGGACCGGTAACGGGGCAATATCGCGCATGCCCGCCAGTCTGCCGCGCGCGCGTACCCGCGCCTTGCGGCATTGGTCGTGCCCGCTGCCGACACAACCGTAACCGGTTGAGCCTGGCGCTTCGCGGTTTCAGCATGGGCGCATCGCTACCGAACCGCTCCGCCCCCAAAGGAAACGCACATGGCAGGCAAGTCCAAGAAATTTCGCGTCGCCACCGAAGGCGCCACTACCGATGGCCGCATCATCGAACGCACGTGGATCCAGCAGATGGCCGCGAACTACGACCCGAAACGGTTTGGTGCCCGTGTCAACCTGGAGCACATCAAGGGCTACACCCCGGACAGCCCGTTCAAACGCTATGGCGACGTGCTGTCACTCAGCGCAGCCGAAAACGGCGACGGCAAACTGGAGCTGTTCGCCGTCATCGACCCGACCGACGAACTGATCCGCATGACCACGAAAGAACGCCAGAAGGTTTACACCTCCATCGAGGTCAATCCCAAGTTTGCCGGTACCAGCGAAGCCTACCTGGTCGGCCTGGCCGTGACAGACGACCCTGCGAGTCTCGGTACCGAAATGCTGCAATTCAGTGCGCATGCCGCACACAACCCGCTGGCCAAGCGCAAGTTCGACCCCGACAACCTGATCACCGAAGCCATCGAGTTCACCCTCGAGCTGGAAGACGACAACACCGGCCTGATCGAGGGCTTCGCCACCCGCGTAAAAAGCATCATCAGCGGCTTCAAGAAAACCACCGACACCCATTTCACCGAGCTGCAGGCAGCCATCACCGTCATCGCGGAAAGCCAGCACGCCCTGCTGGAAAAGTACAGCCAACTGGCAGCGGACTCCGCCGAGACCAAAGCCTGCAAAGCCAAGCTGGAGCAGCTATCGGCAGCCCATAGCGCACTGGTACAGCAACTGAGCCAGGCACCGGCTGACAAGCAACGCCAACGAACACCGGGCGGCACCGGTGCCATCCAGACCGACTGCTAAACCGCTCCCCGCCAAGAGACAGGAAACCGCCATGCGCAAAGAAACCCGCCTTGCCTTTAACGCCTACAAAGCGGCCATAGCCAAGCTGAATGGCACCCAGGATGTCAGCGAGAAATTCTCGGTCGACCCGAGCGTGCAACAGACGCTGGAAAACCGCATCCAGGAGTCCAGCGACTTCCTGACCCGCATCAACAACTACGGCGTCACCGACCAAAGCGGCGACAAGCTCGGGCTGGGCATCGGCAGCCCGGTAGCCAGCACGACCGATACCACGCAGAAAGACCGTGAACCGATTGACCCGACCACCCTGGACGCCACCGGATACTTCTGCACCCAGACCAACTTCGACACCCTCATCCGATACAACAAACTGGACGCCTGGGCCAAGTTTCCCGATTTCCAGACCCGCATCCGCGACCTCATCCTGAAGCGCTCGGCACTGGACATCATGGCGATCGGCTTCAACGGCAACCGCCGCGCCGCCACCTCCAACCGGGCGGCCAACCCGCTGCTGCAGGACGTCAACATCGGCTGGCTGCAAAAGTACCGCAGTCATGCCGAGCAACGGGTAATGGCCGAGGTGGTCCCAGGCTCCGGCCAGGTCCGTATCGGCGGCAACGGCGACTACCAGAACCTGGACGCACTGGTCATGGATGCCGTCAACAACCTGATCGACCCGTGGCACCAGGAAGATACCGAACTGGTAGCCATCCTCGGCCGCGACTTGCTGGCAGACAAGTACTTCCCGCTGGTCAACACCCAGCAGGCACCGACCGAACAAATCGCACTGGACATGATCATCAGCCAGAAGCGTGTCGGCGGCCTGCAAGCGGTACGCGCCCCTTTCTTCCCGGCAGGCACCATGCTGATTACCCGTCTGGACAATCTCTCACGCTACTACCAGGAGGGTGCGCGCCGCCGCACCATCGTCGACAACGCCAAACGCGACCAGATCGAAAACTACGAGTCCTCCAACGATGCCTACGTCGTTGAAGACTACGGCCTGGGCTGCCTGGTGGAAAACATCAGTCTGGTGACCGCGTGATCAGCCCTGCCAAAGCACATTTCATGCGGATCACCGCTGCCCAGGCCCAAGCCTCGGCAGCGGCAGACGAACAGCCGCTCGAAAACGCCAGTGCCTACGAACTGATGCTGCTCAAGCTGGACGCAGACCGGCGCCGTCTGAAAGAAGTGCAGTCGGTGGAAGCCAAAGCCGAGCTCAAGCGCAAGCTGCTGCCCGACTACGCTCCCTGGGTAGAAGCGGCCATTACTACCGGCAAAGGTGCACGGGACGAAGTGCTAATGACGGTGATGCTGTGGCGCATTGATGCCGGCGACTACGGCGGCGCACTCGACATCGCGGAATACGCCCTGCCATACCAGCTGGCCATGCCAGACCGCTACCAGCGCACGACAGCCACCACGCTGGTGGAAGAAGTGGCCGATGCGGCCAAGCGCGCCCGCGACGGCAAACAAGCCTTCGACCTCGCCACACTGCAACGCGCTGCCGGACTCACTGCCGACGAAGACATGCACGACCAGGTTCGCGCCAAGCTGCACAAAGAAATCGGCTTGCTGCAGATTGGCCACGACAACGCCTCGGCCCTGCAACAGCTGCAACGTGCCACCCAGCTCCACGACAAGGTTGGCGTCAAGAAAGAGATCGAACGGCTCGAGCGCGAGCTGAAGAACCCGGGCGGGGCCAGCGGCACCGCCTGACCAGAGCGTTACCCGCGCACCAGGGCGGCAGGGGGCGGCGATAGCCTTGTCTGATCAATGCCCCCTCCACCGCCCCCACGACACGGAGCCAGCATGCTGATCCAGCCCACAACCCCCAAACCCGGCAGCAGCCAGGCTGACGGCCCACCGGTGGCATGCGGCAGCTTCTGGCCGACAATCGACCCGGCAACAGTCCGCCAGACCATGCGGCTCGATGGCACCGTCACACCGCAACGCCTGCGCGCTGCCCTGATAGAGGCCTGCGCCAGTGTCGGCGTGCAGCTGGCGGCGTGGCGCCGTGGGCAGCAAGCCGCCGGCTTTGCCACGCTGACCGCCGTCTGCGCGGAAGAGATTGATGGCGCATCCGTACTGGTACAGCGCTGGCAGCGCGCCGTGCAATGCACAGCGGCAGCCAACCTGACCGAACGCTATCTGGGCTTTGACAGCACTGCCGCCGGCCAGCTACACGCCGACGCGCTGGCCCCCACCATCGATGACCTGCGTCGCGATGCCCGTTGGGCCATCAGCGATATCCGTGGCGAAAGCCGCAGCACCATCGAGCTGATCTGATGCGCGTTACCGCACTGCAAGGCGACACCGTCGACCTGATCTGCCACCGCCACTACGGGGTCACCGCCGGCACGACAGAAGCCGTCTATGCGGCCAACCCCGGTCTGGCAGAACTTGGCCCGATCCTGCCGCTCGGCACCAACATTACCTTGCCCGACTTCGCCACCCCGGCAGCGGAACCCGTGATCCGGCTGCTCAACCTTTGGGACTGAATATGGCAGAACCCACCTCTACGACCGCCACCACGCTTGCCGTGACAGGTGCCAGCCTGCTGGCCTTGTTCCCGGGCCTGGATGCCGGCTCGGTTCTTGGCGCCTTTGCCGGTGCCTCGGTATTCGTCATGTCGAGCAACGACCTGGGTACGGTCAGGAAGCTGGCCTTCCTCGGCCTGGCCATCGTAGCCGGCCTGATCGCCGCACCGATGGCTGCCGCTTTACTGTCCACCATCGTCCCCAAGGGCGTGCAGGTGTCTGCCGGCGTAGGCGCACTCACCGCCTCCGCCCTGGTCATCAAGGTACTGATCTGGCTGATCAACAAAGCCGACAACCCGGCCAGCTTGCTGGCAGGCCTGAAAGGAGACGACAAGTGAACAACGCCCTGCTGCTGATCAATGCGCTGCTCGCTGCCACGATCTGCCTGCGGCTTATCCTGTACCGCCGCGAACGCGGCACCCACCGGCCACTGGCAAGCCTGCTGGCGTATGTGCTGACCGTGGCGTCCGGCACCGTCGCCATGACCACCCTGTTGCTCAGCCTGCTGCCTGAAACCGGGCAACTGACCACCGCCCTGCTGCATGCCAGCCGGGATCATGCCCAGAGCCTGCTCAATCTGGCGCTGTGTGTGGCCGTCCTGACCATGCGCGGCAACGTGGTAGACCTGTTCCGGCGTCGCGATGAGATCGTGGATAACGCCATCACCCGCTGGCTGAGGAAAGACACATGGATCTGATAGGCAAAGGTGACCACGGCAGTGCCGTCGCCGAACTGCAACACACCCTCAACCGTCACGGCGCCGGCCTTGTCGTCGATGGCTGGTTCGGTGAGGCCACGGAGGCCACCGTAATGAGCCTGCAGCGCAGCGCCGGCCTGGTGGTCGACGGCGTCGTCGGCATCAAGACCCTGGAGTGGCTGCAAGGCAAAGAGAACGGCACGCGCCTACGCGAAGCCGACTTGATCGCCGCCGCCGAACATCTGGGCGTACCACTCGCCGGCATCAAGGCTGTCAACGCAGTGGAGTCGCGTGGCAGCGGTTTTCTACCCGATGGCCGCCCGGTAATCCTGCTGGAACGCCATGTTGCCTACCGCCAGGCCAATGCTGCCGGCCTGATGGCGGCAGCACTGCAATCGCGCTATCCGAACCTGGTCAACACTGCACGTGGTGGCTACGCTGGTGGCAGCGCCGAATGGGCACGCTTTGAAAACCTGCGCAGCATCACCAGCGACGCCATCGCCATCGAGGCCTGCAGCTGGGGACTGTTCCAGATCATGGGTTATCACTGGCGAGCACTGGGCTATGCCAGTGCCGCAGACTTCCAGGCAAGAATGACTGCCAGCGAAGGCCAGCAGTTGGCGGCCTTTGTCAGCTTCATCGAAGCCGATGCCACCTTGCTCAAAGCACTGAAGTCGAAAAAGTGGGCCGAATTTGCCCACCTGTACAACGGCCCGGCCTATAAGGAAAACCTCTACGACGCCAAGCTTGCTGCCGCTTTTGCACGGTTCAGCACCTCACGGGCCAACGGGACAGCCTGACTGATGAGCCGGCATTTTGACGAGGCACAGCAGCGCGAAGCAAACCATCGGCAAGCATCGCTCGCACGTCAGGCTGAACAGGCAAAAGGCCACCCCGGCGGCAGCTTCAGCCATTGCAAGGACTGCGGCACCCCTATTCCTCCGGCACGACAAGCCATCGTCCAAGGCTGCATGCGCTGCGTCGATTGCCAGGCCGACTACGAAAAAGTCAACAAACGATGAACAAACCCGCCAGTTGCCGCGCGGCACTCGAAGCTGCCTTACCCTACCTGGTAACCGAACCGGACCGGCTGGTCATGTTCATCGACGATGGTCACATCGGTGCCGGTTACAGTGGCCCCAGCTTCGAGTACCAGTACACGCTGACCATCGGGCTACTCGATTTCAATCAACACCCTGATACGGTGATGGTGCCGCTATTGCACTGGCTGCGGGAAAACGAGCCCGGTCTGTTACAGAACCAGGACCGCCGCAGCGAAGCCATCCGCTTTGCCGGCGAGATCCGGAACCACGACTGCTACGATCTGAGGTTGCAACTGCAACTGACCGAACGGGTGAAGGTCACCTCCGACAGCAGCGGCAGCATTGCCACCCACCTGCCAGAACCCGACCTCGCCGCGCCCTGGCCAGTGAACCAGAGGCTGCGCATTTTCGTGAAAGACGAGCTGGTCTATGACAGTCAGCCGCGCTGAGGCCGGGCTGGCCGCCCTGCTGGCCACCCTGGCACCCGCTGCCAGGCGCTCGCTGGCCATCAGCCTTGCCAGGCAGTTACGCCAGCGCCAGCAACAGCGCATTGCCGGCCAGCGCAATCCGGATGGCAGCCCCTTTGCCCCACGCAAACTCTCGCTGCGAGGCAGCAAAGGCGTAATCCGCCGGCAGATGTTCAGCCGGCTGCGCACGGCCAGCTACCTCAAAACAGAAGCCTCGCCGGAACGGGCGGTCGTCGGCTTCATCAGCAAGGTTGGCCGCATCGCAGCCGTCCACCAGTACGGGCTGCGGGATCGCGTCCGCCCAGGCGGCCCCGAGGTACCCTATCCCGAGCGCCAGTTGCTGGGCTTCACCACGGCAGACATCGAAGCCATAGCCGATCTCGTGCTGTCGCATCTGGCAAACTAAAGCCCGGCACTTGTCGTGCCAACCCACCACACGACACCCACCGCACGACCCGCCCACGCGCTCGGGGCACACTGGCCGCATGAACCAATCCGACCTGCTCCGCCGCCTGGAAAGTCTGGTCCGCCTAGGTACCATCGCCAGCGTACAGATGACACCGCCACGTGTACGGGTGAGATCCGGCGGCCTGCTTTCCGAGTGGCGCCCCTGGCTGTCGCTACGCGCCGGCACCACAACCGAGTGGGACCCGCCGACAGAGGGCGAACAATGCCTGCTCATCAGCCCAAGCGGTGAGCCAGCCACCGGAATTGCACTGGTAGGCCTGTTTTCTGACGCCCACCCGGCACCCAGCTGCAGCCCGGACGAGCATGTCCGGCTATACCCGGATGGAGCCCGAGCCTGCTACAACCACGTTAGCGGTGAGCTGTCGGTCACCGGTATCAGGACCCTTCGTGTGCAAGCCGCCGACCATGTCACCGTCGACTGCCCCGAATCGACGTTCACCGGCAACGTGACCATAGAAGGGCGACTGACGGTACTGGACGATGCCTTATTCCAGGCCCAAGCCAAGGTGATGCAGCTGTTCAGCTACCTGGGTGGCCTGGCTGGCCAGGCCGGCAGCAGTGGCAATACCACCATCGAAGGCCCCATCCGCCACAGCCATGGTGATCTCTCCAGCAACGGTGTGGTACTACACAGACACGATCACGGCGATGTCGAACGCGGCAACGATCGCACAGGCGGCCCCGCATGAATACGGCCTGCATCGGCATGGATGCGGACACCGGCCGGCCGCTTGGCGACCTGGCCCATCTTCGCCAGAGCATTGCCATCATCCTGACCACCCCGCTTGGCAGCCGTGTCATGCGCCGCGACTTCGGCAGCCATCTGCCTGACCTCGTCGACCAGCCACTGAATGACCGCTTGCGCATGCTAGTGCTGGCCGCGTCGGTCATGGCCATCAATACCTGGGAACCGCGTGTCGAGCTGTACAACATCCAGCTGACACAAGGAGCGCTACCCGGTGCGCTATGTGTCGACATCACGGCGGCACGCCGTGACGGCCCCGCCAGCGGCGAACAATTTACCCTGCGCATCCCGGTGAAGGGCTAAGCATGGCGATCGACCTCCCCGGACTACCGCCCCCAAAAATCGTCGAAGAACTGGACTATGAAACCTTGCTGGCCCAGCGTAAGGCTCGCCTTGTGGCCGCTGCACCGGCAGACCTGCGCAACGCCATTGCAGCTTCGCTAGCGCTAGACAGCGAACCCTTGTCTATCCTGCTGCAAGAGAACGCCTATACCGAGCTGATCCTGCGCCAGCGCATCAACGAAGCTGCCAAGGCCAGCCTGCTGGCCTACGCCACGGGCACCGACCTGGACAACCGCGCAGCCGACTACGGCGTCAGCCGGCTGCTGATCACGCCCGCTGACCCGCATGCCACCCCTCCTCTCGAGGCAGTATGGGAAAGCGATGACCGTCTGCGCTACCGCTGCCAGATGGCTCTGGAAGGGTTGTCGGTTGCCGGCTCGCGCGGAGCCTACCTGTTTCACACCTTGTCAGCTTCAGCCATGCTCGCCGACGCCTCGGTCGACGCGCCCACCTTCGTTGCGGCCAACGTCTCTGCCACCGTTCGTGCCCAGCTACCCGCCGGCGCCATCGTGCTGGTCTGCAGCTACGACGCCGGACTGGTCGACGCACTGCCGGGTGACGTGTCCATCGCCGTGCTGCCGGCCGCCACCAGCCCACTGCCGGTGGCCACGCTGGTGCAGACCGCCCAGACAGCGCTGTCTGACGATGACGTGCGCCCGCTCACCGACCATCCGCGAGTGCAGGCAGGTATCGCCACACCGTACCAGGTGGTGGCCTTCGTCGAACCCGAGAACGGCCCAGACGCCGACCTCGTGCTGGCAGCCGCCCGCACCCGGCTCGACGCTGCTATCGCAGCCGCCCGCAAGCTCGGCGGCCAGTTGCCGCGCTCGGCGATCTACGCCGCATTGCACGCCCCCGGCACCCACCGCGTCACGCTGTCCGAGCCGGCCGGTGACATCCTCTGCGACCTGCGCCACTACCCTGACTGCACCGCGATCCTGCTCACCAGAGGGGGGGCATGATGAGCCGCCACCTGCTACCGCCCAACCGCACCCTACTGGAAACCGCGCTGGCAGACGCCACAACGATCGACATCGACCCAACGCCTATCCGCTATCTGGCCGACGCCACGCGCTGCCCCGCCGCGCTGTTGCCGTGGCTGGCCTGGGCGCGCGCTGTCGATGGCTGGGACGAAGCCCTGTCCGAGCAGCCGCGGCGCCAGCTGGTGCAGCAGTCCTTCGCCATCCACCAGCACAAAGGCACCGCCGGCGCCGTGCGACGGGCCATGGCCGCGCTGGGCGTAACGATGGACTTCACCGAATGGCAGCACATACCCGGGGCCGTGCCCTACACCTTCGGGCTTATCGCCTGGGTAAACCAGAACGCTGCCAGCCACGAAACAGCGGTGCTCACCCCGCAGCTGTACCAGCGCCTGCACCGGCTGGTAGAGCAGACCCGCAACGAACGCAGCCACTTTTCCTTTCAGGTCGGCACTCGCTTTGACCAGGCCATACCGCTGGCCAGTGCCAGTCAGGCCGCGGCAGTTGGCCGCTGGCCTGGCCAGGCACAAGCCGTGCAGCCCGCACCCGCCATCCAGCCATGGCGGCTGGCCCATACCGCCCAGGCCGCAGCACTGGCCCGGGTCAGCGCCACCCCGGTGCCGGTGCAGCCGGCAGCCGCCATGCACCCCATGGGGCTGGCCTGCGCGGCCCGTGTGGTGTCCGTTTTACGTGTTTCGATGGAGATCCAATGACTCAGCCACTCCTGCCGACGCTTCTGGAAGTCGGCCTGAACGCCATCTGGCGGGCCGGTAACGATGGCCTGGCCGCCCAGATCACCCACATTGCGCTGGGCGATACCGCTTTTGTGCCGTCGCAAGCCATGACAGCCCTGCCGGGCGAGCGGGCACGCTACCCCATTGCGGATGGCAAAAAGATCAGCAGCCGGGACATTCACCTCACCGCGCTGGCCGATGGCGATGCCGAGTTCTGGGTGCGCGGCATCGCCTTCATGCTGGCCGACGGCACCTGCCTGGCGCTGTGGAGCGACCCGGCGCGGCCCCTGGCTTACAAAGCCGCCGGGGTCGACCTGCTGCTGGCCTACGACCTCACGTTGTCGGCGGTACCGGCCGACAGCGTCACCGTGCACAGCACCGGCGCCGGGCTGAACCTGGCCATGGCCGAGGAATTCGCCACGCTGGCCAGCGCCATGGTGGCGCTGCAGCACCTCACCCTGAAACCCTATCTGCAAGGAAACCACCCATGAGCCTGGAACAACAGATCGCCACCCTGGTGGGGCGTACGGCCAACCTGCTGGACGAGGTGGCCGCCAAGATGGCGTATATCGACCAGCGCGTTACCCAGAAACGTGACGAACTGGAGGCATGGCGTGGCAGCCACCTGGACGAGCATGCCGCCATGGCCATCAACTTCAATGCCCGCATGACAGCCCATGGCGGCAGCGGGCCGAACACGCTGCCACTGGCCATGGGCGTGAATGCCGGCGGGGACTTCTGGAGCAAATTCGATGCCGAGCTGATCCCGGTCCGCAGTGGCACCGACCCGTTGACACGCCCGCCCGTCGTGCGCGAGTTGCTGCAATACATGGGCTGCGACCGTGAACACTTCTCCGGCTGGTTCGACATTCTCAAACTCACCATCAAGAGCATCGGCAGCGGCTTTGGCCCCTATGTGTTCCACATACCCTACCAGCACGTAAAGGTGGGCACGTTCAACAGCGTGGTGATGTACCACAAGATCATCGGCGGGGCGGACTGGAGCTGGATGAACAATGGCGTCAAAGGGCAGTGGCATCAGGTTACCCACCACGCCAACAGCAACGATGCCGGTGGCTACAACCATGTGGATATCGGCATAGGTGGCCTGGCAGGCGTGGGGGACACCCTCTACCTCGCACTGCCGCAAATCATACCGGGCAAGTGGAATCCGGCACGCCGCTGCCCGCAGCTTTACAACGTGTACGACATCGTTCTGGATGTCGTCGCCAGCGGTGCCCCTCCGGCAGGCATGCTGGGTGGATCCTTTGCCGGCATCAGCAACCTCAATCGCTAAGGACATCCCATGACCCACCTGCCAGACAGCCATTCCGACCGTGACGGCAACCATACCCTGATCATGACCAGTAGCGGCCTGGCCTCACCAGACGCCCTGCAACAGGCGGCACTACGCGCCGAGCGCAACCGGCGCCTGGCCGAGTGTGACTGGACGCAGATCGCCGATGCCCCACTGGACAAAGCACAGAAAACCGCCTGGGCCGCCTATCGCCAGGCCTTGCGTGATGTACCGGAAACGACTGCCGGGCTACATGACGTCATGTGGCCGGAGCAGCCATGAAACTGCCCCACCTGGTGATCTATACCGACCGCCTGCCGGACGGGGTGGCCGGTGCGGCCAACGGCCCGCTGGTGCGCATCCGCCCGGCCTACCGCAGCGATGCCGGCCTGCACGCGCACGAATACCGCCATGTGCAGCAGTGGTACCACGCGGCCGCCATGACCGCCGCCATGCTGGCCTGCCTGGCCATGGCCAGCGGTTTGCCATGGTGGCAGTTGCTGCCCCTGCTGCCTGCCAGCCTGGCCAGCCACCCGCTGGCCTACCTGCTGTGGCCGCGCTACCGGCTATGGGCCGAGCTGGAAGCCTACCGTGTGCAGATGCGCTACGGCCTGTCGGTCGACCTCGCCGCGGCCAGGCTGGCCAGCCCGGTCTACACGCTGGGGCTGACCCGGTCGCAGGCGCGCGCGCTGCTGTAAAAGGTGGCCGGCACGGTGTATCACCACCGTGCCGGCCTCTCCCAACCCACTGTCCATACCAGTGAGCCGAAAGCCGGAAAAGGCTCACACCATGCACGACATCCGCTGCGGCCACTGCAACCGCAAGCTGGCCGAGGGCGAGATCATCAGCCTCAAGATCAAGTGCCCCCGCTGCCATACGCTGAATATGCTGAGCGCCGCGTGCGCCGAACCAGAGCGCCACCGAGCGTCGCCAGCAAGAGCCCATCATGAACAGCAGCCCCATCATTCCGTGGCTGGGTGGCAAGCGCCGCCTGGCTGACAAGCTGATACCGCTTTTCCCGCCCCACGAGTGCTATGTGGAAGTATTCGCGGGCGGCGCCGCGCTCTATTTCTTGCGGCCGGTACCGGCCCCCACCGAGGTGCTGAACGATATCAACGGCGAGCTGGTCAATCTCTACCGCGTGGTGCAACACCATATGGAAGAGTTCGTGCGCCAGTTCAAATGGGCCATCAGCAGCCGGCAAATCTTCAAGTGGCAGCAACTCACGGATCCCGCCATCCTCACCGACATCCAGCGTGCCGCCCGCTTCTACTACCTGCAGCAGCACGCCTTTGGCGGCAAGGTAGACGGCCAGACCTTCGGTACCGCCACCACCGGCCCGGCCATCAACCTGTGCCGCATCGAGGAGAACCTGAGCGCCGCTCACCTGCGCCTGTCCGGCACCTATGTCGAGAACCTGCCATGGCAAGAGGTCATGCACCGTTACGACCGCAGTCACACGTTCTTCTACTGCGACCCGCCTTACTGGCAGACCGAAGGCTACGGCGTGGACTTCGATTTCACGCAGTACCAGGCGCTGGCGACGTTCATGCGCAGCTGCAAGGGCAAGGTCATGGTGTCCCTCAACGACCACCCGGCCATCCGCCTCTGCTTTGATGGCTTCTGCATGGAAAGCCTGGAGATCCGCTATGCGGTAGCCAACCACCAAGGCACGCCCGCCACCAGCAAAGAGCTGGTCATCATGAACTGGCACCCGCCTGCGGGTGACTTGTTCGCCGGGCACTAGCCTGCAAGGCCTGCTGCTCGTAACGGAGCGCCGCTGCCAGACTGGCACAGAGGAACACGATACTGGGGTCGTCATGACGCACAGCCAGACTGCGGCCAACGTGCTCCAGACAGAGCAGCAAGTTCTCGATGGTATCGGCAGTCGATGCGCCAATCAGCGGGTTAACGTGGCAAGCCGTGCTGCGGGAGTCTTGTTGCATGGTGGCGCCTACCCTTGTCATGACGAAGAAATTATTACCTAGTCATGACGGTGGCGGTATTAGCCCAAGGGCTAATACCGGGTTGAATACCACGCACCAGCAACGCCAGCTCGGTACGGGTCTCTGCCCCGGTTTTTGCCAGTGCCGCACGCACATGCGCTTTGACCGTATAGGTAGTGACATCCAGCATGGCAGCGATCTTGATGTTCTCGAAATGCAGCAGCAGCGCCACTTCCAGCTCACGGCGGCTTAGCAGCTCGGCGATCCGGATGGCACGCATGGCGCGCCACGCCGCGTCCTGTAACAACAAACGCGCCTGCTGACCGGCCTGGAGATCAATCTGGGAGAGGTCACGGCAAACGCCGTGTGTTTTGACAAAAGCCTGAGATAACACGATCTGCATATCCTCCGCCGTTACCTGGCCCAGAAGGTCGGCCAGGTGCTCAGCGGTGAGGTAGCGCATACGGTCAGTCCGTGTTTTTTCTTTACGCTAACCGTTAAATGTCGTGCCGGCTAGTGGCACAGCAAGCAGCAGGCGCACGCGACGCCAACGCGCGGCACACTGGGCACGCATCCTCACACCGGAGATCAGCATGCCCCAGGACTATCACCATGGCGTCCGCGTCTTTGAGCTAACCGGCATCGTCCGCGCCATCAGGGCCATTTCCACGGCCATCATTGGCCTGGTCGCGGTAGCCGACGACGCCGACGCGACAACCTTCCCCCTCAATACCCCAGCACTGATCACCGATGTCGATGCGGCCATCGGCAAGGCAGGCACCACCGGTACGCTGGCCGCCGCGCTGGATGCCATTGCCGACCAGGCCAAGCCGGTGATCATCGTGGTACGCGTCCCCAAAGGCGCAACCGACGCAGAGACCACCAGTAACCTGATCGGCAGTACCACCGCGGACGGCAAACTTACCGGCATGAAGGCCCTGCTCACCGCACAAACCCGCTTTGGCATCAAGCCGCGCATTCTGGGTGTCCCGGGCCTCGACAGCCTGCCGGTAGCCACCGAGCTGGCCAGCCTCGCCATCAAGCTGCGCGGCTTTGCCTACGTCTCGGCCTGGCACTGCAAAACTCGGGAAGAGGCCACCGCCTACCGTCACAACTTCGGCCAGCGCGAGGTGATGCTGATCTGGCCCGACTTCGTCAACTGGGACACGGCTACCAATACCGAAGTCACCGCCAGTGCGGTAGCACGCGCCATGGGCCTGCGCGCGTACATCGACGAGACCGAAGGCTGGCACAAGTCGCTGTCCAATGTGCCGGTGCAGGGTGTACAGGGCATCAACCGCGATGTGTTCTTTGATCTGCAAGACCCCGCCACCGATGCCGGCTACCTGAATGCGGCCAACGTCACCACGCTTATCCGGCGTGACGGCTTCCGTTTCTGGGGCAACCGCACCTGTAGCGCCGACCCGGCGTTCGCTTTCGAGGTGTATACCCGCACAGCCCAGGTACTGATGGACACGATGGCCGAAGCCCATGCCTGGGCATCGGACAAACCGATTCACCCCACCCTGGTACGCGACATCATCGAAGGCATCTCGGCCAAGGGGCGCGAACTGGTCACCAGTGGTTACCTGCTGGGCTTCAGCTGCTGGTACGACGAAACCATCAACACCGAGGCCACCCTGAGCGACGGCAAACTGTATATCGACTACGACTACACACCGGTACCGCCGCTGGAAAACCTGATGCTGCGCCAACGCATCACCTCCCGCTACCTGGCGCAGTTTGCTGCCCGGGTCACCGCCTGACACGGCGCCCGCCCGCGCTGTACTGAAAGGACACAACCATGAGCAGCATGCCGAACACCTTGCGCATGATGAACGTCTTCCTGAACGGCATCAGCTTCATCGGCCAGGTGCTGGAACTGAAACTGCCGAAGATCGCCATGAAAACCCAGGACTGGGAAGGGGGTGGCCTGTTGGCACCGGTGAAGCTGCTGAAAGGCCTGGAAGCGATCGAGATCGAGCACACCTACAGCGCACCGATCCGCGAAATCTTTGCCGACTTCGGTATCGAGAAACACGACGCCTCGATGCTGCGCTTCATGGGCAGCTACAGCGAAGAAGGCACTGGCAACGACCTGGCTGTGGAGATCGTGATACGCGGCCGCCACAACGAGCTGGACCCCGGCGATGCCAAGACCGGTGACAACGGCAACTGGAAGTACAAGACCGACGCCACCTACTACAAGCTGTCGGTACAGGGCGAGGTCTGGCTGGAGATCGACACCGTGAACATGATCTTCGTAGTGATGGGCACCGACCGTCTGGCCGCCCACCGCAAAAACATCGGCATATAAACCACCCTTACCCGGGAGCACCCGCCATGCACACTTCCGCCCCTATCACGCTGAACACCCCGATACCACGCCACGATCAGGCCATCACCACCCTCACCTTGCGCAAACCGACAGCCGGCGAGCTGCGAGGCTGCAGCCTGATGGATCTGGTGCAGCTGGAGGTGTCTGTCCTGGTAAAGGTACTGCCCCGCATCACCGAGCCGGCCATCACCGAGCAAGAGGCGGCACGCCTGGATCCGGCCGATCTGCTGGTGCTGGGTACCGAGACCGTCTCTTTTTTGCTGCCGAAGCAAGTACTACCAGAAGCCTCCCTGCCGTAATCGAAGACGCCATGGCTGACATCGCGGTGATCTTCCACTGGGATCCGTCCGTGATGGACAACATGACACTGCCCGAACTGATGCGTTGGCGGGAGGCCGCCAGAATACGCAGTGGAGCCGACGAGTGAGCATCCGCAACATGAAGCTGGAGGTGGTGCTCGCCGCGATCGACAAGGCTACCCGCCCCATCAAGGCCGTACTTGGCAGCACCGCCAGCCTGTCACGACAGCTACAGGAAACCCGTAACCGGCTGAAGGCGCTGGACAGCCAGCAAAGCACACTGCAGAAGTTCAAGGACACGAGCCGGGGTTTGGCCGTTGCCAAAACCCAGCTGCAACGCGCCGCAGACAAACTGCACACACTCAAGACCGAACTAGCGGCCACCGCACACCCTACCCGGCAGCTGACCGACGCCATCCGCATCCAGCAAACCGAAACCGACAAACTGCGCCTGCGACACGGCAAGCTGGCCGCACAAAGCGTGCAACTGGCGCAGGGGTTGAAAGACTACGGGCTGGCAACCCGCCACCTGACGACACAACAGCAACGCCTGAAGGCCGAGGCCGACGCACTGAACCCGGTACTGGCGCAGCAGAAGCAGCAGCTGGCCCAGTTGAACAAGCTGCAGGCAGCACGCATGGCCGGCCGTGCCCGCTACGACAAGGCGCTGGCAACCCGCGACCGCATTGCCGGCGCGGGTGCCGGCATGATGGCGGCCGGTGCGACCACCGGTGCCGCACTCACGGTACCGGTGTCTGCCTACGCACAAGCCGAAGACGCGGCCATGCAGCTGCGCGTGTCGATGATGGACAAAGGTGGCCAGATACGGCGGGAGTACGCTGCCATCGTGGCGCTGGCCGAAAAGCTGGGCAACCACCTGCCCGGCACCACGGCCGACTTCCAGGAAATGATGACGGTGCTCCACCGCCAGGGCATGAGTACCAAAGCCATGCTGGGCGGCGTCGGCGAAGCCGCAGCGTACCTGGGCGTACAACTGAAGCTGCCCTATCTGCAGGCCGCCGAGTACGCGGCACAGATGCAGGACGCCACCGGTGCGCTCGAGCAAGACATGATGGGCGTGATGGATACCCTGCAGCGCAGCTACCAGGTTGGCGTGGACCCCGGCAACCTGGTTTCCGGCTTTGCCAGGCTGACCCCGGTACTGGACATGATCCGTCAGAAAGGGCTGGCCGGTGCGCAAACGCTGGCACCGCTGCTGGCCATGGCCGACCAGGCGCGGCTGGTGGGCGAGTCGGCCGGCAATGCCTACCGCAAGGTTTTCCAGCGCAGCATGGATAAGGACAAGGTTGCCAAGGGCAACCAGTTGGCCCGGCCGGCAGGCATCCAGCTGGACTTCACCGATGGCAAGGGCGAGTTCGGCGGGCTGGACAAGATGTTCAACCAGCTGGCCAGGCTGAAACAGCTGAACACCCAGCAGCGCAATGCCGTGATTGCCCGGATCTGGGGTGACGATGCCGAAACGCTGCAGGCCCTGAACATCATGATGGACAAGGGGCTGGCCGGCTACCGCGACATGCAGCAGAAAATGGCAGAGCAGGCGTCGCTGCAGCAGCGAGTGAATGCCCAGCTGGGCACCCTGAAAAACCTGTGGGATGCGGCCACCGGTACCTTCACCAATGCCATGGTGCGCTTTGGCGAGGCCATCGCGCCGGAGCTGAAAGCGCTCACCGCGTGGATCGCCTCCACATCAGAGAAGCTGGGTGACTGGGCCAAGGCCAACCCCGCCGTGGCCAACGCCCTCATGAAGGTGGCCGGTATCAGCGCCATCGCCCTCACCGCTCTGGGCGGGCTGGCAGTGGGCATGGCCGGCGTACTCGGCCCGCTACTGGCCCTGCGCTTTGCCCTGTCCATGACGGGTATCCAGCTGGGCAGCATGCTGCCCAAGATCGGCGAAGCACGCGCCAGCCTGCAACAGCTGCTGCCGTCGCTATCGGCCATCCGGACAACTGCCGGCAACACCGCCAGCACCCTGCGCACCACGCTGGCCAGTGCCTGGGCGGCGGCCAACCCGCTCACCGCCACCGCGAGCCTGGGCGACTACGCCATCGCCTTGCGCGAGCGTGTACCGGTGGCCATGACCCGCACCAGGCTGGCTACCGCACAGCTCTGGGCTTCCACCCGCCTGTGGCTGCTTGGCGTGGGCAGCAGCATGAAAGCCAGCCTGGCCAGCGCCGGTAACGCCGTGGCGGCATACACCCGCAAAGTATGGCTGGCCGTTATGGCGCAACGCGCAGCCCTGGCTAGCCGGTGGCAGGGCTTTACCCGCTACGCGGGCAAGGCCGGCGTGGCCGGCATGGGCAAGGATGCGCTCAAAGGCAGCGTTAACCTGGTCAAGGCTGGGGCTGTCGGCGGCATCCGGGGGGCCGGCACTGCCCTGCTAGGGCTAGGCCGCGTTATCCTGTTTGTAGGGCGGCTGGCCATGATGAACCCGATCGGCCTGGTGCTGGCGACCGCCGCCCTGCTGGTAGTGAAGTACTGGCAGCCGATCAAGGCCTGGTTCGCCGGCTTCTGGCTAGGGCTAAGCGCCGGGCTGGCACCGCTGGGCGCCCTGTTCCGCACTACCTTTGCCAGCTTGGGCAATGCCCTGGCCCCGCTCAAACCGGTATGGGACTGGTTGATCGGCGTGCTGGGTAGCGCTTGGGGCTGGCTCAGTCAGCTGTTCACCCCGATCAACGCCACCCGGCAGAGCCTGGCCGCCGCCAGCGCCTGCGGCCAGGGCTTTGGCCAGGTGCTGGCCAGCATCATCCTGGTGGCAGCCCGGCTACTGGCCGCCTTTGCGGCACTGCCCGGCCAGTTCCTGACGCTGGGCGTGAACATCATGCAAAGCCTGGGCAACGGCATCCTGCGCATGAAAGACTGGGTGCTGAATAGCGTGGGCGGCATTGCCAGCGATGTGGCAAGCCGCTTCCGCGCCATACTGGGCATCCATTCCCCTTCGCGGGTGTTTACCCAGCTGGGTGACTGGACCATGCAGGGCCTGGCCATCGGCCTGGGCCAGGGCAGCAGTACGCCGCTGGACACCATCCGCACGCTGGCCAGCCAGCTGGCAGACCACGCCCGGGCCATTGCACTACCCGCCATCACGCTACCGGCACTAGCCGGCGATATGGCCCACGGCTTCCACCTGGATGGTTTGCGTGACATCGTCGGCAAGCTCAGCACTGCCGGTGCCGGCATGGCCATCGGTACGGCGTCTGCCGCACCGGCCGTCAGCTTTGATACCCGGCCCCCGATCGGCAGCACCAGGGCAGCACCGCAGCAGCAGGCGGTACAGCCGATCACCATCAACGTGTATGCCACGCCCGGTATGAACGAGCAGCAACTGGTCAGGCTAATGAAGCAGACGCTGGAAGCACACCAACAGCAGCAAGCACGCCACCACCGCAGCCGGCTGGGCGACGAGGACTGAACCATGGTCATGATGACGCTGGGGCTGTTCCCCTTCACCCTGGTCACCCTGCCCTACCAGCAGCTGCAACAGCAGCTGAAATGGCGGCTACCCGGCAACAGCCGCGTGGGCCTACGCCCGGCGTACCAGTTTTTGGGGCGCGATGAAGAAACCATCACCCTGCCCGGCAGCCTGATGCCGGAAATGACCGGCGGCGATGCCGCGCTGGCGCTGCTGGTGCTGATGGCCGACCAGGGCAAGGCCTGGCCACTGATTGAAGGTACCGGCGCGATCTACGGCTTCTACGCCATAGAAAGCCTAGACACCACCCGCAGCGAATTCTTTGCCGACGGCAAGGCCCAGCGCATCGACTTCACCCTGGTACTGAAGCGGGTGGACAACAGCCTGCTGGACAGCGTGGGCGTCATCACCCGCAGGCTGCTGGAGATGGTGCCATGACGGCACTGGCCGCCATGCAGCAGGCCGCCAGCGCCGCCAGCGAGCTGGCCGATGCCCTGTCGGGCAGCCTGGTCTCTTCCACCCTGAAAACCCCGGTGTGGGATATCCGGCTGGGGGGCAAAAGCCTGGCACCGGTGCTGGCCAACCGGCTGATCAGCCTGACCATCACCGATAACCGCGGTTTCGAGGCCGACCAGTGCGAGCTGGTGCTCGACGATGCAGACGGCCGGCTAGACATCCCGCCGCGCGGTGCCCGGCTCACCGTGGCCATAGGCTGGAAGGGCAAGCAGCTGGTGGACAAAGGCAGCTACATCGTCGATGAAGTCGCCCACGATGGCACACCAGACCGGCTGACCATCGTCGCGCGCGCCACCGACTTGCGTGCCGGCATCAGCACCAAGAAAGAGCGCAGCTGGCACCGCACGACCCTGGGCCAGCTGGTGACGCAGATTGCCCGCGAAAACGGCCTGCAACCCGCCATACCGGGCTGGCTGGCGCAGCGGCCGGTGCCCCACCTGGATCAGACCAGCGAAAGCGACGCCAACCTGCTGACGCGGCTGGCCGGGCAACACGACGCCATCTGTACCGTAAAAAGCGGCAGGCTGATTTTCTGCAAGGCCGGCGACGCCGAAACCGTCACCGGTACGCCGTTCCCCACCCTCACCATCGTCCGTGCCAGCGGCGACCGGCACCACTGGAGCGCAGCCGACCGCAACGCGTACAGCGCCGTAAAAGCCTACTGGCACAACCTGGACAGCGCACAGAAGGGCGAAGTGCGGGTGGACGCCAACACCCGCTTTGAACGCAAGGCCACGGTCACCAAACGCGGCCGCGTCACCAGGCGCAAGAAGCTGACCGCCACCCAGCAGAAAGCGGCCGAGCCCAGCGCGGCCAACGTGAAGGTGCTGCGGCACATCTATGCCAGCGAAGGCACCGCGCTGCAGGCGGCGAAAGCGGCATGGGAGAAGATCCAGCGTGGTGTGGCCGAGTTTTCGATTGTGCTGGCCGAGGGGCGGCCGGAGCTGTTCCCCGAGCTGCCAGCCCGGGTGCAAGGCTTCAAGCCGCTGATCGACGCCTGCGGCTGGACGCTTGCCAAGGTCACGCACAGCCTGGGCGATAACGGCTATATCACCAGCCTGGAGCTGGAAATGAAGCTGGAAGACCTGCAAGGGTAGTTACCCACCGTTTCTGTGGATAACCACGCGGCCAAGGTTGGCCGCAGCCAAGAAAAAAGCGCCTCACATGGAGGCGCTTAATTTTTAAACAGGTCAGTGTAACGTGTAATTTGAGTAGTCTTGCACTTCGGTAAGAACTCTTACCCCTTCGTACACTTCAGGTATCTCCTTCACCACCGAACTGTACTTAGGCAAGACAAGCACACGTAAGACTTTTTCACCACTGGGGGTTGTGAAGGTCATCACTCTGACACCGCCACGTGGAACTTTGATGGCTTGGAGCAGATTACGACCAACCAATTCGACTAGGCTAGGTTGCATTATGTCCAGAGACCAAGGTTAGGTTGAGAGCTTCAAGTATAGGCTGGATTGGCAATATCATGGTCATTTTTCCACCAGGAGCCATCTGGTCAGGGCCACCTGCGAACACGATACCAACAGCAACACGCTCACCAGCAGCATTGCGGCCAACTACAAGCGAACCAGAGTCACCAGCATCAGAGAAAACGCCACCAGTTCCATGCACTAGATATACGCCATCGAACCAGATGTAAGCCTTAAAATCATGATTTTCATTCTCACAAAAAACAGGCTCAGGATTAAGAAATCGCCCGACTACTCTACCTACTGTGTGTCCAGTGGTTCGACCTACTTTCTCAACAATCATCGAGTCCTGTGGATCCATCACCAAATTTGGCGTGTCAAAAATTCCACCCTGCATTGACGAAACATCATTGATATTCTTAATCTTGAAAATTGCCGCATCAAGATTTAAAGCAACATTGACATTAGCCTGATCACCAGGCATAAGAGGCATCAATCGTGTGAAATGCCCAATAGTAAATGGATCAATACTGAGAGGCTGAGAGTCAAGTACTCCAGGTGCAACAATTGGCATCATGTTTGGGGTGTGGTTCATACCACCAACTACATGATTATTAGTCAAGCCATGTAATTCACCATGTTCATCAAGAACTAGAGCACCAACAGTTCCTGCAGACAGTTCATTAGCGACGGAGATAGAAGATCCGCAAGCATAGTATGCTGCACCAGGGTTCACCACAGAAGAAAACATGGCGTAAGCAGCGTACTCAGCCTGAGGGGGTGTAGCACCTACATTTTCAATTTTACCAACAGAATAAGAAATGGAATAACCTTCCATTTCTGTTGGCACAATCTCAAGCTCAGCCTTAGTGATTCTTCGATTTGTATAAATCGTTATCTGATTAGCCGAAGAGTTGAAGGCAATATTTTTCACATCGCGCGTCTTTAGGACTCTCACAGCCTCTTCACTTATTGCTGCCGCGTAATCCCCTACACGATAGGCATCTTCCCGACCACCAAGCATCGGCTTAATAACACCATCTTCGATAAATTTTGCTCTAATTCCGCTTGCAACCTCTGCTACTGTAGCCAAAATAATCCCCAATCAATTGTAGAAATTAAAAAATCAACCTGCACTTTCCTGCGACCAAATTAAAAAATAAGCAGAAAAAGTATCAGTTAGTATTTTGAAAATGCTAAACACTGCGGTCTAAAACATATTTACAGCGCATGCATGATGTAAAGCCTAGTCTTTACATATCTTCCCGTCGAATAGCCGATCCATATGCACGATAGAACTCAAGCCATGCGGCACGGAGTTCTTCAGGACTGTCACGCCAGTTGCTAAGCACAGTCATTTCATCAGGAGATATCGTCCCACCAGTTCCTTGCGTGCCAGTAACGACAAAAAGCACATCAACGCCATGCGCCGCCCAGCTCTGTAGCGCAACAGCATCAGGTGTGCTTTTGCCTTTTTCGTAGGCAGTGTAGGTGCTGAAACCAACACCACCGAGTGCGGCCATCTCCGCTTGAGTGCGTCCAAACCGTGTGCGCTCTTGCCACAGCCGGTGACCAATTTCTTGTTTTTGAGTATCAGACATTCAATTAATTCTCGATTTCGAGTAATATCCGATTGTGCAATAGTTGATTACACAAGGATAACAGCATCATGCCATCTGCAAAACGCCGTGCCCCACAGGGCATGCAATCGGACAAACCGGTTGCGGTGCGCTTCAAGCCCGAAGAGAAGCAGAACCTGACCCTGCTGGCAGAACGGGACGGCCGCACCCAGGGGGGCTTTGTGCGTGCGGTCTACCTGCTGGGCCTGGCGCAATACAAGGCCCGGCACGGTCTGGATTAACGATAGATCGCCTTGCAGTTTATCGACACCACACACGCCGGGGGCCACAGAGTGGATCGCATCAAGGGAAGCTGGCAGATGATGTGCCGCGCCACCAACGGTGGCTACGACGGCATGGCCCGGGCGCTGGGCACCTCGGTGTGCAGCCTGCGTAACCGCATTTTCGGCCGCAAGGGCCAGCAGATGCCGGTACGCCTGGCCATGGCCATGCAGGGTGCGTCCGGCACTACCTACTTTGCCGAAGCGGTGGCGATGGCCAGCGGGGGCGTGTTTGTGGCGCTGCCCCCGGTGTCGCACCTGCATGGTGTGGATATCCAGGAAAAGTACGTAGAGCTGCTGGACAAGGTGGGCGCGCTGGCGCGCGAGTACCGCCACGCCACGGCCGACAACGAGGTGTGCCCGGGGGAGCGCCGCGCCCTCACCGCCATCGGCAACGACATCTGCCAGCTGGTGACCCAGATCAACGAGATCACCTTCCGGCTTTACTGCAAGCAGGAGGACTGAACATGGCAACCAAGTGTGCCCATTGCGGCTGCGTGGCCTACACCCGATCCAGCCGCATGATCTCGCCCGTAAGCCAGGAAGAGTACTTCCAGTGCAGCAACGTGGCCTGCGGCCACACCTTTACGGCGGTACGCGAGCACCGCGAAACGCTGTCGCCCTCGGCCACGCCCAACCCGCTGGTGCGGCTGCCGGTTGCCAGCCGGGCGCGGTTGCTGGCGGTGACGTTGGCCATGCGGCAAAAGCCCGGCAAAGACGCACCACCCGAGCTGCCGGACGAGAAACCGGCCAACTGAGCCCGGCCAGGTACTGCCCTGCCGATTACCGCTTCGCGGCCCGCTAACAGCCGCGGGGAATGGTTTTGCCTACGGATACACGCTATGGATGCACAGCTACACCAACAGCTTCTGGACCGGCTGGGCCGCGACTTCCGCTTTCGCCCAGCGCAGAACGGCTGGTTGCGCCAGGGCGAGTGCCCAAGCTGCAAGAAGAAAGAGCTGTACACGCATGCCGACCACCCGTGGGTGGTGCGCTGCGGCCGGCTGAGCAAGTGTGGTTACGAAGCACATGTGCGCGAGCTGTATAGCGACCTGTTCGACAGCTGGAGCGACCGCTTTCCGCAGGCACCAGAAAACCCGAATGCGGCGGCCGATGCCTACCTGCAGCTGGATCGGGGGTTTGACCTGGGCGCGATCAAGGGCTGGTATACGCAAGAGCACTACTTCAGCCGCGAGCTGAACATCGGCTCGGCCACCGTGCGCTTTGCGCTGCCGGGCCTGGGTTACTGGGAGCGCCTGATCGACCGGCCGTATCGCTTTGGCAAGAAGAAGGCCCACTTCAACTACGGCTGCAGGTACCAGGGCACGTGGTGGCATGCGCCGGGCCAGCGCTGGGATGTGGACGAGATCTTCATTGTGGAGGGCATTTTCAAGGCCATTGCCCTGCTGCAGGCCGGCTACACGGCGGTATCGTCACTCACTACCAGCAACTACCCGTGGGCAGCCTTGAAAGCCCTGGCCGATGAGTGCGAGCGCACTGGCCGCAAGCGCCCGCGCCTGGTATGGGGGCTGGACGATGACCCCGCCGGCCGCAAGGTAACGCCGGAGTACGTGCGCCGTGCCCGCGATGACGGCTGGGTGTGCAGTGCGGCGCTGGTGCCATGCCGGGGCCGCAAAAAGCTGGACTGGGACGACATGCACCGCCTGGGCCGGCTGGCAGACAAGGACATGGCCGAGTACCGCCACCATGGTGCGCTGCTGATTGCGCAAAGCCCCGGCGAGAAGGCCGGGCTGATGTACGGCAAAACCGGCACCCTGAGCTTTCCCTTTGATTTTGACTGCCGGCTGTACTGGTTCAAGCTGGACTTCGACGCCTTTGGCAAAGAGATGGACGCACTGGCCGACACCGACCCCTGGCGGCCGGAAGACGAGCGCCGCGCCGAGGCGCTGGAAAAATGCGGCAGCGTGAGCGAGATCGCCAACTGCCTGCCTACCCCGCTGTACAACCTGCGCAGCGAGATAACGGACGAAAGCTGGTACTACTTCCGCATCGACTTTCCGCACGATGGCCCTTCGGTAAAGGGCACCTTTACTGCCGGCCAGATCGTGGCGGACAGCGAGTTCAAGAAGCGGCTGCTGCACCTGGGTGCCGGCGCGTACTGGTTTGGCAACAAGGCGCAGCTGGACCGGCTGGCCAGCCGCTGGACGTACAACATCAAGACGGTGCAGACCATCGATTACCTGGGCTACAGCATCGAACACGGCTGCTACGTGTGGAACGAGCTGGCGGCCAAGGGGGGTAACACCTACGAGATCAACGAGGAGGACTATTTCGACATCGACAAGATGGCGATCAAGAGCCTGTTCAAATCAATACGGCTGGAGGTGAACGCCAACCTGAAGGCGCACCAGGACGACTGGTTCGACAAGCTGTACCTGTGCTGGGGTGCCCGTGGCGTGGTGGCGCTGGCCGCATGGTTTGGCAGCCTGTTTGCCGAGCAGATACGCCGTGACTTTGAAAGCTGGCCGTTTGTGGAGATTGTGGGCGAGCCGGGCGCGGGCAAGTCGACGCTGATCGAAACGCTGTGGAAGCTGCTGGGCCGCGCCGGCTTTGAAGGCGAAGACCCGATGAAGGGTTCCAGCGTGGGGCTGATGCGCACCATGGCGCAGGTGTCGAATCTGCCTATCGTGCTGATCGAGTCGGACCGCAGCGACGATGGCGGCGACGGCAGCCGTGGCCGCCCGCGCCAGGCCTTTCACTGGGACAGCTTCAAGAGCCTGTTCAATGGTGGCAGCCTGCGTACCACCGGGGTGAAATCCAGCGGCCTGGATACCTACACGCCACAGTTCCGGGGCGCGCTTTTCATCAGCCAGAACGCGCCGGTAGCGGCTTCGCCGGCGATCATGGAGCGGATTGTGCACTGCTGGTTTGACAAGGCCCGCCAGAACGAGGCCGGACGCGAAGCGGCGCTGGCATTGAACCGGCTATCCGCCAGCGACCTGAGCGGCTTCATGGTGCGGGCGGTGCGCCACGAGGCAGACGTGCTGGCTGCGCTGGAAGAGAACCAGCGCAGCTACGAACGGCTGATCGGAGAAGAAGGTGTGAAAAACCTGCGGGTACAGAAGAACCATGCCCAGCTGATGGTGATGGTGGATTGCCTGAGCCTGGCGTGCCGCATCAGCGAACAGCAGCGCACCGAGGCCAAGAACCTGCTGCTGGACATGGCGATCGAGCGCGAGAAAACGCTGGCGGCCGACCATCCGGTGGTGGCGCGGTTCTGGGAGCTGTACGACTACCTGGAGGGCGAGCGCGACGAGTTTACGGATACCCGTGTGCTGAACCACAGCCGTGACGACAGCCTGATTGCCATAAACCTGAACCACCTGCACGAGGTGGCCGCCGAACGCCGGCAGGAGATGCCGGATATTACCGAATTGAAAAAGCTGCTGCCCACCAGCCGCCAACACAAGTTCATCGAGGCAAACCGCACGGTGAACAGTGCCATCAGCGCGCAGTACAACGTGCGCTCTACCGGCCAGAAACGCGCCGCCACGGTGAAGTGCTGGGTGTTCGAGGCCAAACGCAGTGCCTGATTTTGCCCCCGAAAGGAGCCAGATATGTTTGCAACCATCAAGAACCCGCGTGAAATCCGCCGCCAGCTGGGCATGAACCAGTCCGAGTTCTGGCACCGCGTGGGCGTTACCCAGTCCGGCGGCAGCCGCTATGAGTCCGGCCGCAACATGCCGAAGCCGGTACGCGAACTGGTACGCCTGGTACACATCGAGCAGCTGGATCTGGCTGCCATCAAGCGCGAAGACCTGCAGGTGGTGGCCTACATCAAGGAGACCCACCCCGACCTGTTCCAGAGCCTGCGCAAGGCCATGCAGCCAAAGGCAGGCAACAGCGGCAGCCTGGCGGCAGCAGGCCAGGATGAACCGAACGGCTGAACGCGTAGCCATGGGGGATGACGGCTACGGGCCGCCATCCCGGAAGAGGATGCCTTGCCTGACACGGTACCACGAGCATGGAACTGACCTATACCGCCCACGAAGCCGCGCTGGTACTTAAGACGCATTACCAGACGGTGCTGAAGCTGATCCGTGACCAGATACTGCCGGCGGCGCGCATCGGCCGTTGCTACGTGATCCGGGAGAGTGCCATTGCCACGTTGCTGGCCGAGTCCGAGAATGACCTGTGGCAGGCATCGCGCATCCAAAGGAGTGACCCATCATGGCCATCTACCGGCGCGACAACGGGGTCTGGTATGCCAGCATCAATCACGGCAGCCAGCGACTTAGATGCTCTTTGCGCACAACTGACCAGCAAGCCGCGCAAGAAGCACACGACAAAATAAAGCATGAACTCTGGAGAAAGGCATACCTGAACGAAAACCCGCGCCGCAGCTGGGACGAGGCGGCGCTACGTTGGCTGAAAGAAACCGCCCACAAGGCAGATCACAAAAAGGACGCTGCCAAGATCCGGGACATGAAGCGGCTGCGGGGCATGTGGCTGGACGAGATCGGCCGCGATGCGGCACTGAACGCGGTTGCCCCGTTTGGCCCCAGCAGTGCCACCAAGAACCGCTATCTGGCGCTGATCCGGGCGGTACTGCGGCGGGCACACCGCACCTGGGACTGGCTGGACAAGGCACCGTGCATCACGCTGCTGCCGGAAAACCGCAAGCGCATCCGCTGGCTTAGCCAGGAAGAAGCCAAACGGCTGATCGCCGCCCTGCCCGCGCACTTTGCGGAAATGGCGACTTTTTCGCTGGCAACCGGCCTGCGGCAGGCCAATGTGTTCGGGCTGAAATGGTCACAGGTTGACCTGGCCCGCCAGGCCGCATGGATCCACCACGACGAGGCCAAGGCCGGCAGGGCAATCGGCGTGCCGCTGAACCGCACCGCACTGGAAGTACTGCAACGGCAAGCAGGCCGGCACCCGCAGTACGTGTTTACCAATACGGACAACAAACCAGTGCGATCTCTGGGGCATCGAACCTGGCAAAGGGCACTGGCACAGGCCGGCATCCAGGATTTCCGCTGGCACGACCTTCGCCACACCTGGGCCAGCTGGCTAGTGCAAAGCGGTGTGCCACTGGCGGCATTACAGGAGATGGGCGGCTGGGAAACCGCCGCCATGGTGCAGCGTTACGCCCACCTGAGCCCGGCACATCTGCTGGCCCACGCTACGGCAATTGACACGCTTCTGGAGTAAGGAGGACACAAATCAGGCACAGCAGGACGAGCAGAAAAAACAAAGGCAGCCATGATGGCTGCCTAAGTCTTTGATTCATCTGCTGGTGCCCCGGGCCGGGGTCGAACCGGCACAACCGTAAGGTCGAGGGATTTTAAGTCCCTTGTGTCTACCAATTTCACCACCGGGGCACAGACAGGGTGCGGATTCTAGCCGAAAGCGGGCCGGGCGGCAATGCCGGCGGCGTGGGCGGCGGCCAACCCTGCCCTGCGCTACGACGCGTGGCGGCTTAGCGTTCCAGAATGGCGGTAACGCCCTGGCCGCCGGCGGCGCAGATGCTGATGAGGCCACGGCCGCTGCCTTTTTCGGACAGCAGCTTGGCCAGCGTGGCTACCACACGGCCGCCGGTGGCGGCGAAGGGGTGGCCGGCGGCGATGGAGCTGCCGTTCACGTTGAGGCGGCTGCGGTCGATGCTGCCCAGCGCGGCGGGCAGGCCCAGCTTGCTTTGGCAGAAGTCGTCGGACTCCCACGCAGCCAGCGTGCACAGCACCACGGCGGCGAAGGCTTCGTGGATTTCGTAGAAGTCGAAATCCTGCAGCGTCAGGCCGTGCTTTTGCAGCATGCGCGGGATGGCGTAGGCCGGGGCCATCAGCAGGCCTTCACGTTCGTCGATGTAGTCCACGGCGGCCACTTCGCCGGCGGTGATGTAGGCCAGGATGGGCAGGTTGTTGGCGCGGGCCCAGTCTTCGCTGGCCAGCAGCACGGCAGAGGCGCCGTCGGTCAGCGGCGAGGCGTTGGCCGCGGTGATGGTGCCGCCGTTGCGGTCAAAGGCCGGCGCGAGCTTAGCCATTTTGTCCAGGCTGCTGTCGGGGCGCAGGTTGTTGTCGCGCTGCAGGCCGTGGTAGGGCATGACCAGGTCGTCGAAGAAGCCGCGGTCGTAGGCGGCGGCCAGCTTCTGGTGGCTGGCCAGCGCCAGCTCGTCTTGTGCCTGACGGGTAATACCGTAGCGCTGGGCGGTGATTTCGGCGTGCTGGCCCATGCTTTTGCCGGTGCGCGGCTCGGCGTTGGCAGGCAGCTCGGGCTTGAGGTTGGCCGGGTTGAGCAGGCGCGGCAGCAGCTTGAGCTTGTCGGCGGTGCTGCGGGCGGCGTTGATGTCCATCAGCGCACGCTGCAGGCCACGGCTAACGGCCACCGGGGCGTCGGAGGTGGTGTCGGTGCCGCAGGCAATGCCCACGTCGATCTGGCCTAGCGCGATTTTGTTGGCTACCAGAATGGTGGCTTCCAGGCCGGTGCCGCAGGCTTGCTGGATGTCGTAGGCCGGGGTATGGGGGTGCAGGCCGCTGGACAGCACGCATTCGCGCACCATGTTCCAGTCTCGGGCGTGTTTCATTACTGCGCCGCCAACGACCTCGCCCAATAGCTTGCCTTGCAGGCCGTATTTGTCCACCAGCCCTTTGAGGGTGTCGGTGAGCATGGTGCTATTGGATAGCTGGCTGTAGGCAGTGCCGGAGCGGGCGAAGGGGATGCGGTTGGCGCCAACGATGGCGACTTTGCGCGGGGTGCCGTGCAGCATGGGGGATTCCTCGTGTTGGTGTGTGCGGGGCGGCTCTGCGGCCGCTGCCTGCTGCCGTGGCGGCAGCGCTGGCACACAGTTAAACACGCGTTTTAATTTGCCTCAAGCCCTGCTGCCCACAATGCTGCGGCCAACCTGGGGCCAGCCTGCCGGGCTGGGGTGCCGCGTACGCTATGCCGTGCCCTGCCCGCCTGCAGCTAGGCATCTGGCACGAGCAGGCTGCTGCTGCCCAGGCGATGCAGGATGGCAATGGCCTGGCCGGTGGGCTGGGCGACGACGTCGGCCAGGGTGTAGCGGTCCAGCACGGTAAAGAAAGCGCCCAGCGCTTCGTCCAGCACGCCTTTCAGCCGGCACTGGCCACGCAGGGCACAGGGTGGCTGGGCGCAATCTATCAGGGTGGTGATGTCTTCCAGCTGGCGGATAACCTGCCCTAGCCGGTACTGGCTGGCGGGCATGGCCAGCGCCAGGCCGCCGCCTTTGCCGCGGGTGGTGGCCAGCCAGCCTTGTTGCGCCATGGCGTGCACCACTTTTACCAGGTGGTTGCGCGAGATGGCAAAGCGCTCGGCGATTTCGCTGATGGTGACAGGCTGCTCGCGTTCCTGGTAGCTGAGGTACATCAGTACGCGCAGGCCCAGATCGGTAAATTGGGTGAGTTGCATGGGGGTACGCAGCGTGGAAACAGTGCGCAGCATACGCTGCCTGCCGCTGGCTGACAAAACCAGGCGGCAGGCAGCACGGGGCTTAGGCCGACAGGCCGTTACCACCGGTGCCAAAGGCCTCGGCGTGGATGTGGGCCGCCGGTACACCCAGCGCCAGCAGGCTGGCTTGCTGCGCCTGCATGAAGGCCAGCGGGCCGCACAAGTAGTACTGCGCATGCGGCAGCACGTTGGCCGCAGCCAGCTGCATGCGGCCAACCCTTGTCGCCACAGTTGCCTGTGCTGGCACGCTATCGGCATGCTCGTACCATACGGTGAGCTGTAGCTGCGGGTATTCGGCTGCCAGCTTGGCCAGGTGCGGGCCAAACGCTTGTACAGACGGGCTGCGGCAGGCGTGCAGAAACTGCACCGGGCGTACGCTGCCAGCCTGCAACAGCGCATCCAGCATGGCGATCATCGGCGTGATGCCGACACCGGCGCTCACCAGCACCACCGGTGTATCGGCGGCCGTATCCAGCCGGAAGTCGCCCATGGGCGGTGCCACGTCGATCAGTGCGCCTTCTTCCACCGTGTCGTGCAGCACATTGGACACCATGCCGGCCGGGCTATTCGCCGTGGCGGCTTCGCGCTTGACCGAAATGCGCAGGCTGCTGCCACCAGGCGCACACGACAGGCTGTACTGGCGCGGCTGCATGATGCCCAGCTGCGGCACCCTCACCCGCACGGTGACATACTGGCCCGGCAGGTAGGCCGGCACCGCGCCACCATCGGCAGGCTGCAGATAAAACGAGGTGATCTCGCTACTTTCTGCCACCTTGCGCACCACACGGCAGGCGCGCCAGCCGCTCCAGCCGCCGGGCTGGGTAGCAGCCTGCTTGTACAAGGCGGCTTCTTCGGCAATCAGCAGGTCGGCCAGCTGGCCGTAGGCGGCCGCCCAGGCCGCCAGCAGCGCCTCATCGGCAGCGTCGCCCAGCACCTCGGCAATGGACGCCAGCAAATGGCGACCCACCACCGGGTAATGCTCGGCACGAATCCCCAGGCTGGCGTGCTTGTTGGCCACCAGCGTGAGCACTGGCGCCAGCACCGACGGGTTGTCGATGTGCTCGGCGTAAGCCGCCACGGCCATGGCTAGCGCCTGCTGCTGGCTGCCAGCTTGCTGGTGGCCCTGGTTAAAGATCTGCTTCAGCTCCGGGTTGTGCTGGAACATGCGGGCATAAAAATGGCGGGTCAGTGCCACACCGTGTGTTTTCAGCACGGGGGCGGTCGCTTTGACGAGTTGGCGGGTGGCGATATCCAGCATGATGGCTCCAATAGATGAGTTAAAAATGCATCTTTAAGATGAAAAGCCAGGTGCCATGACAAAGCCACTGCGCCTGCTCTTTAAGATGTGCAAAATATACATCTTAAAGATTAGCCAGGCAAGCCATGATTGCCAGATGTGTGTCGCACCTTATACGGCCAACCTGCCCTGCTTGATGGCAAAACACGGCCAGCAGGCCAAGCACACAGTGCCCAGGACCAAGGTCACGCGGCCAAGGTGGCGGGCTAGCGGTTTCAGCAAGGCTGCGTCATGCGCGGAGGGATAAAATGAGAAAAGCCCGACAGATCGTTGATCTATCGGGCTTTATCTGGAGGCGCGGTCCGGAGTCGAACCGGACTGACCGGATTTGCAATCCGGGGCATAACCGCTTTGCTACCGCGCCAAAACTTGATTGCCTGAACATTAAACCATTCAAACAATTTGAACAATCTGTGGAGCGGGAAACGAGGCTCGAACTCGCGACCTCAACCTTGGCAAGGTTGCGCTCTACCAACTGAGCTATTCCCGCGTCGCATGGTGCTGCTTAAGTTTTATGGAGCGGGAAACGAGGCTCGAACTCGCGACCTCAACCTTGGCAAGGTTGCGCTCTACCAACTGAGCTATTCCCGCGTCGCATGGTACTGCTTAAATTTTATGGAGCGGGAAACGAGGCTCGAACTCGCGACCTCAACCTTGGCAAGGTTGCGCTCTACCAACTGAGCTATTCCCGCGTCGCATGGTACTGCTTAAATTTTATGGAGCGGGAAACGAGGCTCGAACTCGCGACCTCAACCTTGGCAAGGTTGCGCTCTACCAACTGAGCTATTCCCGCGTCGCATGGTGCTGCTTAAGTTTTATGGAGCGGGAAACGAGGCTCGAACTCGCGACCTCAACCTTGGCAAGGTTGCGCTCTACCAACTGAGCTATTCCCGCATAAAACTTGGTTTTTCTTAATGACTGCTGCGTCGTTTCCGTCGCTGCGTCGTTAAGAGAAGGCGAATTATAATGATCTTTTCGGGGGTGTCAACACTCAAACATCAATTTTTTTGCCTGAGAATTCCCGCGCTGCCATCTGCAGGTAATAAACCATTGACCACAAAGTCAATATGACAGCGACAATCATGAATAATTTTCCTGCCAGCATGGTGCTCAACCCCGGCACCAGCGGACCTGCGTACAGCAGCAGCAAAATCGCCACCATCTGGGCGGCGGTTTTCAGCTTGCCGATATACGCCACCGCCACACTGCCACGGCGCCCCATCTCGGCCATCCACTCGCGCAGTGCCGAAATGGCGATTTCGCGGCCAATGATGATCATGGCCATCCAGCCTTCCAGACGGCCCAGCTCTACCAGCAGGATCAGCGCGGCGGCCACGATGAGCTTGTCGGCTACCGGGTCTAGAAACGCGCCAAAGGCCGAGGTCTGCCCCAGGCGGCGTGCCAGGTAGCCATCCAGCCAGTCGGTGGCGGCAGCCAGACCAAAAATAAAGGCCCCCAGGCTATTACGGTGATGCTGCAGCAGCACGCTATCCGGCAGAAAGAATACCGCCACGCAGACAGGAATAAGGGCTACGCGCAGCCAGGTTAATAGAATGGGCAGGTTAAAGGGCATGTGTCGGCTCTGGTGTGCTAGTGCAGTGCATTATGAATTTTTTCGGCCAGCGCACGGCTGATGCCGTCTACTTGGGCCAGGTCGTCGATACTGGCTGCCACCACCCCGCGCAACCCGCCAAAGCGGGTAAGCAGGCGCTGCCTGCGCGTGGGGCCCACCCCCGGTATGTCTTCCAGCGTGGACGAGGTACGCGCTTTGGCCCGTTTGGCGCGGTGGCCGGTAATGGCAAAGCGGTGTGCCTCGTCGCGCACGGTTTGTATCAGGTGCAGGGCGGCGTGATCGCGCGGCAATTGTAACGTCTTTTGCAGATGCGGCACGATCAGCGTTTCCAGACCCGGCTTGCGCTCCTCGCCCTTGGCCACGCCCACGATAGGTACGTCTACCCCGACTTCGGCCAGCACTTCCAGCGCAACGCCCACCTGCCCCTTGCCGCCGTCTATCAGCAGCACGTCCGGCAGTTTGCCTTCTTCTGCAGCCAACCTGCTGTAGCGGCGAGTCAGTGCCTCGCGCATGGCGGCGTAATCGTCGCCCGCCGCTGCGGTTTCAATATTGAAGCGGCGGTACTCCGACGGCTGCATGCCGCCACGGTCGTACACCACGCACGAGGCCACCGTGGCCTCGCCCAGCGTGTGGCTGATGTCGAAGCACTCCAGCCGCGCCACCTGCTCGACTTCCATCAGCTCGGCCAGTGCGGCCAACCTGCTCTGCTGGCCGGCCACGCTGAGTATTTTCTGGCCAATGGCCAGCTGGGCGTTTTTTTCGGCCATCTCCAGCCACACGCGGCGCTCGCCGATAGGGTTGCCGACAAAGGCCAGGCGCTTTTCTGCCTGCTCGATCAGCAGCGCTTGCAGCTCGGGCGATACTTGTTCGTTATGGATAATGACAGCAGGCAGCGGCACGCCCAGATAATGCTGCGCCAGAAAAGCCTCCAGGCTGGCCGCCAGCGAGGCTTCGTCGGCGTTCTGCGGAAAGAAGCTCTTGTCGCCCAGGTGGCGCCCGCCACGAATCATTACCAGGTTCACGCACACCAGGCCGCCGTGCGCGGCAATGGCCACGACGTCGGCGTCCAGCTGGCTGGTATTGCTGCTGATGAACTGTTTTTCCTGCACCCGTGCCAGCGCCTGGATCTGGTCGCGCAGCTCGGCCGCCTGCTCGAACGCCAGCGATTCCGATGCGGCCAACATGCGCTCGGTCAGCGCATCGATCAGCTCGTTCTGTTTGCCCTGCAGGAACGCCACGGCACCGCGCACATCTTCGCGGTAGGCCTCAGCGCTGATTTCGCCGGTACAGGGCGCGGTGCAGCGCTTGATCTGGAATAACAGGCAGGGCCGCGAGCGGTTGCTGAACACACTGTCTTCACAGCTACGCAGGCGAAACACCTTTTGCAGGATCTGGATGCTCTCGCGCACCGCGTAGCCGTTGGGATAGGGGCCAAAGTACTGATGCGGCTTTTTCGGGTCGCCGCGAAAATAGGCCAGCTGCGGGTAGGCGTGGCCGGACAGCATCAGGTAGGGATAGGATTTGTCGTCGCGAAACAGGATGTTGTACTTGGGCGCCAGTGCCTTGATCAGGTTGTTTTCCAGGATCAGCGCTTCGGCTTCGCTACGTACCACCGTGGTTTCGATGCTGGCGATCTGCGCCACCATCAGCTGGATGCGCGGACTCAGGTCGTTTTTCTGAAAATAGGAGCTAACGCGCTTTTTCAGGTCGATGGCCTTGCCCACATACAGCACATTGCCCGAGGCATCGAGCATGCGATACACCCCGGGCAAGCCTGGCAGGCTGGCCAGTACCGGCCGGTAATCAAAAGCAGGCTGCATTATTTACCGCACCAGATCTGCACTTCCTCACGCGCACGTTTAAGCATGTCTTCGCGCCCCGCCTTGGCACCGGGGCGGTCCAGCGCGGCCAGGTTGGCCTGGGCGGTTTTGCAGTTTTGCGCTTTCACGTCGCGGTTGTGCTTTTCTATGCGTTCGTTCAGCGCTTTCACATCCGCGTCCAAGCCGGCGGCACCCTGCGCCGCAGCCGGCGCAGAGGCTGCCTGGCGTGGCGCCTGCACACCCCCCGGGTAGACTTTGATCTTGTCTACTTTTTTGCCTGGCGGCGGCTGGTCGGAAAATACCACGCGGCCGTTGGCATCTACCCATTTGTAGACCTCGGCCTGGGCCATGCCGCAGGCAGCCAGCAGCAGCGCTGCTATCACTATGTCTTTTCTCATGAAAACCGTCTTTGCAGTCAGCAGCAAACGGCCACTTTATACACTGCATGCACACTATAGGCAAAACCGCCATCACATTTTGCACTTGGGGCGACAGGTCGGTATAATGCGTTTTTGCCGCCTAAGGAAACGCGAAGATGCGCATCATCGAGAAAGCCTACACTTTCGACGACGTTCTCCTCGTCCCGGCCCATTCTGCAGTACTGCCGCGTGACGTTGCCCTCCACACCCGTCTTACCCGAAACATCAGCCTGAACCTGCCACTGGTTTCCGCCGCCATGGATACCGTGACCGAGTCGCGCCTGGCGATTGCCATGGCCCAGGAAGGTGGCATCGGCATCATCCACAAAAACATGAGCGCCGAAAAACAGGCCCTGGAGGTTTCCAAGGTCAAGCGTCATGAAAGTGGTGTGGTGAAAGACCCGATCACCATCGCCCCGGACATGCTGGTACGCGACCTGGTTCTGCTGACCCGCCAGCACAAGATCTCCGGCCTGCCGGTGATCCAGGATGGCAAGGTAGTCGGCATCGTAACCAACCGCGACCTGCGTTTCGAAACCCGCCTGGACCAGCCGGTAGCCAGCATCATGACCCCGCGCGAGCGCCTGGTTACCGTGAAGGAAGGTGCCAGCATCGAAGAAGCCCGCGAGCTGATGCACACCCACCGCCTGGAACGCGTTCTGGTGATTGGCGACGATTTCGAGCTGAAAGGCCTGATCACCGTCAAGGACATCATCAAGACCAGCGAACACCCTAACGCCAACAAAGACAGCCAGGGCCGCCTGCGCGTGGGCGCTGCCGTCGGTACTGGCGGCGACACCGACGAGCGCGTAAAAGCGCTGGTGGCTGCCGGCGTGGACGTAATCGTGGTCGATACCGCCCACGGCCACAGCCAGGGCGTGCTGGACCGCGTGAAATGGGTGAAGGAAACCTACCCGCAGGTAGACGTGATCGGCGGCAACATTGCTACTGCCGAAGCCGCCCTGGCCCTGGTGGCCGCTGGCGCTGACGGCGTGAAAGTGGGCATTGGCCCCGGCTCCATCTGCACCACCCGTATCGTGGCCGGTGTCGGCGTACCGCAGCTGACCGCTATTCACAACGTATCCGAAGCCCTGAAAGGCACCGGCGTACCGATGATCGCCGACGGCGGCATCCGCTTCTCCGGTGATATCTCCAAGGCACTGGCAGCCGGCGGCAACGCCGTGATGCTGGGCGGCATGTTTGCCGGTACCGAAGAAGCTCCGGGCGAAGTAGAGCTGTTCCAGGGCCGCTCTTACAAATCGTACCGCGGCATGGGTAGCCTGGGCGCCATGAGCCAGGGCTCGGCCGACCGCTACTTCCAGGACAGCTCCAACGCTGCCGACAAGTTCGTACCGGAAGGTATCGAAGGCCGCGTACCGTACAAGGGCCCGATCGCCCAGGTTATCCACCAGCTGGTGGGCGGCCTGCGCTCGTCCATGGGCTACCTGGGTTGCCCTAGCATCGACGTGATGCACGAAAAAGCCGGCTTTGTGGAAATCACTTCCGCCGGTATGCGTGAATCGCACGTGCACGACGTACAGATCACCAAAGAAGCACCCAACTACAACGTGGGCCGCTAAGCCCGCGCCAAGGTTGGCCGCAAAAACCCCGCAGCACGCTGCGGGGTTTTTCTTTGGGTGCATACCTTGCAGCCGCCAAGCGCATGCGCAACGGCAAGCAAGCCCGCCTGGCGAGCTACACCAGCGGTGCCCAGATTTCGGTCAGCAGGTCTTTCGGTGCCGTATCCTGCGGCGAATTCAGGTACGCCTCGACACACGGCCGGTCGGCCAGCTGCTCGCCACTGGCGGGCAGCCACACACCGTATAGCCAGCCATAAGCCTGCTCCAGCTCGCTGTACGGGCCACGGTGGCAAATCACCACGTAGCGGCCGGCCTCGATGCGCCACGCGTCCAGCCCGTCAGGCAGGCTAACGCCAGGCGGCAGCGTCAGACAGGCGGCCGAGCGCAGCTGGTCAACCGGCACCACGCGCGGGTCGTCCAGATAGATACCGTACCAGCGGCTATCCAGCCCCAGCCAAGGGCGAGCGATCGCACCCAGGCGCTCGAAAGCCTGGCCTATCTGCATATAGTCGCCACGGTGCGGCAGGGCCGCCAGGGCCAGTGCGCGGTCAAGGGTGCGGCATTCAGGTGTGTACATGGCATTCTCCAATCGGGACAAGGTTTGCAGGCGCAAGACACAGTGCTGACGATAGCGCCCCGGCGGCATGCCATAGGCCTGACGAAACGCGCGAACGAACGCGGCCGCACTGCCATAACCGGCACGCCGCGCCATCTGCTGCAACGGCACCAAGGGCTGGCGGCGCAGTGCCAATGCGGCCAACTGCAGGCGCAAACGCTGCCGCGTGTCGTGCACGCTCTCGCCCATCACCGCCACATAGGTGCGGTGAAAGTGATAAGGCGAAAAATGCGCCATCTCGGCCAGCAGCGCCAGCGGCGTGTCTTGCTGCGGGTGCTGCCACAGGTAATGCACCACCTGCAGAACACGCTGTACATGGCGCTGGCGGGTGTCGCTACTCGTCATCTGTGTCCTCCTGTGCGTACACTAGGCGCCTCCGATTGATTCAGGTTGCGATTCTGCATGCACCCCACCCCGCCCTACCAGCCACAACAGCCGCCACGCAGCGAGTGGCACACACTCAACGGCCACGCCTACCACATTCGCCGCTGGGGCCCGCCCGAGGCGCCACTGCTGGTGATGCTGCACGGCTGGATGGACTGCGCCGACACCTTCCAGTTTGTGGCAGACCGCCTGGCTGGCGGCTGGCAAATCGTGGCTCCCGACTGGCGCGGCTTCGGACACAGCGCGTGGAACCACGGCAGCTATTACTCGCCCGACTACCTGGCCGACCTGGATGCACTGCTACAGCACTACAGCCCGCACCGTGCGGCCAACCTTATCGGCCACAGCATGGGTGCCATGGTGGCCGGCCTGTATGCCGGGATCCGCCCCGATCGCGTGGCGCGGCTAGCGCTGGTAGAAGGCTTTGGCCTGGCCGCCACCCGCCCCGCCGAGGCACCCGGCCGCTACGCACGCTGGCTGCGCGAAAAACAGCAAGCCCCCGCCTTTGCCGCACTGGCCAGCCTGGACGAGGTCGCCACCAAACTGCAGGCGCGCAACCCGCGCATGGCCACCGCCCACGCACAGCACATGGCCGCCGCACTGTGCCATCAGCAAGATGGCCAGCTGCAATACCGCGCCGATCCGCGCCACAAGATGGTGAACCCCGTGCTGTACCGGCTGGAAGAAGCCAAAGCCTGCTGGCAGCGCATCAGCGCGCCGGTGCTGTGGGTAATCGGCGGCGATATGTGGGACCACCCCATGGCCAAGGGCGTGTTCGACACCCTGCCCGAGCGCCGCACCTGCTTTGCACAGCTGACGGAAACCACCATTGCCGACGCTGGCCACATGATCCAGTGGGAGCAGCCCGCCGCGCTGGCCGATACGTTGGCCGCGTTCTTTACTTATAAATAAGCGGCATGGCACGCCGCCGCGTTTTGCCTTAGTGTCATGCCATCAGTTTTTATGGATACCGCCATGCCACGCTACGCCCGCCACCTGCAAGACGTCACCATCAACAACCCTTTCCCCGGCCTGCCTCGGCTAGAGGCCCTGATAGGCCGCCGCATTGACAGCCGCATCGGCTCCAATGAAAGCATGGCCATTGCCGGCCACACCGTCAGCCAGCAATGGGGCGAAGCCCTGTACGAGCTGGCCCGGCTGTACCCGGACCCGTACGCCGGCGCCATCCGTCAGCGCGCCGCCGCGCTGAATGGCGTGGAAGCGGCCAACGTGGTGGTAGACGCCGGGGCCGATAGCCTGATTGCGCTCTTCCTGCGCGCACGGGTATCGCCGGGCGACGTGGTGGTGTGCACCGCCGGCACCTACCCCACCTTCCGTTATTTTGCCGAAGGCGTGGGCGCGCATATCGTGGAGGTACCGTATGCGCAGCACGGCGATAGCCTGGTAAACGATCTGCCCGCGCTATTGGCCGCCGCGCAGCAGCACCAGGCCGCGCTGCTGTACCTGGCCAACCCGGACAACCCCACCGGTAGCTACCTGCCCTTGGCCGACATCACCGCGCTGCGCGCCGCCCTGCCTGCCGACACCTTCCTGCTGCTGGACGAAGCGTATATTGATTTTTGCGACCAGGCCGAGCGCCAGGGCACGCTGCCCGACACCGCCCGCCTGCGCACGCTGTCCAAGGCACACGGCCTGGCCGGCCTGCGCATTGGCTACGCGCTGGCACCGGCAGAATGGGTGGCCAAGGCCGACCAGATCCGCACCCAGTACGGCACCTCCAGCGTAGCACAAGCCGCTGCCGTGGCTGCGCTGGACCAGCCCGAGTGCAGCCAGCAGCTGATTACCGAGACGCTGACCCTGCGCGATGCACTGCAGCAGGCGCTACAAGCAGGCGGCTTGCACGTCATTCCGTCGCATACCAACTTCCTGTCCATCGTCTATGCCGATGCTGATGCAGCACTGGCGCGGCAAAAAGCGCTGTGGCTTCAAGGCGTTGCCGTACACCGCCCGCCCCACCCTGCCATGCAGCACATTCTGCGCATTACCGCCCACCCCGACTCGCTGACAAAAAAGGTGATCCAGACACTGATTTCGCCATGAAATAGCCGGCCTTCACTGCTAGAATAAGTTGAAATTCCTATAACCCAGCCTATACCGGATCCTTAGCAATGAAGGTCCCTCAATTCGACGCCAGCACCACCGCCGACCTGGTGCGCAACCTGGTTATCCCGCCTCGCCCGGAAATTCTGGACAAGCTGGTAGCCCTGCGCAGCAACCCGGACATGAGCCTGATGGACGTGGCCGATATCATCGGCAGCGACCTGGGTCTGTCTGCCGCCATCCTGAAAGCGGCCAACAGCCCGTTTTTTGGTAGCGGCCGCACCCTGACCTCCATCATGCAAGCCGTCAACCTGCTGGGCGAACGCAATATCGTTCATCTGGTGCACGGCCTGCTGCTGCGCCTCACACTGACCAGCCAGAACCCGCCAGTCATCGAGCAGTTCTGGGAGCGCACCATGCACGAGGCGTCCATCGCCGCCAGCCTGTGCGAAAAGCTGGGCCGCCCGGCAGACGAATGCCAGAGCTTTGCGCTGTTCCGTAGCTGCGGCATTGCCGTGATGCTGATGCGCTACCCCAACTACGAACGCACGCTGCGTCTGATTACCCAGGCACGCGACCGCCAGATCAGCAAAATCGAGCAAGAATTCCACGGCACCAGCCATGACGTGGTGGGCTACCTGGTAGCACGTACCTGGCACATGCCGGAAGACTTTGGCCAGGCAATTTTGCTGCAGCACAACCCCGACCTGTTCCAGGACAGCAACGACGAACTGCTGGATCACGGCCATAAAATGATGATTGCCGTTGCCCGTGCCTCACAGCACATCTGGCGTACCAGTACCGACCAGAACGGCGACCCGGGCTGGAAAGACCGCGCTGAAGAGCTGATTGCCTACCTGGGCATGCACGAAGTGGAGTTTGAAGACTGGGTAGACGAGATGCACGACCGCATCCACGCCGGCCTGTAAGCCAGCGCGCACAAAAAAACCCGCCACACGGCGGGTTTTGTTTTTACGGCCGCAGATATTAGTGGCGCTGCTGCTCGGCGCGCACCGCGGCCACCACGTCCATGCCAAACAGGGCGTTTACATCTTCGTCGTCAAACACGTAACGTTGGCCGCAGTATTCGCAGCCCACCTCGATACTGCCCTGTTCCAGCACCACCCCGGCCACCTCTTCCCCGCCCAGCAGCTTCAGCATATCGCCTACGCGCTCGGTGCTGCAGTTGCAGGCAAAGCTGACCTGGGCCGGGTCGAAAATGCGCACGGCGTCCTGATGATACAGGCGGTACAGGATATCCAGCGCATCCAGCTGCAGCAGCTCGTCTTGCTGCAAGGTCTCCGCCAGCGCCTTCACGTGCGGCCAACCTTCGGCGTCGCCATGGCCATCGGGCAGGCGCTGCAGCAGCAGGCCGGCGGCAGTGTCGTCGTTACAGGCCAGCACCAGGTGGGTTTCCAGCTGCTCGGAGCGCTGCATGTAGTTTTGCAGCATGGCGGCAATGCTGTCGCCTTCCAGCGCCACAATGCCCTGCCACGGCTCGCCGTCTTTGGGCTCCAGCGTGATGACAAAAGTGCCCCCCTCGCCCAGCAGCTCGGCCAGCGGGGCATCGGTAATACCGTCGTCAAAGCGGGCGGTGGCACGCACGGTACGGTCGTTGGTGCATTCGGCTACAGCCAGGCGCAGCGCGCCTTTGCCGTGCAGCTGCATGATCAGCGTGCCGTCAAACTTCAGGTTGGCCGCCAGCAGGCTGCTGGCCGCCAGCATCTGGCCCAACACATGGCGAATGGCGGGCGGGTACTGATGGCGAGCCACCACCTCCTGCCAGGCGCTGTCCATGCGCACCAGTGCGCCACGAACGGGGATGCCGTCAAACAGGAAGCGTTGCAGCGTATCGTGTTGGCTCATGAGCGGGTGTCCTTTTCTTTCTGAATAGTGTGAATCGTCAACGGCAGCGAAGAGCTGGCGTCGAACTCGCAGCCGGCACGGATGGCCGCTTCGGCAATCTGGCTGGCTGTCATGTCGGTATCAAACAGGGCGTGCATGGCGCCCATGGCAAACTTGCGCCCCGAGCCGATGGCCCAATAACGGGCAAACTGGTACACCTCGCGCATGGGGTACACGCCAAAGATGCCGTGGGCGTTGGCCACCAGCACCATCATCTGGCTGGACTCGTACGGGTCGTCTTCTTCCTCTTCCGGGCGCAGGTAGAAGTGGTCTTTCAGCTTGGGGTGGATCTTGCGAAAGGTCTCGAACAAGCCGGCACGGCTGCTGAAGTCGCGCGACTTCATGCCTTTCAGTGCCGATTGCAATACCAGGTCGTGCGCAGCCGAGCCGGCAATGGCCAGGTAGCTGTCACCCAGCTTGAAGATCTTGTTGCTGTGCACGTCGTAGGCTGCCAGCAGCTTCTGGTCGTCGCCAAACGTGGTCTGGCTGTCGGCCGCAATGGCAATCTCTGCCCCTTTGCTTACAACAACGATGGTGGTCATGCCTGCCTTTCGGTTACATCGGGCCTGCCGCTACATGGCTGGCCGGCCCCGGAAAACACATATCGGGATTTTCTCATAAATCACAAGCCCACCCCAAGGCAGCCCGTTGGCCGCATGGCGCTTGGCGCAGCCGCCCCTGCATGAAACAATAGGCCATCTATTGAACACGGACACCCCCATGTGCCAGCTTTTGGGCATGAACTGCAATACGCCCACCGACATCCTGTTTTCCTTTGAAGGCTTCCACCGCCGCGGCGGGCTGACCGACCACCACGCCGACGGCTGGGGCATTGCCTTTTTCGAGGGCAAAGGCGTACGCCTGTACCTGGACGACAAACCCTCGGCCGATTCGCCGGTGGCCGCGCTGGTACGCCAGTACCCCATCAAGTCGGAAAACGTGATCGCGCACATCCGCAAGGCCACGCAGGGCGAGGTAAACCTGGCCAACTGCCACCCGTTCCAGCGCGAGATCTGGGGCCAGTACTGGATTTTTGCCCATAACGGCAACCTGGCAGGCTTCCAGCCCGACACCGGCTGCCACTACAACCCGGTAGGCAGCACCGACTCCGAGGCCGCCTTCTGCTACATCATGGAACAGCTGCGCCAGCGCTGGTGCCAGCAGCCCTCGCTGGATGAGCTGTTTGATGCCATCGAAGGCCTGGCCGCCACGCTGCGCGGCTACGGCGTGTTCAACTTCATGTTGTCCAACGGCCAGTGGCTGTTCACCCACTGCTCCACCAAGCTGCACTACATCGTGCGCAAGGCGCCGTTCCCCACCGCCCACCTGGTAGACGACGATGTCACGGTGGACTTTTCCACCGTCACCACGCCGGACGACCGCGTAGCGGTGATTGCCACCGTACCGCTGACCGATAACGAAACCTGGACCGCCATGCAGGACGGCGAGCTGGCCCTGTTCGTCGATGGCGTGGTACGGCGCAGCAGCATCACCCTCCCCGCCACACGCCCGGCCAACTGCTGCGGGAATGACGCAGCATCATCTGATCCAGCGCAAGGCTAGCCACATTGCACCGTACAGGTCTGGCCAGCCGTTTCGATAGCACCGTATGCTAAAGAAATGAGCCACCTACCGGACCTGCCAGCATGAGCCGCTTCGACTTTACCCACCCGCCGTTTACCCACCTGAGCCAGCAAGAACGGCTGGCCCTGGAGGGCGCGGCCGATATCGTGTTTTTTGATAACGACGAAGTGATCATGGCGCCAGGCGACAGCGTGGACAGCCTGTACGTGCTGATCAAGGGCGTGGTGCGCGAGATGGCGGACGACGAAGTGCTGGCCGTCTACCACGCGCAAGACACCTTCGACGCCCGCGCCATGGTGGCCGGGGTGGCCACGCAGCGCTTTGTGGTACACGAAGAAGCGCTGGCCTACTGCCTGCCGCGCAGCGTGGTGATGCAGCTCACCGAAAGCAACCCGCGCTTTGGCGCCTTTTTCTACGCCAGCGTGTCGCAGAAATTTGGCGCCCTGGCGCAAAACGCCGGCTCGCGCGAGCTGCAAACCCTGCTTACCGCCACCGTACGCGATGCCTGCAGCCGCCTGCCGGTATTCGTGGATGGCCAGGACAGCGTGCTGGATGCTGCCCGCATCATGAAGCAGCGCAAGAGCAAATCCATTCTGGTGCGCCACCGCGGCCAACTGGGCATGTTCACCACCACCGACTTTCGCGACACCATCCTGAACGAGCTGCCGCCCAGTACACCGCTGTACCAGGTGTGCCACTTCAACCTGATTACCACCGACATCGACGGCTTTCTGTTTGACGCCCTGCTCACCATGACGCAGCGCAATATCCGCCGCCTGGTGGTGATGGACCAGGGCGAACCGGTGGGCATTCTGGCGCAGGTGGATATCCTGTCCTATTTCTCCAACCACTCGCACCTCATTGCCCACAAGCTGGAACGCGCCGACACCCTGGACGAGCTGCAGGACATTGCCGGCCAGATCACGCGCCTGGTGGGCATTCTGTCTAGCCACGGGGTAAAAGCCCCGCAGCTGGGGCGGCTGGTACAGGCGCTGAACGCGCGGCTGTTCGAGCGCACCTGGCAGCTGATTGCCCTGCCCGAGGTGGTGGCCAACAGCTGCCTGATCGTCATGGGCTCGGAAGGCCGCGGCGAGCAGATCCTGAAAACCGACCAGGACAACGCCCTGATCATCCGTGACGGCTACGACCACCCCACCATCGCCGGCGCCTGCCAGGCCTTTAGCGATGCGCTGGCGCGCTTTGGCTACCCGCCCTGCCCCGGGCGAATCATGGTGAACAACCCGCAATGGTGCCAACACGAACAAGGCCTGCGCGACCAGCTGTACCGCTGGCTCTACCTGCCGGACGGCGACGCACTGATGAACCTGGCCATCTTTGTGGATGCCGAAGCAGTGGCGGGCGACCACGCCCTGCTGGCGCAGGGCAAACACTACCTGCACAGCCTGCTATCGGACGACGAAAGCTTCTACGCCCGCTTTGCCCGCGCTATCGAGCAGTTTGATACCCCGCTGGGCTTTTTTGCCCAGCTGCTCACGCGCGAACAAAATGGCGAGGCCACGCTGGACATCAAGAAAGGCGGCATTTTCCCCATCGTGCACGGTATACGCTCGCTGGCACTGCGCCACGATATTGCGGCCAACAATACCTTCGAGCGCCTGCAGCGCCTGGCAGAAAACGGCCATCTGGACCGGGATTTTGCTAACGATATCAACGAAACCCTGGCTTTCCTGCTGGGCCTGCGCCTGAGCCACGGCCTGGCGGAGCTGGCAGATGGCCGCCCGGCCAGCAACCTGATTCGCCCGGGCAAGCTGTCCACCCTGGAAAAAGACCTGCTGAAAGACGCGCTGGCGCTGGTGAAAAAGTTCAAAAGCCTGCTGCGCCACCAGTTCCGCCTGGGGGCCGTGGCATGATAGGCGCGCTGAAAAAACAGTGGGCGGCCCACCGCCTGAAAGACCCGCGCTTTGCCATGCTGCTGCAAGAGCAGAATGAAGAGCTGGTGAGTGTGGACTGCGAAACCACCAGCCTGAACGTGCGCGACGCCGAGCTGCTGTCCATCGGCGCGGTGAAGATACGCGGCCAACGCATACTGAGCAGCGAGTCTTTTTATGTGCTGGTGCGCCCGGAACGCAAGCCGGATGCGGGCAGCGTCCGCATACACGGCCTGCGCCCGCGTGACGTATCGGACGGGCTGGCACCGCAGGACGCCGTGACCCGGCTGCTGGATTTCATCGGCGGGCGGCCACTGGTGGGCTACTACCTGGAATACGACGTGGCGATCCTGAACAAATACGTGCAGCCGCTGACCGGCATCAAGCTGCCGAACCGGCAGATCGAGGTATCCGGCCGCTATTACGACTACAAGCTGCGGCAAAACCCGGACAGCAACGTCGACCTGCGCCTGGCCACGCTGGTGGATGACCTGCGCGTCCCCGCGCTGCCACGCCACGACGCGCTGAACGATGCCATCACCGCCAGCATGCTGTACCTGGCGCTGAAAAAACGCGGCTTCGGCTAGGCGCCTGCCCTGCTCATGTCCAACAGGCATGCGGCCAACCTTCAGCAGCTTGGCCGCATGAAAAAAGGGCGCGCTTGCGCACGCCCTTCAAGCCAGCCAGCGCAGTCGCACGCGGGCTGTTTACTGCATCGACCTGTTAATGACCCAGCAGAAGCCTTCAGTAGCTGAGCGAATCGTGGCGGGTTTCCACCAGCTCGCCTGCCGACAGCGACATCAGCAGCAGCGCAATGCGCTCATGCATGATGACCGTGTGAGTATTGCCGGCAAACTGCATGAAACGGCGCAAGTCTTCGCGCACTTTGCGCGAGCCGGTCAGGTCGATAATGATATCCACCCGCTCGCCCTGCTCGGCCAGCTCGATAAAGTTGTCGGTTACCGGGACACCGCGCTCGCGCGCCAGCGCCACACCCGGCAGGGCAAGGTTCAGCTCGGCCACACCGATCAGCTCCACATAGGACGCGTCCAGCAGCTGCCGCAACAGGGGTGTCGCTGTTTCACCAGCACCCACCATGGCAATACGAATCTTGTTCATGTCCATCCTCGCTTGCGCCTTCTGTAAAACGCATTGAAGCGCGTACTTTATCAAGCCAGCCCCGCCATGATTTGCGCCAGATCAAACCTGCCCATATTGCGTAGCAAGCAGGTGCATTGCGCCATTTCATGTCTGAAAATACCAAAATAAAGGCATAAAAAAACACCGGAAGCGCAGCCAAACGGCAGGCTTCCGGTGCGATCTGATGGCGCTTCAGTGCAGTGCGTGCCGACTGAGAAAACGGATGTAACCAACGCTTTCTATCCAGTAGGCCCCATCGGCCAGCGGCGTAGCTTCTTCCAGATCGGCCACGGTCAGCACCAGGTCGGCTTCGTTGATATGCGCTTCCAGCGCGATATCGTCGTCATCGGCGTAGTCTTCGCTGGCGTACATGAATGCCGGCTTCACCAGCTGGTTGTTCACCTGGATGTACTCGGACTGATTCATCAAACGCAGGATGTTCATGGCTTGCTCCTTTCGACCCGGCCACCCGGCAAGGTTGGCCGCACGACAACAGCAGGGGCAGCCACCCGGCTGCCGCTACACCCAACCACGCGCCGCCAGCGACTCGGCGTGCTCGCCCGTTACTACAAAATGATCCAGCAAATTGATATCGACCAGCTGCAAAGCCTGCTTGAGCGTGGCGGTAAGCTGCCAGTCCGCCTCGGAAGGCTCGGCCAAGCCCGACGGGTGATTATGTGCCACGATCACACTGCAGGCATTGTGCTGCAAAGCCCGCCGCACTACCTCGCGCGGGTAGACCCGTGTTTCGGTGAGCGTCCCCCTGGCCAGCTCTTCGACAGCCAGTACGCGGTATTGTGCCGTCAGGAAAATCACGCTGAACACCTCCACCTCGCAATACCCTATCGCCACCCGCAGGAAGCGCTGCACTGCCTCCGGGCTGTTCAGCACGTCGCCACTGGCCATTTCCTCGGCCAGCAGCCGCCGCGCCAGCTCGTGCATGGCCATGAACTGCACGTACTTGGCCGGGCCCAGCCCGGCCTGCTGCTGAAACTCGTCAGCCCGCGCGCCCAGCAGGCGCCCCAGGCTGCCAAAACGCTGCATTAATTGGCGTGCCATATCGACAGCCGAGCAGCCTTTTATACCTGTTCTTAGAAATATCGCCAGCAATTCGGCATCTGACAAGGCCTGTGCGCCCCGCGCCAGCAGTTTTTCACGCGGGCGCTCGGCCTCTGGCCATTCTGTAATCGGCATAATCCCTCCTGCGGGCTGGCTAAGCCTGCATCATCGGGTATGGCGCGACCTCCATAAAATGCATTTTTCATGACACCAACCATCTACCCATGCAGCACGACGGCCTGCGTGCAGGTGCAGCATTACGCTACAATCATGCCTCGCACGACACACGGCAGGCTGTGACATGACGCAAAAGCGCATTCTTTTAGGCATTACCGGCGGCATAGCCGCTTATAAATCGGCAGAACTGACCCGGCTACTGGTCAAGGCTGGCCACCACGTAGAAGTGGTGATGAGCGAAGCGGCTACCCGTTTTGTCACCCCTGCCACCTTCCAGGCCCTGTCCGGCCATGCGGTTTACAGCGATATCTGGGACCCGCGCCCGGATAACGCCATGGCACATATCGAGATGTCGCGCCGCGCCGATGTATTCCTGATTGTGCCGGCCACCGCCGACTGCATCTTCAAGCTGGCGCACGGCGCCTGTGACGACCTCATCAGCACCATGGCGGCGGCGCGTACCTGCCCGCTGGTGGTGGTACCTGCCATGAACCGGCAGATGTGGGAAAACCCGCCCAACCTGCGCAATATCGCCCAGCTGCAAGCCGATGGGGTACAGGTATGGGGCCCGGCGCATGGCGTGCAGGCCTGCGGTGAAACCGGCCCGGGGCGCATGCTGGAACCGGAAGAAGTGTTCGACCTGCTGGGCGGCGTCTTCAGCGCCAAATTGCTGGCCGGCAAGCGGGTGCTGCTGACCGCCGGCCCCACCTACGAGCCTATCGACACCGTGCGCGGCATCACCAATATCAGCTCCGGCAAGATGGGCTACGCGCTGGCCCGCGCCTGCCGCGACGCCGGTGCCGAGGTCACGCTGGTCAGCGGCCCTACCGCCCTGACACCGCCGGCCACCGTCCGTACCATCGATGTACAAAGTGCGCAGGACATGTACCAGGCCGTGTTGGGCGAAGTGGGCCGCAGCGATATCTTCATCAGCGTGGCGGCCGTGGCCGACTACCGCGTGAAAAACCGTGCCGAACACAAGATCAAGAAAGGCGATAGCCTGCCGGTGATCGAGCTGGAAGAAAACCCGGACATCCTGGCCACCGTGGCCGGCCTGCCGGCCGCACCGTTCTGCGTGGGCTTTGCTGCAGAAAGCCAGAACCTGCTGCAGTTTGCCGACCAGAAACGGCGCCGCAAAAAGGTCCCTTTACTGGTGGCCAACCTGGCACAGCACGCCATGGGCGCCGACAGCAATAGCGTGACCCTGCTGGACGACCGCGGCGAACACCCGCTACCGGACATGCCCAAGACCGATGTGGCCCGTGCCATCGTTCAACACCTGGCCCAGTGCCTTAACCTGAAAAGCTGACAACGCATGAAACCTGTTATCGACGTACAAATCCTGGACCCGCGCCTGAAAGACAACCTGCCAGCCTACGCCACCAGCGGCTCGGCCGGCCTGGACCTGCGCGCCGCTACCGAGGCCGAGATGGTGATCCAGCCCGGTGAAACCGTGCTGGTGCCCACCGGTATGGCTATTCACCTGGCCGACCCGGGCCTGGCCGCCATGATCCTGCCGCGCTCCGGCCTGGGCCATAAGCACGGCATTGTGCTGGGCAACCTTACCGGCCTGATCGACTCCGATTACCAGGGCCAGCTGTTTGTCTCGGTATGGAACCGCGGCAACATGCCATTCACATTGGCACCCATGGAACGTATTGCCCAGATGATTATCGTACCGGTGGTGCAAGTAGGGTTTAATATTGTAGATAGCTTTATCGATACAGAACGCGGAAGCGGCGGTTTTGGTAGTACTGGCCGCCAATAAACCCTGTTGATACGGATGAAAATGGATCAGCACTTCCCCCCCGCCAGCATCGCCACCCTGATGGAACAGATGGCGAAAATGACCTCGCAGCGTGAGCAGCGCGAGCTGGAGCGGGCGTTGCTGGAGCTGGTGGGTGCGTTTCTGCAAAGCGACAGCATTACCCTGTACGGGGTACGGCACGCCGAGTCGCTACCCGAGCTGAAACTGCTACAGGTGAGCGGGGAAGACGACAGCCTGATTTCTCCCGAGGGCTGCGGCTGGCTACCGGCGGGTGACGATGCGCGCAAAGCCATTGCCATCGGCCGTGACAACCGTGGCCCCTGGGAGTACGGCGAACATATCTGGCAGGTGATTTACCAGAAAAACAACATCATTGCCCTGCTGCAGATAGAACATGGCCCGCTGGACCCGGAGGAACGTGGCTTCCTCTCCGGGATGGTCCGCATCCATGAAAACTACCTGCGCCTGCTGTACGATGCCGAGCGCGACATGCTAACCGGCCTGATGAACCGCCGCTCTTTCGATGCCCGGCTGTACGAGCTACTGGACAAGCCGGACTACCAGCACACCCTGGCACTGGTCGATATCGATCACTTCAAGCTGGTCAATGACCGCTATGGCCATATCGTGGGCGATGAAGTGCTGCTGCTGGTGGCCCACCACATGGAGCAGGTCCTGGGCCTGCACGCCCAGCTATACCGCTACGGCGGCGAGGAGTTCGGCATCATCCTGCGTGACGAGCCCATGCTGGCCATGGCCCGGCTGGAAGCCCTGCGGGAAAACATCGCCACATTCAACTTCCCCCAAGTGGGCCAGGTCACGATCAGTATTGGTTACGTCTTGATCGACACCCAGATGCTGCCAGCCAATGTGGTAGAGCAAGCCGACCGTGCGCTGTATTACGCCAAGGAGAACGGCCGCAACCAGACGTGTGCCTACAGCCAGCTACTACAGCGCGGCAAGATTCAGCCACAGCAGGTTTACGAAGGCGATATCGAGCTGTTCTGACCCCGGCTGCGGCCAACCTTGCCCAGTAAAAAACCCCTGCCATCAGGCAGGGGTTTTTCATGCAAGCCTCGAAGATCAGGCCACGTTGGTACGGGTCTTCTCGGCACGGCCGCGCAGCCATTCCAGCGTCAGCAGCAAGGCGATGGAGAACAGGATCAGCACCGTTGCCGCAGCGGCGATCGCCGGGCTGATGTTTTCCTTGATACCGCCAAACATCTGGCGTGGCAGCGTGGTTTGCTCCGGGCCCGCCAGGAACAGCGTGACCACCACCTCGTCAAACGAGGTGGCAAAGGCAAACAGCGCACCCGAGATCACACCGGGTGCAATCAGCGGCAGCACGATGCGGCGATACGTGGTGATCGGGTTGGCACCCAGGCTGGCGCTGGCGCGGATCAGGTTGGCATTGAAGCCGCGCAGCGTGGCCGATACGGTAATCACCACAAACGGCACGCCCAGTGCGGTATGCACCAGAATCAGCGCAAAGTAGCTGTTGGACAGACCCAGCGGAGCAAAAAACAGGTAAGCCCCCACCCCCACGATCACTACCGGCACCACCATGGGCGAGATCAGCACGCTCATCAGCACCGACTTGCCGGGGAAATCCGACGACGTCAGGCCCACGGCGGCCAGGGTACCCAGCGTGGTGGCCAGCAGCGTGGCAGCGGGCGCCACGATGAAGCTGTTCTTCAGCGAAGTCAGCCATATGCCGTTACCGAAGAACTCCTCGTACCAGCGCAGCGAGAACGACTTGATCGGATACAGCAGGAAGGTATCGGCCGAGAACGACAGCGGCACGATGACCAACAGCGGCGACACCAGGAAAATCAGGATCAGCACGCAAAAGATGCGGAAGCTCCAGAACCAGATGCGCTCGATAGGCGAAGCATAAGTTGGCAACATGGCTTCTTACCCCAGGCTCAGTTTGTTGGCGCCAACCAGCTTGCTGTACAGGCCATACAGCGTCATGGTGGCAATCAGCAGCAGGCTGCCCAGCGCGGCGGCCATGCCCCAGTTGATGGTGACGTTGGTGTAGAACGCAACGTAGTAGCTCACCATCTGCTCTTCCGGGCTACCCAGCAGTGCCGGGGTAATGTAGTAGCCAATGCACATGATGAACACCAGCAAGGCACCGGCAGCCACACCGGCCACGGTCTGCGGGAAATAGATCTTCCAGAAGGCGGCAAACGGATGGTCACCCAGCGAAATGGCAGCACGCATATAGGTAGGCGGAATGCTCTTCATCACGCTGTAGGCCGGCAGAATCACGAATGGCAGCAGTATGTGCACCATGGCGATGTACACGCCCACACGGTTGAACGCCAGCTGTAGCGGCTCGCCGATAATGCCCAGGTTCATCAGGGCGCTATTGATCAGGCCTTCGCGCTGCAGGAGCACGATCCACGACGCCACACGCACCAGTACCGAGGTCCAGAACGGCAGCAGCACCAGAATCATCAGCAGGTTGCTTTTGCGTGCTGGCAGGTTGGCCAGCCAGTAAGCCAGCGGGTAGCCCAGCAGCAGGCAGAACACGGTGACCCAGAAACTGATCCACAGCGTGCGGCCGAAAATGCTGATGAAGGCACGCTCTTCCTCCGGCGCCAGCTCAGGCGTACCGGCCTTGGTTTCGCGCAAATCCAGCGAGCTGTACAGGTAGTACGGCGTCCAGCTCTTGGCGTTCTTGGCAATCACGTGCCAGTGGTCCGGGTCACCCCAGCGCTCGTCCATCTGGATGAAACGGTCGCGCATGGTTTCGCCTGCGGCCAACTCCAGCGGCATCTTGCGCGCGGTTTTCTGGATCAGCGAGCGGAAGCCGCTGATATCCATATTCAGGCGCTTGGCAACTTCGGGAACGGTCTTGGCTTCTTTGGCGGCGGTCAGGTCACGCGCCATGGCCTGGAAGACTTCTTCGGATGGCAGGGCGCGGCGGTCCCAGCTGGCAATCAGCTGGCTGGTAGCCGGCAGGTGGGTGACCACTTCGGGGTTATCCACGCTACGACCCAGCAGCATGAAAATGGGAACCAGAAAAGTCAGCAGCAAGAAAATGGCCAGTGGCGCAACCAGGGCCACGGCTTTCAGCTGCTTGTTGCGGTGCTCGCGTGCCAGCTTGACGGTCAGCAGCTCGCCATCAGCTGCGGTCAGCGGCGCATTCACGGTAAGGGTTTGGGACATGGTGGGCATCACTTCCAGCAAAGTCCCGCCAGCCCGGAGGGCATGGCGGGACGGTTCAGGCAGGTTGGCTACTTAGCGGGCAGCCCAGGCGTTGAAGCGCTCTTCCAGCTCTTCACCATGCTCAACCCAGAAGTTTACGTCCAGGGCCAGCGCGTTTTTCAGGTTGGCCGGCCAGGTTGGCAGGTTGGCCGCAGACTTCGGATCTACCTTCTGGATGGCTTTCAGGTTGGTCGGGCCGTAAGCGATCTTGTTGGAGTACACCGCCTGGTGTTCCGGCAGGCTGGCGTGCTTGATGAAGTCCATGGCTTCTTTCAGCTTTGGCGAGCCCTTGGGTACAGCCCAGGAATCCACGTCGTACACGCTGCCAGTCCATACCACTTTCAGGTTTTTGCCTTCTTTCTGTGCGGTATCGATACGGCCGTTATAGGCCGAGCTCATCACCACATCGCCAGAGGCCAGGAACTGCGGTGGCTGGGCACCGGCTTCCCACCACTGGATATTCGGCTTCAGCTGGTCCAGTTTCTTGAAAGCACGGTCCACGCCGGCCTTGGTGGCCAGCAGCTTGTACACGTCAGCCGGTTTCACGCCGTCGGCTTGCAGGGCAAATTCCAGGGTGTACTTGGCACCTTTACGCAGGCCACGTTTGCCCGGGTATTTCTTCACATCCCAGAAGTCAGCCCAGCCTTGCGGAGCTACCTTGATCTTGTCGGCGTTGTAGGCCATGGCGGTGGACCACACAAAAATACCCACACCGCACTCGGAAACGGCCGGCTTCACGAAGTCGGCTTTCTTGCCTACTTTGGCCCAGTCGATTTTCTCGAACAGGCCTTCCTCGCAGCCGCGCAGCAGCTCTGGCGACTCAACCTCTACCACATCCCAGCTCACCTTCTTGGCATCAACCATGGCTTTGATCTTGGCCATTTCGCCGTTGTAGTCACCGGCAACAACCTTGTTGCCAGTGGCTTTTTCAAATGTCTGGTAGTAGGCCACGGCTTGTGCGTCCTTGTTGGCACCACCGAAAGAAATCACGGTGATGTCTTTGGCCATGGCCGGGGCGGCCAACGCAACAGCAACAGACAGGGCCAACAGGCGCGGGGTGTTTTTGTTCATAGTCATACTCCTCTGGGGATATCGCTTTGCAGGACGTTGAAAGCGCCCGTGTGGTCGGGCTTTTTTATCTAGTGTGTGTAAACCGAGGCATCCAGCGCGCGAATGTCGCGTGCCATCCAGCCTATATCCAGCTTGTCGCCTACTTTCCAGCTGCTATCGAGCTCGCCGGCAGGCACTTTCACCATGAAACCGCTCTGCCCTGCTACATCCAGGCGCAGGCGGACGTGGTCGCCGAAATAAATGAACTCTGCCAGGCGGGCCTGCAGACGGTTTTCGCAGGCTTCGGCGTGGCGGTTCAGGCGCACGCGCTCGGGGCGAATCGACATGGAGGTGGCTTCGCCAGCCTGGCCGACGCAGACGGCTGCGGCCTGTACGGTATCGCCGTTACCCAGGCGTACGGTGCAGTGCTGGTCGTGCAGGGCGACGACTTCGCCGTGCAGAGTGTTGTTCTCGCCAATGAAGTTGGCCACAAACGAATTCACCGGCTTTTCGTACAGCACGTTGGCCGCATCGATCTGCTGGATGATGCCGTCCTTGAATACCGCTACGCGGTCGGACATGGTCAGCGCCTCGCCCTGGTCGTGGGTCACGTACACCACGGTAATGCCCAGGTTTTCGTGGATATGCTTGATCTCCAGCTGCATGTGTTCGCGCAGCTGTTTGTCCAGCGCGCCCAGCGGCTCATCCATCAGCACCAGCTGCGGCTCGAATACCAGCGCACGGGCCAGCGCAACGCGCTGTTGCTGGCCGCCGGACATCTGGCCGGGGTAGCGGTTGGCCAGCGCATCCAGCTTGACCATGCCCAGCGCTTTTTTCACGCGGTCGGTAATCTCGGATTTGCCCATCTTGCGGATGGTCAGCGGGTAAGCCAGGTTTTCTGCCACGGTCATGTGCGGGAACAGGGCGTAGTTCTGAAACACCATGCCGATGTTGCGCTTGTGCGGCGGCACGTGGTTCAGCAGCTTGTCGCCCAGGCGGATCTCGCCGTGGGTGGGGGTTTCGAAACCGGCCAGCATCATCAGGCAGGTGGTTTTGCCGGAGCCGGACGGCCCGAGCATGGTGAGGAATTCGCCTTTGCGAATATCCAAGTCCAGATTCTTGACGATCAGTGACGCGCCATCGTAGCTCTTCTGTACACCGCGAAAGCTGACAAGGGTGTCGGAGGCCGTGTGTTTCTCGCTCATCATGTCCTTCCTGATAGTTCCGCTTGGCGGAATGTTGTTTCAGTTTTTATCAGATTAACCAGCATCAAAACCGAAGTAAAGCGCATTGGCCCAAGTTAGCCGGCTGGTTTGTCCCCCTGTCTCTGTGTACAGGTGTCCATTAATTTAATCGCCCCGTTTAATAAAACAAACTACCTAAGCATGCTTTTTCAAAAAATGAATAAGTATTGAAGCAGGGCAAAGACATGCAGCACTATTGCGGTGCATGCAAACGGGATTTATTGAGAAGATTATGCGGCATTCACTAGGCAGGCCGCATGGAAATGCACCAAACGGCAACATCATTGCACCGCCATGTCAAACGGGCGTTTGTGGCATAAGGGCAACAAAAAAAGCCGACCTTGCGGTCGGCTTGAAGGGAGTAATGCGAAAAAGGGAACTTAGGCGAGCAGGTGGTTATTCAGCTCGCGCATGCCGGCAGACAGCATGGCCAGGTCCAGCGTCTCGAAAGACTGCAGCTCGGCAAACATCTGCTGGCACGCTTCAACCTCGGCAGCACGCTGCTGCAGCCACTGGCTGACAAAGCCCGCGTCTTGCGACACAGACAGCGCACGCTGGGTCAGCGAGCGGTGCTGGCGGTACAGGTCGTCACGCAGCGCGCTGCGCGCCAGCGACTGCCAGCGGTTGTCGCGCGGCAGCTGGGTGATGGCGGCACGCAGCCAGTCCAGCTGCAGGTCGCGGCCCAGTTGCAGGTAGTTGGCCGCAATGTCTTCCAGCGCCAGCTCGCCGCCCTCGCCGATCTCGATCAGGTCCATCAGCGGCACGGCAAACTCCAGACGCGCCAGCACGCTGGCCAGCTCGGCCGGTACGTTTGGCTGGGTCAGGCGTTTTTCCAGACGCGCTACCTGCGGGTAGGTATCGGCGCTGATCAGCTGCGGCAGCTTGGCCAACAGGGCTTGTACCTTGTCGGCAAACTGCGCAATGGTGGCCTCTACCGAGCCGCTGGCGCGGCGGTTGCGCAGCACCCAGCGCACCACGCGCTCTACCAGGGTACGCACCATCACCATCATTTCTACTTGCAGGTCGGCCGATACCAGGTTGTCCAGGCTTTCGATGCGGGTCCACAGCGCTTCGGCATCAAACACGCGGCTGGCAATCCAGAACGCGCGGGTGATGTCGGCAGCCGAGAACGACGACTCTTCCTGCATGCGGAACACGAAAGTGGTGCCCATGCGGTTGATGATCAGGTTGGCCAGCTGGTTGGCGATGATTTCGCGCTTCAGGTGGTGCTTCTGCATGGCATCGCCAAAACGCTGTTGCAGCGGTTTCGGGAAGTAGTTCACCAGCACCGGCAGGAAGTCGGCGTCGTCCGGCACGTCGGTCTTCAGGATGGCCTGATCCAGTGAGATCTTGCTGTAAGCCAGCAGTACGGCCACTTCTGGCGGGGTCAGGCCCTGGCGTGCCAGACGGCGCTCGTTAATCTGCGTGTCGGACGGCAGGTACTCGATCTCGCGGTTCAGCTCGCCGGTTTTTTCCATGTGGGCAATCATGCGCGAGTGGGTGCTCAGCATGGAGGCCGCATGGCTGCGGTTGACTGCCAGGATCTGGGTCTGCAGGTAGTTGTTGCGCAGTACCAGGTGGCCCACTTCTTCGGTCATCTCGGCCAGCAGGTCATTACGCTGTTTCAGCGTCATGTCGCCGGCTTGCATCACCGCGCCCACCAGGATCTTGATGTTCACTTCGTGGTCGGAGCAGTCCACACCGGCCGAGTTGTCGATGGCGTCGGTGCAGATGCGGCCGCCAGCCAGCGCAAACTCTACGCGGCCCAGCTGGGTGCACGTCAGGTTACCGCCTTCGGCCACCACTTTGACCTGCAGCTGGTTACCGTTGACACGTACCGGGTCGCACGCGCGGTCGCGGGCGTCGGCGTGGCTCTGGGTAGAGGCCTTCACGTAGGTACCGATACCGCCGTTGTACAGCAGGTCGGCCTTGGCTTTCAGCAGCTCGTGAATCAGCTCGTTCGGTGCCATGCTGTCTTTATCGGTTTCCAGCCAGGCTTTCACCTCGGGCGACAGCGGAATGGACTTGGCCGAGCGCTCGAAGATGCCGCCACCTTGCGAAATCAGCTCGCGGTTGTAGTCGGCCCAGCTGGAGCGCGGCAGGTTGAACAGGCGCGCACGCTCGGCAAAGCTGGCCGCCGCGTTTGGCGTCGGGTCCAGGAAGATGTGCAGGTGGTTGAACGCGGCTTTCAGGCAGATGTGCTCGGACAGCAGCATGCCGTTACCGAATACGTCGCCAGCCATGTCACCAATGCCGATCACGCTGAAATCTTGCTCCTGGGTATTGATGCCCAGGTGACGGAAGTGGCGTTTTACCGATTCCCACGCGCCGCGGGCGGTAATGCCCATACCTTTGTGGTCGTAACCGGCCGAACCACCCGACGCAAACGCGTCGCCCAGCCAGAAGCCATACGCCTCGGAAATGCTGTTGGCGATGTCGGAGAAGGTCGCGGTACCTTTGTCGGCAGCCACCACCAGGTACGGGTCATCCGGGTCCAGACGGCGTACGTCGGCCGGTGGTACCACCTGGCCATTCACCAGGTTGTCGGTCACGTCCAGCAGTGCGGAGATAAAGGTCTTGTAGCTGGCAATACCTTCGGCCATGAAGGCTTCACGGTCGCTCGGCGCAGGCAGCTGCTTGCCAACAAAACCGCCTTTGGAGCCCATCGGCACGATCACCGAGTTTTTCACCATCTGGGCTTTTACCAGGCCCAGTACTTCGGTACGGAAGTCTTCCATGCGGTCGGACCAGCGCAGGCCGCCACGGGCGACTTTGGAGCCGCGCAGATGCACGCCTTCCACACGCGGGCTGTATACCCAGATCTCGAACAGCGGGCGCGGCTGCGGTAGGAAGGAAATCAGATTGGATTCCAGCTTGAACGATGCGTACGACTTGAACTCGCCGGCTTTGTCTTTCTGCCAGAAGTTGGTACGGCGGGTCGCCAGAATCACTTGCAGGAAGCCGTTCAGGATGCGGTCTTCGTCCAGGTTGGCTACGCCATCCAGCAGGTCTTTCAGCTCTTCTTGCAGTGCGGCAGCACGGGCGTCGTCAAACGCTACCGGGTGCAAGCGGGCAGCAAACAGCTGTACCAGGCGGCGGGTGATTTCCGGGTAGTGGGCAACGCAGTTTTCTATATAGGTCTGGCTGAAGGTCAGGCCGCCCTGGCGCAGGTACTTGGCCAGTGCGCGTACCAGGGTGATTTCACGCCAGTCCAGGCCGGCTACCACCGCCAGACGGTTGAAGCCGTCATTTTCGCAGTCTTTGGCAAACACGCGCGACAGCAGTGCCTGGAAGTTTTTCTGTACGGCTTCGTCCTGCATGGATTCGGCCGCGCCGCCCAGCTCCAGGCCAAAGTCGCTCACCCACACGGTACCGTCGTTCAGCTCGATGCGGTACGGGTGCTCGTCGCGTACCTGCACACCCATGTTTTCCAGGATAGGCAGGCTGGCAGACAGGCCCAGCGGCTCGCCACCACGGAACAGTTTCAGGTTGAAGCCCTGGCCACGATGGAAGGCGCGGTACAGCTTCATGGTCAGGCCATGGCTGGCGGCGGCGTCTTCGATCAGCTGGATATCCAGTACGGCATTACGTGCGGCAAATTCTTCACGGTAGGCTACCGGGAAGGCGCCACGGTAACGGTTGAACAGCAGGTTGCCCTTCTCTTCACCGTGCGCTTCGACCAGCAGGTGGTGCAGCTCTTCCTGCCAGCCGCGCACCACGCGGGCGATGTCGGCTTCCAGTTCCTGGGTACGGAACTGCGGCAGGTGGCCGCCCTGGGTGCGGATGATGTAGTGCACGCGTGCCAGGGTGCTGTCGCTGATCTGTACGCTGAACTCGGCCGAGGCGCCATTAAAGGCATTCATCAGCACGCGCTCGATTTTCAGGCGGATTTCGGTATTGAAGCTGTCACGCGGCACGAATACGAGGCAGCTTACATAACGATGATAGCGGTCGGTACGGGTGTACAGGCGCACGCGCGGGCGCTCCTGCAGGTTCACCATACCTTCTACGATCGGGGTCAGCGTTTCGGCAGGGATCTCGAACAGCTCGTCACGCGGGTAGCTTTCCAGCACAAAGCCCAGGGTCTTGGCTTTGTAGCTGTTGTCGACGTAATCGCATGCCGCCACCACATGGGCCACTTTTTCACGCAGCAGCGGGATGTCTTTTGGCGACTGCTGGTACGCGCTGGCGGTATACAGGCCCAGGAAACGGCGCTCGCCGATAACCTCGCCCTTGTCGTTAAAACGCTTGATACCGACAAAATCCATATAAGCCGGGCGGTGCAGGATGGAGCGCGACTGGGATTTGTTCAGGATCAGCAGGTGCGGCTGGTGCGCCAGCTCACGCAGGTCTTGCGGCAGCGCCTCGAAGCTTTCGGAATACTCTTTGTCGCCCTGGTCTTTCAGGAAGCCCAGGCCGGCGTGTTTCACGATCTTCAGGCTGTCTTTGCCGTCACGCTTCACCAGGTCGTAATCGCAGTAACCCATGAAGATGAAATGGTTGGCCGCCATCCAGTCCAGGAAGGCGACGGCTTCGGCGGCTTCGCGCTCGCGTTCGCCTTTAATGGCAGCCAGCTCGGCGCGCAGGCCGGCCAGCACCTGGCGCATTTGTGGCTCGTCGTCCACCACACGGCGCAGGTAGGACAGCACATTGTTCAGGTCGGCTTGCAGTGCCTTCAGCACGGCTGGGTCGCTCACGCGGTCTACCTGTACGTGAATGAACGATTCCAGCGGCAGGCTGCGGTCTTCGGTGCGCTTGAATTCGGCAATGATGCCGTCTGCGGTGCGGCCAACCGACAGCACAGGGTGCACCAGCAGGTGCAGGTTCAGGTTGTGGCGTGCCAGCAGCATGGCGACCGAGTCGATCAGGAACGGCATGTCATCGTTCGCAATCTCGATCACGGTGTGGGTGCTCTGCCAGCCGTCACGCTCGAAATCAGGGTTGTAAATACGGGCTTTGGCCTGACCAGGGGCGCGCTTTTTGGCGAATTCGAAATGCGCCAGCGCTGCGCCGAACAGGTCCAGCGGCGAGAAGCTTTTCAGGTCTTCGTGTTCGGTTTCTTCAAAGTAAAGCGGCACAAAGGACCCCAGACTTGCGGCGTCCTGGCTGGACAGCTTCTGCTCTGCTACAGCCTGGATATCTGCTATCAGGCTCAGAAATTCAGTCTTGTTGGTAAGCGACATGTTGCTTCTCGTATTTGTTTTGGGAACACAGGTGTTGTGTGAGCGCATTGTAAGAGCGCCCACACCCTAGGGATTTCCTTATTGCGACATGCTCGTACACATTCAATAACCGCACTGCACAATGACAAAAACCTGCGTGACGGAAAATTGACAATCAGTGCACTTTTTGCCTTATAGCAATGCGACGGCAAATTACAAAATGACTATGCGTAAAAAACAGGCTTTACGCCAAAAAAATATTGCAAATCACTGTATATAAAGACATTTCCCTCCTGAACAAAAAGACAGTAGAATTCGCCCCCCGCACGCAAGCCCCGGCAAGCGCGCTGCTGGCGCATTGTGCCTGCTGCCGCTTGCGTGCAAAGATTTCGCCGTCCCCCGCAGAGGGGATGCGAAAACAACAATATTGCCAACAAGGTTAGGCCTGCACCGGGCCCGTACCGCTGCCGCGATAAGGCGGGGGTACTCCCTCCCCGGCGAGCCGGGGTTCACCATCTTCAAAGAGAGTTATAGCAGCATGAAAAAAGCGCTCATTCTGGCCGCACTGGCCCTGTCCGCTGCCGGCATGTCGGCACAAGCTGAAACCATCCGCTTTGGTATCGACGGCAACTACCCGCCGTTTGCCAAACAAGGCGCAGACGGCAAGCTGCAAGGCTTTGACGTGGATATCGCCAACGCGCTGTGCACGGCCATGAAAGTAACTTGCCAGATCGTGCCGCAAGACTGGGACGGCCTGATCCCGGCACTGAATGCCAACAAGTTCGACGCCATCCTGTCTTCGATGTCCATTACCGAAGAGCGCTTGAAGGCGGTGGACTTCAGCAACAAGTACTACCACACCCCTAGCCGCATGATTGCCAAAGAAGGCACCAAGGTTGACCAAGCCAGCTTCAAGGGCAAGAAAATCGGCGTACTGCGCGCGTCCATCCAGGAAAAGTTTGCCAAGGACTACTGGGCCAAGAACGGCGCCAGCCTGGTAGCTTACGGCAAGGTACCGGAAGCTTTCCTGGACCTGAAATCCGGCCGCATTGACGGCGTATTCGTGGATTCCGTGGTGGGCGATACCGACTTCCTGAAATCGTCGCAGGGCAAGGGCTTTGCCTTCGTGGGCCCGGACTACAACGACCCGAAATACTTTGGCCGTGGCGCCGGCATTGCCGTGAAAAAAGGCAATGGCGCACTGACCGAACGCCTGAACAAAGCCATCGAGCAGATCCGCAAGGATGGCAGCTACAAGAAAGTACAGGACAAGTACTTCAACTTTAACGTATACGGCAACTAACCCTGCCAGCCCCGCCCTGTCTCCGCCCGGAGACAGGGTTTTTCATACGTAAAACCAGAAAAACATCACCGTGCCGGAGAGAAACATGAAGAAACCCTTGCTTGTGCTGGGTGCGCTTGCACTCGCCCTGACCACTGCCGCCCACGCAGACACCCTGCGTTTTGCGACCGACGCCAGCTACCCGCCGTTTTCCAAACAGGGTGCCGACGGCAAGATGACCGGCTTTGACCCGGACATCGCCCAGGCGCTGTGCGCGGCCATGAAAGCGCAGTGTGAAGTGCTGCCACAGGATTTCGACGGGATTATCCCGGCGCTGAACGCCAAAAAGTTCGACGCCGTGATCGCCTCGATGAACATCACCGAAGAGCGCAAGAAAGCGGTGGATTTCTCCGACAAGTACTACAACATGGCTAGCCGCCTGGTCGCCCGCGAAGGCAGCCAAGTGAATGATGCCTGGTTCAAGGGCAAGAAAATCGGCGTGCTGCGTTCGTCCATCCAGGAAAAATACGCCCGCGAACATTTCGTGAAGCTGGGTGCCAAGCTGGTGAGCTATGGCAAGGCACCAGAATCCTTCCTGGACCTGAAAGCCGCCCGCGTGGACGCCGCTTTCGTGGATGCTGCCGTAGGTGACGTGGATTTTGTCAAAACCGCCAATGGCAAAGGCTTTGCCCTGGTCGGCCCGGACTATAACGACCCGAAATACTTCGGCGTGGGTTCCGGCATTGCCGTTCGCAAGGGCGACAAGGCCCTGCTGGCGCGCATCAACCAGGCGCTGAAACAGATTCGTGCCGACGGCACTTACGACAAGATCCAGAAGAAGTACTTCAGCTTCGATATCTACGGCAAATAAGCAGCACATAACACCCGCCGTCTGGCAATACCTGCGGCCAACCACGGGTTGGCCGCCTGCCGCATCAAGCAGGAACGATGGAGTAAAACAATGTTTCTACAGGGTTACCTACCCAGCATTCTGGAAGGCACCGTACTGACACTGCAGGTTGCAGTGGCATCGCTGGCTGTTTCCGTGGTGCTGGGCCTGATTGGCGCCATGTTCAAGATGGCCCCCTCCAAGCCGCTGGTCTGGCTGGCCGAGCTGTATTCCACCCTGGTACGGGGCGTACCCGATCTAGTGTGGATGCTGCTGCTGTTCTTTGGCGGCCAGATGCTGATCAACGACTTCTGTACCCGCATGGGCTGGCAGGCGCCGGAGATCAACTCTTTCTTTGCCGGGGTCATGACTATTGGCTTCATTTTTGGCGCCTACATGACCGAAACCTTCCGTGGCGCCATCATGGCGGTACCCAAGGGGCAGATGGAAGCCGGCCTGGCCTACGGCATGAGCCCGCTACGCGTGTTTCTGCGCATCACCTTTCCGCAGATGGTGCGCTTTGCCCTGCCAAGCTTTTCCAATAACTGGCTGGTGCTGGTGAAATCCACCGCACTGGTGTCGGTGATCGGCCTGAATGATGTGATGTACCGTGCCGATACCGCCAAATCCATCACCCAGGAACCCTTTACCGTGTACGCCGTGGTGGGCCTGATTTTCCTGGCCATTACCAGCGTGTCCGACTTTGCCCTCAAACGCCTGGAAAAACGCTACTCGCTGGGCGTACGGGAGACCGAGCTATGATCGACTTCAACCTGATCGTGGAAAAGCTCCCCGCCTTTCTGGGCGGGGCCGACGGCGCACCCATGATGTCCACCAGCGACGGCCTGCAGCTGACGCTGGAGCTGCTCTTCCTGTCGCTGGCCTGTGGCCTGCTGCTGGCGGTGCCGCTGGCACTGATGCGCGTGTCAAAAAACCGCGTAGCGTCCAGCCTGGTGTGGCTGTACACCTATGTATTCCGTGGCACGCCGCTGCTGGTACAACTGTTCATCATTTATTACGGCCTGTCGCAGTTTGACTGGGTACGCGACAGCTGGGCGTGGGAATACCTGCGCGAAGCCTACGCCTGCGCCATCCTGGCCTTCACGCTGAATACGGCGGCTTACACCACCGAAATCATCGCCGGGCAGATCCGCAATACCCACTACGGCGAGATCGAAGCGGCCAAAGCCATGGGTATGAGCAAATGGCTGATGATGCGTCGTATCGTGATCCCATCGGCGCTACGCCGTGCCCTACCGGCCTACAGCAACGAAGTGGTGATGATGATGCAGTCCACCTCGGTAGCCGGCCTGGTGACCCTGGCCGACCTGACCGGCGTGGCACGCCGCGTGTTCAGCGACACCTATATGCCGTTCGAGCCCTTCATTACCGTGGCCTGCTTCTACCTGGTCCTGACCTTTGGCTTCGTGTGGCTGTTCAAGCTGGCCGAGCGCCGCTGGCTGGCCTACCTGGCACCGCGCAAGCACTAAGGAGCCACCATGCAACGCATAGACCATCCCCTGCTCTCGCCCAGCCTGACCACCGGGCGCAGCATCAGCAGCTTTCACTATGGCCAGCCCGGCCAGGGTGAAAAGGTATATATCCAGGCCAGCCTGCACGCTGACGAGCTGCCCGGCATGCTCACCGCCTGGCATCTGAAGCAAAGGTTGGCCGCACTGGAAGCCGCGGGCCGCATTACCGGCGAGATCATCCTGGTACCGGTAGCCAACCCCATCGGGCTGGACCAGAACCTGAACGGCGTGGCACTGGGCCGTTTCGAACTGGGCAGCGGGCAAAACTTCAACCGTCACTACCCGGCTTTTGCCCGCCAGCTGTTCGAGCTGCTGCGCGAGCAACTGGGCCCGGACGCGGCGGCCAACACCCGCCTGGTGCGCCAGCATCTGCGACAGATGGTGGCCGCCATCGAGCCGACCAGCGAGCTGGCCTCGCAGCGTAAAGCCCTGATGCTGCTAGCGTGCGATGCCGACGTGGTGCTGGACCTGCACTGCGACCTGGACGCCGCCTTGCACCTGTACACCGGCACGCCCTTGTGGCCGCAGTGCGAGCCGCTGGCGCGCTACCTGGGCGCCGCCGCCACCCTGCTGGCCGAAGACTCGGGCGACAACCCCTTCGACGAAGCCTGCAGCCAGCTATGGTGGCAGCTACGCGACCTGGCGCAGGGCGCCGGCCTGAACGCCGCCATCGACATGGCCTGCCTGTCGGTCACCGTGGAGCTACGCGGCCAGGCCGACGTCAGCCACGAGCTGGCCGCCGGCGACGCCGACAGGCTGCTGGCCTTCCTGACCCACCGCGGCATTATCCGTGGTGATGCCCCGCCGCTGCCCGCGCTGGTCTACCCGGCCACCCCGCTGGCCGGCTCGGAAAGCCTGCTCGCCCCGCACGCCGGCGTAGTGCACTACTACGTACAGCCTGGCACCCAGGTAGAAAGCGGCCAGCACCTGGCCGATGTGATCGACCCGATAAACGACCGCGTTACCGCGCTGCGCGCCCACCGCGCCGGCATGCTGTACGCCACCGACAGCCGTCATTACGCTACTGCAGGCCAGTGGCTGGCCAAAGTTGCCAGTGCCGACGCCTTCAAAACCGGAAAGTTGCTCTCAGCATGAACCAGACACCCAATATCAAACTGCAAGTGCAAGACCTGCACAAAAGCTACGGCAGCCACGAAGTGCTGAAAGGCGTATCGCTCACCGCCCACGCCGGCGATGTAATCAGCATCATCGGCTCGTCCGGCTCGGGCAAAAGTACCTTCCTGCGCTGTATCAACATGCTGGAGCAGCCCAACAGCGGCAGCATTGCCGTCACCGGCGAGCAGCTGGCGCTGACCACGGACAAGCGTAACGGCGCGCTGAAAGCCGCCGACCAGACACAGCTGGCGCGCATCCGCACCAAGCTGGCCATGGTGTTCCAGCACTTCAACCTGTGGGCCCACATGACGGTGCTGGAAAACATCATCGAAGCCCCGGTACACGTGCTGGGCGTGCCCAAGGACGAAGCCATTGCCCGTGCGCGCAAGTACCTGGACAAGGTTGGCCTCAAGGGCGTGGAAGACAAATACCCGTCGCACATGTCCGGCGGCCAGCAACAGCGCGTGGCCATTGCCCGTGCACTGGCGATGGAACCGGAAGTCATGCTGTTCGACGAGCCCACCTCGGCGCTGGACCCAGAGCTGGTAGGCGAAGTACTGCGCGTGATGCAGGACCTGGCAAAAGAAGGCCGCACCATGGTGGTGGTCACCCACGAAATGGGCTTTGCCCGCGAGGTGTCCAACCACGTGATCTTCCTGCACCAGGGCCGTATCGAAGAGCAAGGCAACCCGCGTGAAGTACTAGCCCAGCCCAAGAGCGAACGCCTGGCGCAGTTCCTGTCCGGCAGCCTGAAGTAATCCCCCGGCTTGCCCTACCGGCGCCATGCAGGCTACAAAACCTGCATGGCGCCGGTTTTTACACGGTGTACGTTTTTTATACGGCAGCATATTGCCTGCCACCCGCAAGCACGACACAATGCGCGCTTGATTCACCCCGCTGCTACAGCACCTGGAGCACCCGGCTACCGGATATGGTCAACATCGCCCCACATCACAAACCCGTTCGCTTCGGTTTTCTGCTACTGCCCCACGCCTCGATGGCAGACTTGGCCATCGCTACCGAAGTGCTCACCCGTGCCAACCAGCTGGCCGAACGCCGCGCCTACGAGTTTCTGCCGCTCTCGCTCAGCGGCGAAATGGTCACGCTGAGCAACGGCATGCGCATGCCGGTAGACCTGCCGCTGGCGCATGCCCCCAAGCTGGACGTGCTGGTGGTACTGGCCGACGAAATCGGCATCGATGTCTCGGCAGACGAGCTGGGCAAAGCCATCGGCAGCCAGCTGTCCGACCACACCCAGCTGGCCGGCATAGGCTGCGGCAGCTACTGGCTGGCACGGGCCGGCCTGCTGGCGGGCCACCGTGCCACCATCCACTGGCAGGAAATCAGCCGCCTGACCGACGAGTTCCCGGACGTGATCGTGTCATCCAATCTTTTTGAACTGGATGGCAACCGCCTGACCAGCGCAGGCGGGGCCGCCACCTTCGATTTCATGATGGCGCTGGTCGCGGCCAACCTGGGGCAGGAGTTTGTGGCCACGCTGTCCGAGGTGTTCAGCATGGAGCGCCTGCGCCCCGGTAGCGAGCGCCAGCGCATACCGCTGGCCACGCGCATCGGCGGCAGCCAGCCCAAGCTCACCGAGGCGGTCAGCCTGATGGAAGCCAATATCGAAGAACCGCTGACCACCGACGATATCGCCTACTACGTGGGCGTATCGCGCCGCCAGCTGGAGCGCCTGTTCAAACAGCATCTGGGCACGGTACCGTCCAAATACTACTTGGAGCTACGCCTGAGCCGCGCCAGGCAGCTGCTGCAGCAAACCAGCAAATCCATTGTGCAGATCGGCCTGGCCTGCGGTTTTTCCAGCGGCCCGCATTTTTCCAGCACCTACCGCAGCCACTTTGGCATTACCCCGCGTGAAGAACGCGCCCAGCGTGGCACCGCGGCCTGAGCCGCACTTTGCTACCCGCACGAAGCCACCGCAAGGTGGCTTTTTTACTGCACATCTTGCCAACGCGGGTGGCAGCGATGCTTATTCAGTTTTACTGAAATTGTTTTACAGAAAAGATTGATTTTTTTTAGTACTAACTGGAACTATCCTAATCACAACTTACTCGGAGACACAGGCATGTCAGACCAGCCCGGCAAACACCGTTCCATACCACTGGTAAGAGAACTGGTCCGCACGTATCAGGCGTTCGAGCAGCTGAGCAGCCAGCGTATCAAGCAGCATGGCCTGACACACCCGCAGTTTGATGTCATCGCCACGCTGGGCAACACCCCCGGCATGAGCTGCCGCGAGCTGTCGGAACGTACGCTGATCACCAAAGGCACGCTCACCGGCGTGCTGGACCGGCTACTGGACAAGGGTCTGATTACCCGCACCGTGCCGGAACACGACCGCCGCAGCCTGTTTGTGGCCCTGACCCCGGCTGGCGAAGCGGTATTTGATAGCGCATTTCCGGACGTAATAAACCACTGTGGCGAGGCGTTTGCCCACCTGGACGACGCCAGCCTGAACCAACACATTGCCATGTTGGCCGCATTGCGCGCCGCCATTGGCCAGAAACTGGAGCCAGCAGAATGAAGCCAGCCAACCGTTACCACCCGCTGCAGATCGTGCTGCATGGCCTGATGGCCGTGCTGATGATCGCCACCTTTGCCTTTGGCAAATACTTGCACAGCCTGCCGCTGTCGCCAGCCAAGTTCCAGCTGATGAGCTACCACAAATGGGCCGGCATGACCGTGCTGGCGCTGGTACTGGTACGCATTCTGGTACGCCTGGCCAAAGGCGCGCCGGCACTGCCGGGCACTATGTCGCCAGCAGCACGCCTGGTTGCCCACGCCGGCCACCTGCTGCTTTACGTACTGATGGTGGCGATTCCGCTGTCCGGCTGGCTGATGAGCTCGGCCTACGGCATCCCTGTGGTGATGTTCGGCCTGTGGCAGCTGCCAGACCTGATTGCGGCCAACCCCGAGCTGGCACCACAGCTGGGCCAGCTGCACGGCGTACTCAATACCGTACTGCTGCTCGCCGTACTGGGCCACGTGGCCGCTGCACTGAAACACCATTTCATCGACAAGGACGGCCTGCTGAGCCGCATGAGCCTGCGCGGCTGAACCCGCCTGGCACACACAGGAACCCACCCATGAAAAAAGCACTGCTTCTGCCGCTGGCTGCCCTGCTGGCCGCCCCGGCCTTTGCCCAGCCGGTAGACCTGACCAAGAGCCAGCTGGCCTTTACCCTGAAACAGATGGGCGTGCCGATGTCCGGCAGCTTCAAGAAGTTTGCGGCCAACGTGGACTTCAATCCGGCACAGCCAGAAGCCGGCAAAGCCGACATCACCATCGACACCGCCAGCATCGCGCTGCCTACCGGCGAAGCCAGTGCCGAAGCACGCAAGAAAGAATGGTTCAACGCCGCCCAGTTCCCGCAGGCGCGCTTTGTGTCCAGCAGCATCAAGGCCCTGGGTAATAACCGCTACCAGGTGGCCGGCAAGCTCACCCTCAAAGGCATCAGCCGTGACGTGAGCGCCCCGTTTACCGCCACCGCACAGGGTAAAACCCTTACCGTGGACGGCACCCTGCCCGTGTCGCGCCTGGCGTTCAAGATTGGCGAAGGCAGCTGGAGCGATACCGGCACCGTCGCCGACAACGTCGACCTGAAATTCCGCCTGGTGCTGGTCAACCCCTGATACCGGGGTTCTGCATCAACCGTTATTAGTACTGATAGCCCCACCCTACTCTGGAGAGAGAACATGATCCGTACCGCCCTGTTTGCCGCCCTGTTTGCCACTGCTGGTGCCGCTTTTGCCGCCCCGGTGTCCTACAACATCGACCCTACCCACACCTACGCCAGCTACGAAGTGAACCACCTGGGCCTGTCGGTACAGGCGGGTACTTTCACCAAGATCAGCGGTAAGCTGACCGTGGATGAAGCCGCCAAAACCGGCGCCGTGGATGTTTCCATCGATGCTGCCTCGCTGCAGACCTTCCTGGGCGACCGCGACAAGCACCTGAAGAGCGCCGATTTCTTCAACGTGGAAAAATTCCCTACCCTGACCTACAAGTCCACTGCGGTTGAATTCAAGAACGGCAAGCCAGCCGCGGTAAAAGGCAACCTGACCCTGCTGGGCGTGACCAAGCCGGTTACCCTGAAACTGGTCAGCGTCACCAAAGCCAAACACCCGATGACCGGTGTGGAAAACTGGGGCGCCAACGCTGTCGCCACCATCAAGCGTAGCGAGTTCGGCATGAAAACCTTCCTGCCAGCCATCAGCGACGACGTAAAACTGAACATCGTGCTGGAAGCCGCCAAGGCCGAGTAAGCCCCGCTGCACGCCCCGCCTGTCGGGGCGAAAGCTGGCATAAACAAACCCTGTTTGCACTGGCAAACAGGGTTTGTTTTTTGGGGCACGGGCCGGCTAATCCGGCTGGCGCAGCGGTAGCGTTACGGTAAACATGGCGCCATTGCCCTCGCTGCTTTCCAGCTCGATGGTGCCATGGTGCATCTGCACCAGCTCCTTGACCAGCGCCAGACCAATGCCGCAGCCGGGGATGCCCTGTGCGGTACTGGCGCGGAAAAAGCGCGTAAACAGCCGGCCTTGCTCGCTCTCCGGCACCCCGACCCCCCAATCGCGCACCGAGATTTTTACCGTATCGCCCTCCTGGCGCAGGGTCAGTGCCACGCGCTGCCAGCGCGGCGAGTATTTGATGGCGTTATTGATCAGGTTGGAAAAAATCAGCCGCAGCAGCTCCACATCGCCCTCTACCTGCAGCGCCACCTCGGCCTGGGCGTCCAGCTCGATATGGCAGTCCGGATAAATGGCCTGGTTCAGCTCGACCAGCTCGCTGAGCAGCGGCAGCAGGCGCACCGGCACATGCTCCACACGAATCTGGTCCGACTCCAGCCGGTTGAGTGTCAGCACGCTGTCTGCCAGCGTCACCATATGCGCCACCATATCGCGCACGCGCTGCACCCGCTCGTGCAGCATGTCGCAAGTAAACTGGCCGGGGCTACGCAGGATGCGCTGGGCAATGCCGTCTATCACCGCCAGCGGGGTACGGTACTCGTGCGACACCATGGAAACAAAGCGCCGCTGCATTTCCATCAGCTCGCGCTCGTGCTGCAAGGTAGCTTCCAGCGAACGCTCGCGCTCGCGGATATGCGAGATATTCAGCACGCTCACCAGAATGCTGGGAATGCCGCGGTAGTCCACCAGGCAGCCGGTGAGGCTGGCGTCAAAGCGCTGTTGCTGGCGGTCGCGCAGCACGGTCTGAAAGTCGGACACCATGCCCTGCAGCTGCAGCAGGTCCAGAAAGCGTGCGCGGTCTTCCGGCTTCTCGTACAGGCCCAGCGATACCGGCGACATGCCACCACTGCTGCCCAGCCACATGCCGTACAGCTCGATGGCCAGCCGGTTGGCATAGCGTATGCGCCCGCCTTCCAGCTCGGAAATCACCATGGGTAGCGGCAACGCGTCCAGGATGCTCTGCAGCTCCTCGCTACGCTCGCGCTGCAGCTGCAGCAGCTTTTCGCGGTCGCCCACATCGTGCTGGCTCACCAGCAGCGCCTGGTCGCCGGTGGCCGGGTCGGCTACCTCGACCAGCTGCATCTGGTGGCGGGTGGTGCTGCCGTCGGCCAGGTTCACCTCGACGATACGGCGTACCGAACGGCTTTCCGACACCGCCGTACGCAGCTCGCGCGCGATGGCCGGGCTGTGCAGGTTGGCCGCAAAGGCATCATCTGCCTGCGGCAAATAGGCCTGCGCGGCGGGGTTGCGCAGCAGCACATTGCCGTGCAGGTCGTACAAGGTGACCATTTCGCGCACGTGGCGCAGCATTTCTACCGAGCGCGACACCTGGGTTTCAAAGTTCAGCTCGCTGGCTTCGACACGCATGATGTCCGGCACCGCTACATCCAGCTGTGCACAGTGGCAATGCAGCTGCACCGGGCGGCCCCGCGGGTAGATGGTCCAGGTTTCGCGCACGGTTTCGTGGCGGGCAAACGCAGCCTGGTAGCCCTGCAGGCGCAGACGGCCGCCTTCGCTGCTCATGCTCAGGTCGCGCTGCTGCAGCGCCTCCAGGTCGGGCGCATCCCACAGCTTGAGCGCAGCCAGGTTGGCCCACACAATGGTTTGCTGGCTGAAATGATAGAACCAGATGGCGGTACTGAGCTGGTTCAATGCCGGTAGTGCCGGCAACCAGCCGGGAGGAATGGCATTCATGGCGTCTCCAGCAGGGCAAGAAGTTCTTCTAGTGGCATGGGCCTATAGAAATAATAGCCCTGTGCGTAGCGACAGCCCAAGTGCAACAGGGCTTCGGCCTGTACGGCGGTTTCTACGCCTTCTGCCACCACGGTACAGCCCATGGCGCGGGCCAGGCCGATAAGGCCTTCCACGATCTGGGCGTCGATTTCTTGCCGGGCGATATCGGTCACAAAGCTGCGATCGATCTTGATGACCTCGGCACGCAAGCGCTTGAGATAAGCCAGCGAGGCATAGCCCATGCCGAAGTCGTCTACCGCCAGCTTGGTGCCCATCTCGCGCAGCCGGGCAATGGCCTGCTCTACCTCGGGTGTGAGGTGCGCCATGGAGGTTTCGGTCACTTCGATCTCCAGGTTGGCCGCCAGGCCCTGGGCATCGTCTTTCAGGCAGTCACTCAGGTAGGCTGGCACCCCGGCCCCCAGGCTTTGCCCGGACAAGTTGAACGACAGCACGGTATTGGGCGCACGCTGCACCATCAGCCGTACCGCCTGCAGCATGCGGCTGATCACCCAGCGGTCCAGCTCGGCGGCCAGGCCCATGCGCTCGGCAGCGGGGACAAAAAAACCTGGCGACAGCGCACCAATGGCCGAGCCGGGCCAGCGCAGCAGCGCCTCGGCCCCCACGATGCCACCGCTGGCAATATCCACCCGGGGCTGAAACACCAGCTCCAGCTCGCCATGGCGTATGGCTTCGGCCAGGTTGCGTTCGGCATAGCGGGCGGCTTCCAGCGCGTGGTAGTCGGCATCGCCCAGATAGATAAAGCGCCGCGCGTTACCGGCGCTCATGAAGTTAAGGTGCAGCGCGCATGCCTCTACCAGCGCACTGGCGTCCAGTCGGCGCAGCTCGGGCGATGTCCAGTCCACCTGGATGCGCAGCATGCTGAAGGTGTAATTCACCATTACCCCGCCCACCATGATTTCATGGCGCTGCATACTGGCCGGAATATCGCTGGCCTGGGTGTCGGCGCGCTCGATCAGCGCCCAGCAGCCATCGGCCCAGCCGTACACCTTGCCCGACTCGGCCAGCTGCGACAGCTGGGCATGTACCTGGCTACGCAACAGCTGCTGCTCGTCTGCAGCCAGGCGGATGGACAAACCCAGGAAACTGTCGATCTTGGTCAGAATCACGCTGACCGGCGACACCACGCGCCGGGCGGCTTCCAGTCTTTCCAGCAGCAGCGGGCGGCTCAGGAACTGCCCGCTGGCGTCGGCAAAGGTGTCGGAATGGCGGCGGCGCTTGATGCGCGAGGCCACCGCCGCCAGCAGCAGGTCAAAATCCACCGGTTTGACCAGGTAGTCCACCACCCCCAGCTCGCGCCCGCGTATCTGGTTCTGACGGTCGCCCAGTGCGGTGAGCATGATAAAAGGTACCGGGTCGTTATCGTTCAGGTTCACGGCTTCCAGCAGATCAAAGCCGTTCATGCGCGGCATGGAAATATCGCACACAACCAGGTCGGGGCTGTGCTGGCGCACCATGTCCAGCCCTTCGACACCGTCACGCGCCTGCAGTATCTGGTAGCCGGCAAAGGCCAGCTCCTCACAGATCAGCATGCGGATGGTGTTGTCGTCCTCTACGCACAGTACGGTTCTTTGCTCAGACATGGTCAGTCTCCGTCAGTGGCAGGTAGACGGACACGATCAGCCCTTCACCCTCTGCGGTGTCCAGCTGCAGGCGCCCCCCCATTTCAGCAACAAAGCGTGCCACCATGGTCAGCCCCAGGCCGCTACCGACAGCACGGTCGCTACTGCGGCGGTAGAAAGGCTGTAATAGCAGCGCCAGCTCGTCGGCAGGCAGTGCCGGGCCGCCATCGCTGACTTGCAACCGCCACGCATTGCCTTGCTGGCTGCTGGCGATACGCACATTGCCACCACCATGGTTGGCCGCATTGTGCAGCAGCTCTTGCACCACGGCGCGCAGCAGGGTTTCCCGCACAGCGGGGCTAAGAGGCGCGTCCAGCTGGCGTTGTATGCGCTGGTTGGTCAGGCCATCGGCGATCAGGCTGTCAAGCAACGCAGGCAGGGCTACCGGCACCCGTGGGGTATGACTATCGCTCACCGGCAACAGTGCCAGCAGGCTGCGGTCCAGCATGGCACCCAGGCGCTCGCTGGCCTCGCGGATCAGCCCCAGGCGGGCTTGCAGCGTGTCGGCATCGGTACTGCTGCCACGGCGCTGCAGCGCCTGGGCAACGGAATCGATCTGGGCCAGAGGGGTTCGCACCTCGTGCGACAGCACCTCGATAAAATGCTGCTGTTGCTGGTTGATCTGTTTTTCGGTTGCCAGCGCTTTTTCCGTTTGCTGGCGGGCTTGTTCTTCTACGCTGGCAGCTTGCTCCAGCTGCAGGGCCATCTGGCCGATGTGCTGGCCCAGGGCATCCAGCTCGGCAATCGGCTGCTGGGCAATGGCGGTGTGGTAATGGCCGGCACCGATCTGTTCGACCGCCTGCTGGAAGCTGGCCAGCGGTGCCACCACACGCTGGCTCATCTGTCGTGCACGGCGGGCTAGCAGTACGAAGAATATGGTGTAGAACGCCAGCAGCGCAGCCAGCATGAACCAGCCTACCGTGGTCATGCGCTGGTGCAACCGCTCGGCCTCGGCCAGGATGGCCGGCTCTTCCGCCACCATCAGCAGGGTCCAGTTCGGGCCGGCAACCCGCGACCAGGCCACCACTTCGCGCTGGCCGTGCTGCAAGGGGGCCGTGGCAATGCCCGACGCGCGCTGCTGGATCAAGGCCGCCAGATGTTTGCCTGCCGGGTGCAGGTCGATACGGTATTTCTCGGGCTTGAACACGTTCTGGCGAATGGCCTCGGTATAGCTGTGCTTGCCCAGCTCTTGCAGCCCCCAGTCGTGCTCGCCTTGAGGTGGCAGCGCCAGGATGGTGCCATCACGCCCGATCAGCATCACGTAGGCGCCCCAGGGCAGATCCAGCGCCAGCAGCTCGTCCACCACGGTTTGCAGGGTAATGTCGATGCCCACCACCCCTTCCAGGGTATCGCCCTGCCATACCGGGGCAATGGACGACACCATCCAGCCCTGGCCTGCCGGGTCCAGGTAGGCATCGGTCCATACCGGTTTGCGTGCGGGGTTATGTTTGCCGTCAGCTTCGTAATAAAAGTTGTACGACGGGATATCCATCTTGGCCGGGTACTGGCCTTTCACATCAAAATAGGGATAGATGCGGTTGTAGGAGTCTTTGGTATTCAGGTAGACCTGCGCGATCAAAGGGTTGGCCGCTTTCACGTCTTTCAGGATGGGGTCCAGCTGCACACTGCGGTGGATGGTTTGCTGCTGCTGCGGGCCCAGCGGCACGAGACCACTATAGAAGGCAGCCGCGCCGCCATTGTCACGGGTGGTAATGAGTGCGCCATCAGGCGTGCGCTGGTAGCGCGCCAGCTCGTCGGCACCGGGTGTGTAGGGGGTTTGCAGGGCACGGCCTGTCTGGCTGGCCAACAGCCCGGTGATGCCTGATATGGCATTCAGGCGCTCGGACAGCGCACGCGCCTCGGCCTGGACTTCTCGCGGCATCAAGGCTTTGGACACATCGCCTACCGTGCGGCTGTTATCCTGGTAGATCATCTGGGCACTCACCCAGTAGATCAGCAAGAACCCTAACTCGATGACCAGCAGGGGAATCAGTGCCGTGCGCAGGAAAGACTGCCAAAACCAGCGATCCAGCCTGATTTTCTGGCTCATACCTACCTCATCTTGTGAATTATTGTTTTAAATGAACCAATCAATTTTAAATCAATAATTATTATGCCGCATTTAAGCGGTGGCCACTACCTGCCCCCTGGCCTGTGTACCATTAGCGCAACTCGCCAGCGGCCAAGGCAGCACGCGTTCGTACCAGCAGCTGCCCCGCCGGCACCGCTTCGCCAAAATCCAGCCGCTGCCGTAGCCCGTGTACGCGGTAATCCACCCCATGGCAGTCGGCCCCCAGCACGCTAAGCTGCGGACCGGGTGTGGCCAGCTCTGGCAGCATGGCCGCCTCGGCAGCCAGATCCAGCTGCGGGAGGGCTTGCCAGGCGGCAGCCTGCACCCAGCCCATGTGGCCAAAGCCGCCAATAAAGCGCAGTGCTCGCAACGACAGGCGGTAAAAGCTGAAATCCCCCAGCGCCAGATACTGTTCAAACTCGGGACAGTAGCGCAGCAGCCGGGCCTGCAGGGCGGCGTCTGGCGTTGCTTGCTGCAGCTCGCCCACCAGCGTCATGCGGGCCTGCTGCAGCACATCCTCTGCGGGGGCTTGCAGCAGCAGGCTGACACGGGGGTCGGCCAGCGCGTTGCGGCTATGCTCGGCCAGTGCACTCATCAACAGCCACGGGCTGTGGTCCGGGCCGGGGGCAAACGGCAAAACGGTCACAAAGGGGTAGCCAGGCATGGCCTGCGAGTGGGTGCCCAAGGCGGCGGTGCTGCAGCGGTGCAGCAAGGACAAGGCTTGCAGTACAGGTATGTTCATGATGTTGACACCACAGTGCTGGTAATACAGCTTAGGGTGGCGGGCAACGCAGAGCAATAAATAGTCCATGAGAATAACGCGGTGCATGTCACCTGAAACACCCGCTACACGTAAATTTCAATAAATTTTCCACCCGCCGCACAAAAGCACTTAACGACGCAGGCATAGCACGCTAGAGTCATGAAACCTCGTTTACCAGCCAGCTTGCCCGCCTACCGTGCTCACTCGCCTGCTCCCTCTGCTGTTTTGTGCCCCTGCCTGTGCGGCTACCATCACAGCAGTGACTACCGAGTTCCCCCCGTTCCAGAGTGCCAGCCCGCAGCCGTGGGGCATTGCCCTGGAGACCGCACGCCAGCTGGCCAGGCAGAACGGCGATATCCTGGATATCCGCTTTTTGCCCTGGGCGCGCGCCTACCAGATGGCCGAAACCACGCCGGGCCTGATGATTTTCTGCTTGGCACGCACGCCACAGCGCGAAAAACAATTTGGCTGGATAGGGGAAATTGCCCCCAACGATGTCACCGTCTGGCGCCTGGCCGCACGACGGGAAATCAGCGCCCGCAACCTGGACGAAGCGCGCGTCTGGCAGCTGGGTGCCACCGCTGGCGATGTCAAAATGCAATACCTGCTGCAGCGGGGCTTTGTCGTGGGCCAGAACCTGCAGGAAAGCAGCGACGACCTGAGCAATATCCGCAAGCTGTTTGCCCGCCGTATCGACCTGCTGCCGTTTTCCAACCAGGTGGTGCTGCGCTACCGCAGCGCCCAGGCTGGGCTGGATAGCCGCCAGCTGCAAGCGGCATTTACGCTACCGGGGCTGTCGCAGCCGCTGTATATCGCCTTTAGCCCCGGCACCGCCACCGCCCAGGTAGCGCGCTATCAGGCCAGCTTTCGCCAGCTGCAACAACGCGGCTGGTTAAAGCGGCTGACAGCACGCTACCGCTAGACCACCGCAAGCGAAAACCTGCTTTCCACCACGCCCCGACAAAACGGAAGAATTCTTTCCACCCCCTCGCTGCCCGCGCGGCCAACTACCCGACAAAACCATAAAAATCAGCCACTTGCCCCGCACTGGCATAAACACAAAGCTGGCACGCGCTTTGTATATGTAACGGCCTCTGTAACAGGCCGGAACACACATCATGTCAACGCCGCATATCGTGGTACTGGGGCTGGGCAACCTTCTATGGGCCGATGAAGGCTTTGGCGTCCGCTGCGCCGAAGCGCTGTACGCCCGCTACGACCTGCCCGCCCACGTAGAGGTCATCGACGGCGGCACCCAGGGCCTGCTGCTGCTGCCCTATGTCGAAGCCGCCGACCACCTGCTGATTCTGGACGCCATCGATTTTGGCCTGCCGCCGGGCACCCTGCGCGCCTACCACGACGATGCCGTGCCCGCCTACCTCACCGCCAAGAAAATGAGCCTGCACCAGACCGGGTTTTCCGAAGTGCTGGCCCTGGCCGACCTGAAAAATGCCCTGCCCACCGCCATCACCCTCATCGGGGTACAGCCGGTCGAGCTGGAAGACTACGGCGGCAGCCTGTCGCCCGCCGTACGCGCCCAGCTGCCCGCCGCGCTGGACATGGCCGTGCAAACGTTGGCCGCATGGGGCGTACAAGCCAGCGCCCGCCCGGACGATGGCAGCCGGCTGAACCATGGCAGCCTGGATATCCGCCGCTACGAAGCAGAACGCCCGGCCGCCGACAGCGCCTGCCGTGTGGGCGATGCCCGCGTACTGTTTAGCGAGGAGCCGCGCTGATGTGCATGGGCATCCCGATGCAAGTAGTCAGCCCCGGCTGGTTTAGCGCCCGCTGCCGCGACCGCGATGGCAGCCTGGTCGACATCGACACCCGCTTGCTGGGCGAGGTGGCTGCCGGCCAGTGGCTACTGGTGTTTACCGGCGCCGCGCGCGAGCTACTGGACGACACCCGCGCCGCCGACATCCTGGCGGCCATCACCGCACTGGAAGCCGCACTGGCCGGCAACTACCAGCCAGAACAACACTTTGCCGACCTGCACCACCGCGAGCCGCAGCTGCCGCCACACCTGCAGGCGCTGCTGACCCCCACACCTCCATCAAGCTGACAACGCAAGGCCACCCACCATGCAATCGTACATTCCCACCTTCGACACCGTCGCCAGCCGCCTGACCGCGCTGGGCTACACCGAAACCGACGCCGCCACGCTGGACGCACTGGCCGCCGCCCACCCGCAGCTGGTACTGATGCTGAACGCCGACCCGCACCAGCACCCCGAGGTAGCCGACAACGCCATCATCGTGCCCGAGGTGCTCAAAAGCCTGCCCGGCACCGCCCCGCACATCTGCTGGGCCAACCCGGCTGCCAGCCGCCAGCTTGCCAGCCGCTTTGGCGTACTGAAATACCCGGCCCTGGTCTTCCTGCGTGATGGCGGCTACACCGGCGTGATTGTCGGGCTGATGGACTGGCCAGACGTGGTACACCGCTTTGCCGAGCTGCTGGCCGCGCCGGTACGCCGCCCGCCGTCAATCGGCATTCCTGTCACCAGCCACACCAGCGGAGCCTGCCAATGAGCGCCTTTACCCTGCCCAAGGCCTTTCCCATTCCGGTCGTCGGCATCGGCCCCGGCTCGCAGCCGGTTGACCCGGACCTGAACTACATGCCGCTGCCGCGTGAGCTGGATGGCTTCGACATGCCCTTCCTGCCCACCGCCGAAGAAACCGCCCACCTGGAAGATGCCAAGGCGCTGGTAGCCGAGCTGATCCAGCGCATGCACGCCTGGGATGGCCACAGCGAGCCCAGCCCCTCGCTGCTGCTGAACGGTTTGGGCCGCGACGAGCGCACACTGATCAGCCAGCTGCTGGGCGAAGGCGAAGTCAGCGCCCGCGTGCGCTGCACCAACGGCCACGAGCTGCTGATACAGGAGTCGGTCTTTGCCGGCGTGTGGCGCGTGCTGGAGCTGGACGCGGGCGGCCAACCCCTGGCTGACCGCATCGAAGCCTGCGCCATCCCCGCCGCCGTGTGGCAAGAGGCACGCGCCTTTGGCAGCCGTGAGTTCACCCCCTTCGACCCGGCAGGCGTGGCGCTGATGAACGCCCCCGCCGTGCTGGCCGAAATTGCCGAGCGCGTGGCCGCCTATCAGGACGGCGACGAAGACCACGTGATCAACTTCAGCCTGCTGCCGATGACCCCCGAGGACATGGCTTATATCGATGCCAACCTGGGCGGCGGCAACAGCGGCGTGTTCTCGCGCGGCTACGGCAAATGCCGCGTGATGGCTACCCGCCTGCAAAACGTGTGGCGGGTACAGTACTTCAACGGCATGAACGCCATTTTGCTGGACACGCTGGAAATCACCCGCATGCCAGAAGTCGCCCTGGCCGCCGCCGACGACATCGCCGATGCCATCGAGCGCCTGCAAGAGGCACTGGACTGGCTCAGCCTGGAGCAGCCCGCATGAACACCTTTGAAGGCAGCTTTCTGGGCCACGAAGACCGCCTGGCCGACGACGCACGGCTGGAATGCAAGATCTGCTGGTGGGTGTACGACCCGGCCGAGGGCGACGCCGTATGGCAGATCGCGCCGGGCACCCCGTTTAGCGCACTGCCCGAACACTGGCGCTGCCCGGTGTGCGACGGCGCGCACAGCCAGTTCATGGTGCTGCCATGAACGCCCCGGCAGTGCGGCAAGGTTGGCCGCACGACCCCAGCTTCGAGCTGGAGGCGGTGTATGGCCTGATCCACGCCACGCGCATGCAGGGCATTCCCATCCTGAACCCGGCCATCCGCGTGCAGGCCGTGGGGTTTCGCCCGTATCAGGGCTGGTGGGTCGGCACCCTTGTTACCCCGTGGTTCATCAACCTGATGATCCTGCCCGGCGACGCCCCGCTGCCTGCCAGCCAGCCCGGGGAAGAAGTGCTGGTGGTGCTGCCGGAAGGTGCCATGCCGTTTATCCCCGGCCATGAAGCCGCCATCGGCCCGTACCTGATGTGCTCGCTGTTTTCACCGCTGCCGCAGTTTGCCGACCACGACAGCGCGCGCGACACCGCGCAAGAAGTACTACGCCTGCTGTTCGAAGTCCCACCGCCGCCCGCCGCGCCGCCGGGGCCGGACCTGAGCCGGCGCCGCCTCTTCGGGCTGGGCGCATGAGCCGCGACAGCATCACGCTGCAGCGCCAGCATGGCCAGGTACAGCTGCATTGGCCCAGGTTGGCCGCAGAGCAGCTGTTCATCGGCCGCAGCGCCGACGACGCCTGCGCGCTGGCCGGCCGCCTGTTTGCCCTGTGTAGCCACGCACAAAGCCTGGCGGCATGCCTGGCGCTCGCCTGCGCCAGCGGGCAGGCCGCCGCCGCAGACAGCAGCGCGCTGGACAGCGTGCGCCAGGAAGCCATCCGCGAAACGCTGCGCCGCTGGCTGCTGGACTGGAGCCCTGCCTGCGGCCAGGCCCCGGACCCGCGCTGCCTCACCGCACTGGGCCAGGCCCGCACGCTGGCCGACTGCGCCGTGCTGGCCGAGCACAGCGTATTTGGCACCCGCACCCGCGCCTGGCGGCAATACGGCCTGTCCGGCTGGCAACAGTGGGCCGCCAGCGGCCACAGCCCGGCCGCCCGCGCCCTGCAGGTCTTGCTGCAACAGCCTGCCGAACCCGCACCCGCGCTACTGGTGCTACCCGACAGCCAGCAGCTGGCGGCGGCACCGCACTGGCTGGCGGGTGCCCACCCCGCTTGGCACGGCCAGGCGGTAGAAACCGGCGCGCTGGCGCGCTACCACCACGTGCTGCAACCGTGGCTGCACGCCGGCCACCTTAGCGCGGCGCGCCTGCTGGCGCGGCTCTTGGCCTTGGCCGACGCCCTGCTGGGGGTGCCACCGCACGCCTGCGCCAGCCCGCTGGCCGGCAGTGGCCTGGCGCGGGTAGATACTGCACGCGGCCCGCTGCTGCACCTGGCCACGCTGGGCGGCGATGGCCGCATCAGCCATTACCGCGTACTGCCGCCTACGCTATGGCACACCCATCCCGCCGGCTGCATGGTGCAAGCCGCGGCCAACGGTGACAGCACACAGATTACCCGCCGGCTCTTGCTCATTGACCCCTGTGTCAGCTTTACACTAGCGGGCTTCGATAATAAGGAACACGCTCATGCATGAAATGTCGCTGGCCGAAGGCATCGTGCAGCTGCTGGAAGAACACGCGCAGGCGCAGCAGTTCAGCCGCGTCAAACAGATCTGGCTACAAGTTGGCGAGCTGGCCGGCGTGGAGCCCGAAGCGCTCACCTTCTGCCTGGAGGTGGTACTACGCGGCAGCCTGGCCGACGGTGCCCGGGTACACCTGCTGCGCGAGCCCGGCCGTGGCTGGTGCCTGGCCTGCAGCCAGGAGGTGGCCATCCACGCACGCTTTGACGCCTGCCCCTGCTGCGGCCGCCACCAGGTACAAGTCACCGGCGGCGAAGAACTGCGCGTGGCGGAGCTGGAGGTGGAATAAGCCCTGCCAGCACCGTTAGCGCCTGCATAAAAAAGCACAACACCGAACAGAACAAGAAAGGACCCCACCCATGTGTACCGTTTGTGGCTGCGCCGAAGGCAATGTCAGCATCGAAGGCCAGAAACCGGCCGTGAAATACCCGTACCGCCCGCGCCGCGCCGGCGGCCACGCGCCTGGCCATCACCACCATCATGACCACGATCACCCGCACCATCATGATCACGGCCACGCGCACGCCCAGCCCGAAGCAGCCGACAGCGCACCGGTGCAGCTGGCCGATGGCAGCCTCCACTACGGCCAGGGCCCGGCACACGCCCACGCGCCGGGGCTGAGCCAGGCGCGCATGGTGAAGATCGAGCAGGACATTCTGGGCAAGAATAATCAGTACGCCACGGTAAACCGCCGCCGCCTGGCCGAGCGCGGCATTTTTGCGCTGAATCTGGTATCCAGCCCCGGCTCCGGCAAAACCACGCTGCTGACCGAAACCGTACACAGGTTGGCCGCCTCCACCCCGCTGGCGGTGATCGAGGGCGACCAGCAAACCGCGCACGACGCCGAGCGCATCCGCGCCGCCGGTGCGCCGGCCATCCAGATCAACACCGGCAAGGGCTGCCACCTGGACGCCCACATGGTAGGCCAGGCGCTGGACGCGCTGGCGCTGCAGGACGACAGCCTGCTGCTGATCGAAAACGTGGGCAACCTGGTGTGCCCGGCGGCGTTCGACCTGGGCGAAGCGCACAAGGTGGCTATCCTGTCCGTCACCGAAGGCGAGGACAAACCGCTGAAGTACCCAGACATGTTTGCCGCCGCCAGCCTGATGGTGCTCACCAAAACCGACCTGCTGCCGCACCTGGACTTCAATGTGGACGCTTGCATCGCCTACGCCCGCCGCGTGAACCCCGCCATCGAGGTGCTGCAGCTCAGCGCCCGCAGCGGCGAAGGCATGGACGCCTGGCTGCAGTGGCTGGCCTACGGCCTGATCGAAGCGCGCGCCCAGCGTGCCGAACGCCAAACCCAGCTGGACCAGCTGGCTGCGCTGAAAGCCCAGGTCGCCGCGCTGGAAGCACAGCTGGCGCAGGGCTAAGGCATGACGCTGCAACGCCGTTGCCTTACCGCCCGTGGCCGCGTGCAGGGTGTGGGGTTTCGCCCGCACGTATGGCGCGTGGCCAGCGCGCTGGGCCTGGCCGGCCACGTGGCCAACCACGCAAGCGGGGTGGTGATCGAGGTGGAAGGCCCGCCGGCGCAGCTGGACGCCTTTGCCGTGCAGCTGCTGGCCAGCCTGCCACCGCAAGCGCAGGTGGATAGCCTCACCAGCCACGCGCTGCCGCCGCAGGGCGGGCAGGATTTCGTCATCGCCGCCAGTGAAGGCAGCGCGGCGCAGGTACGGCTACCGGCCGACAGCGCACCGTGCGCCGCCTGCCTGGCCGAGCTGTGCCAGCCCGGCGGCCGCCACTGGCGCCACGCTTTCATCAACTGCACCCAGTGCGGGCCACGCTACAGCGTGACCCACGCCCTGCCCTATGACCGCAGCGCCACCACGCTGGCCGGCTTTGCGCTGTGCGCGGCCTGCCATGCCGACTACCACCACCCCGCCAGCCGCCGCTTTCACGCCGAACCGACCTGCTGCCCGGCCTGCGGCCCGCAGCTACAGTACCTGGGCGCGGAGGGCGCACCGCAAGCCGGCGACCCGTTGGCACTGGCGCTGGCCACGCTGCAGGGTGGCGGCATTGTGGCCATAAAAAGCAGCGGCGGCTTTCATCTGGCCTGTGACGCGCGCAACGCCGGTGCCATCGACCGTCTGCGCCAGCGCAAGCACCGCCCGGCCAAGCCCTTGGCGCTGATGGCGGCCAACCTGGCCAGCCTGCACGGCGTGGTACAGCTGGATGCCACCGCCGCCACGCTGCTGGCCAGCCCGGCGCGGCCCATCGTGCTGCTACCACGCGGCGAGCTGGCGCTGCCGCACGCACTGGCGCCGGGCCTGGCCGAGCTGGGCGTGCTGCTGCCGCCCACGCCGCTGCACCTGCTACTGTGGCACGAAGCCGCCGGCCGCCCCGCGGGTACCGGCTGGCTGGATCACGCCCAGCCCATGCTGCTGGTGATGACCAGCGGTAATGCCAGCGGCGCGCCGGTGGCCATCGATAACGAGGACGCCCTCACCGCGCTGGCCGGTATCGCCGACGGCTTTTTGCTGCACGACCGCGGCATCCACGCCCGCAGCGACGACAGCGTGCTGCGTGTCGACGCACTGGGCACGGCCACGCTGCGCCGCAGCCGTGGCTATGTGCCAGACGTGCTGCCGCTGGCGGCCGATGGCGCTACCGTGCTGGCCACCGGCAGCTACCTGAAAAACGCCCCGGCACTGCTGTACGGCAACGCGGCGCTGCCTGGCGCCCACGTGGGCGACCTAGCGCACCCGGCCGCCTGCGTGGCGCTGGAGCACGCCATCGCCGCGCTACAGCTGCATAGTGGCCACGCGCCGCAGGCCATCGCCTGCGATAACGGCGAGCACTTTGCCAGCCAGCTGGCGGCACAGCTGGCCGCTGCGGCCAACGTACCGCTGCTGCGCGTGGGCCACCACCACGCCCATATTGGCGCCGTGTGCGCCGAACACCTGCTGCACGGCCCGGTGCTGGGCCTGGCGCTGGACGGCCACGGCGTGGGCGATGACGGTGGTGCCTGGGGCGGCGAGCTGCTGCTGGTAAACGGCGCGCACAGCCAGCGCATCGGCCACCTGGCGCCGTTGGCGCTGCCCGGTGGCGATGCCGCCGCGCGCCAACCGTGGCGCGTGGCCGCCGCCTGGCTGCTGCAACACGGCCATGCCAACGAGGCAGAGCGGCGCTTTGGCCACCAGCCGGCCTGGCCGCTACTGGGCCAGCAGCTGGCACGCGGCATCAACACCCCGTACAGCAGCAGCATGGGGCGCTATTTCGACCTGGTAGCGGCGCTGGCCGGCGTGTGCCTGCAGCAAGGCTACGAAGGCGAAGCACCGCAACGGCTGCAGGCACTGGCCCGCCCCGCCGCGCCACTGGCGGGCGGCTGGCACATCGATGCGGCCAACGTTTTGCAGTTAACACCGCTACTACAGCAACTGCTGACCCAGCCCGACGCCGCTGCTATCGCCAGCCTGTGGCACGCCACGCTGGCCGCCGCACTGGCCAGCTGGGTGCTGGCGGCGGCACAACACCACACCGTTCGCACGGTGGCACTGGGCGGCGGCTGCTTTGCCAACCGCACGCTGCTGGCCGCCCTGCTACCCCCATTACAACAGGCCGGTCTGGCCGTCTACCACCCGCAGGCCTTACCGGCCGGCGACGGGGGGCTGGCCGTGGGCCAGGCCTGGGTAGCACGGCAGATGCTGGCCAACAAGGAGACTGACCCATGTGCCTGGCCATGCCGGTGAAAGTGACAGAGCTACTGGCGGGCGACAACGCCCGCGTCGAGGTAGACGGCGTGATGCGCGACGTATCCATCGCCCTGGTGCCGGGCGTGCAGCCCGGCGATTACGTGATCCTGCACGTGGGTTACGCCATTGGCCGGCTGGACGCCGCCGAGGCCGAAAAAACCCTGGCGCTGATGCACGAGCTGGCCGCGCTGCCACAGGGGGAACAGCCATGAAATACGTAGACGAATTCCGCCGTGGCGACGTGGCCCGCGGCCTGGCCGCGCGCATAGCCGAGGCGGTACAGCCCGGCCGTAGCTACCGGCTGATGGAATTTTGCGGCGGCCACACCCACGCCATCGCCCGCTACGGGCTGACCGGCCTGCTGCCGGCGGCGGTGCAGCTGATCCACGGCCCCGGCTGCCCGGTGTGCGTGCTGCCGATCGGCCGTATCGATTCCGCTATCGAGCTGGCGCTGCAGCATGGCGCCATCGTCTGTACCTACGGCGACTGCCTGCGCGTACCGGCCAGCAACAAGTTGAGCCTGTACAAGGCGCGGGCGCTGGGCGGCGACGTGCGCATGGTGTACTCCACCGCCGACGCGCTGCAGATCGCGCGCGACAACCCGGCGCGCCAGGTGGTGTTCTTTGCCATCGGCTTTGAAACCACCACCCCGCCCACCGCACTGGCGCTGAAGACGGCCCGTGCCGAAGGGCTGGCCAACTTCACCGTGTTCTGCAACCACGTGCTGACCCCTCCTGCCATGCAGCACCTGCTGGCTGCCGGCGACGCGGTGCAGCTGGACGGCTTCATCGGCCCCTCGCACGTCAGCACCGTGATCGGCAGCGCGCCGTACCAGGCGGTGGCCGACGCCTACGCCAAGCCGGTGGTGATTGCCGGCTTCGAGCCGCTGGACGTACTGCAATCGGTGCTGATGCTGGTGGAGCGCATCAACGGTGGCGAGGCCGGTGTGGCCACGCAGTTCACCCGCGCCGTTACCACCGACGGCAACGCCACCGCGCGCGCCGTGGTGGCCGAGACCCTGGTGCTGCGGCCAACGTTTGAATGGCGCGGCCTGGGCCAGGTGCCGCAGTCGGCGCTGGCCATCCACCCCGACTACGCCGACTTCGACGCCGAGCTGCGCTTTGCCCTGCCCTACCGCCACGTGCCGGACCACCGCGCCTGCGAATGCGCCGCCATCCTGCGCGGGCAAAAACAGCCGCAAGACTGCAAGGTGTTCGGCATTGTCTGTACCCCCGACAACCCGCTGGGCTCCTGCATGGTGTCCAGCGAAGGCGCCTGCGCCGCCCACTACCACTACGGCCGCTTTGTCACGCAGCAGGAGCAACCGGCATGAGCCACACCACCCGCAAGCTGGACTTTACCCACGGCCGCATCGACATGACCCACGGCAGCGGCGGCCGCGCCATGGCGCAGCTGGTGGACGAGCTGTTCGCCCCGGCTTTTCGCAACGACTACCTGGCGCAGGGCAATGACCAGGCCATCCTGCCGCCCCCCGGCGGCCGCCTGGCCATCGCCACCGACAGCCACGTGATCTCGCCGCTGTTCTTCCCCGGCGGCGACATCGGCAGCCTGGCGGTACACGGCACGGTGAATGACCTGGCCATGGGCGGCGCCACGCCGCTGTACCTGAGCGCCGGCTTCATCCTGGAAGAAGGCCTGCCACTGGCCGACCTGCAGCGCATCGTGCACAGCATGGCCGCCGCCGCGCGCGACGCCGGCGTGCGCATTGTGACCGGTGACACCAAGGTGGTGGAACGCGGCCACGGCGACGGCGTGTACATCAACACCACCGGTATCGGCGTGGTGGCCGACGGCGTACAGCTGTGCGGCAGCCAGGCCAAGCCGGGCGATGCGATTCTGGTATCCGGCAGCCTGGGCGAGCACGGCATGGCGGTGATGAGCCAGCGCGAAAACCTGGGCTTTGCCAGCCCCATCGTGTCCGACAGCACCGCGCTACACACGCTGGCGGCGGCGCTGATGGCGGCCAGCCCCGGCCTGCGCCTGATGCGCGACCCCACCCGTGGCGGCCTGGCCACCACGCTGAACGAAATCGCCCGCCAGTCCGGCGTGGGCATGCAGCTGCAGGAAGACGCCATTCCGCTGCAGCCGGCGGTGCGCGCCGCCTGCGAGTTCCTGGGCCTGGACCCGCTGTACGTGGCCAACGAAGGCAAGCTGGTAGCGATCTGCCCGGCCGCCGAAGCCGACGCCGCGCTGGCCGCGCTGCGCGCCCACCCGCTGGGCCGCCATGCGGCCAACATTGGCCAGGTAGTGGCCGATACGCACCACTTTGTGCGGGTACGCACGCCGTTTGGCGGCGAGCGCCTGCTGGACTGGCTGGCCGGCGAGATGCTGCCGCGCATTTGCTAATGCCCCGCTACAATACGCCCATGCTACAGAAAGACACGCCATGAGCCCCCAAGCTACCGTTTTGCTGGTGGACGATGAAATCCGCTCGCTGGAAGCGCTGCAACGCACGCTGGAAGACGACTTCACCCTGTTTACCGCCAGCAGCGCCGACGAGGCGCTGGCTATCCTGGAAAGCGAGTTCATCCAGGTCATCGTCACCGACCAGCGCATGCCGGACATGACCGGCGTAGCGCTACTGCGCCGCGTGCGCGAACGCCACCCGCAAGTGGTACGCATCATTCTGTCCGGCTACACCGACAACGCCGACATCATCGCTGCCGTCAACGAAGCCGGCATCTACCAGTACCTGCTCAAACCCTGGCACCCGGAAAGCCTGCTGCTCACCGTACAGGGCGCTGCCGAGCTGTTCCGCCTGCAGCAGGACAACGCGCTGCTGCACGTGGAGCTGAAAACCTCGGCGCCGTGGCTGCAAAGCCGGGTAGACAGCAAACGCCGCGAGCTCAAAGCCCGCCACGCCATGGCCAATATCACGCGCGCACCGGACAGCCCGCTGGGCCAGGTGTGCGCGCTGCTGGAGCGCGTGGCCGGCTTTGACATTGCCGTGCTGATCGAGGGCGAATCCGGCGTGGGCAAGGAGCTGCTGGCGCGCGCGCTGCATTACGCCAGCCACCGCCGCGAGCGCCCCTTCGTGGTGGAAAACTGCGCCGCCATGCCGGAACAGCTACTGGAAAGCGAGCTGTTCGGCCACAAGCGCGGGGCATTTACCGGCGCCTACCAGGACCACGTCGGCCTGTTTCAGCAAGCCGACGGCGGCACCATTTTTCTGGATGAAATCGGCGAAACCTCGCCCGCCTTCCAGGCCAAGCTGCTGCGCGTGCTGCAAGAGGGCGAAATCCGCCCGGTGGGCAGCCCGCGCCCGCTGAAAGTAGACGTGCGCGTGGTGTCAGCCACCAACCGCAAGCTGGCCGAGCTGGTGCGCGAGGGGCGCTTTCGCGAAGACCTGTACTACCGGCTGTCGGCCTTTGCCGTGACCGTGCCGCCGCTGCGCGAACGGCCGGCGGATATCCCGCTGATTGCCGAAAAGCTGCTGGACGAAGCCCGCCAGCACTACCAGCGCCCCGGCCTCACCCTGCTACCGGCCACGCTGGACGCGCTGCGGCTGTACCGCTGGCCCGGCAATGTGCGCCAGCTACGCAACGAGCTGAACCGCATGCTGGTGCTAGCCGATGGCGACGCGCTGGGCGCCGAGCTGCTCTCGCCCGAAGTGCTGCAAGCTGCCGCCGAGGAACAGGAAGCCGAGCTGGCGTTTCTGGCCGGCATCGAGGGCGACCTCAAAACCCGGCTGGAGGCGCTGGAACAACGCATCCTGAAAGAAACGCTTACCCGCCAGCGCTGGAACAAAACCCGCGCCGCCGAAGAACTGGGCCTGTCGCGGGTTGGCCTGCGCAGCAAGCTCACGCGCTACGGGCTGGAATGACATGACAAGCAAAACCCTGGTGTGGCTGCAAAGCGGCGGCTGCGGTGGCTGTACGCTGTCGGCGCTGTGTGCGGAAAGCCCCGACTTTTTTACCGCGCTGGCCGATAGCGGCATCCGCCTGGCCTATCACCCGTCGCTCACCGAGGCCAGCGGCGACGAGGTGGCCCCGCTGCTGGCAGGGTTGGCCGCAGACGGCATCGACATCCTGTGCCTGGAAGGCTCGGTGATGCTGGGTGCCGACGGGCGCTTCCACATCAGCGGTGCCGCACACCAACCGTACTACCAGCAGATCGCCGCGCTGGCCGCCCGCGCGCGCTACGTGGTGGCGGTGGGCACCTGCGCGGCCTACGGCGGCATTACCGCCGCGGGCGACAACCTGACCGGTGCCACCGGCTTGGCGTGGCAGGGCAGCCAGCCCGGCGGCCTGCTGGGCGACGGTTTTACCGGCAGCAGCGGCCTGCCGGTGGTCAACATCAGCGGCTGCCCCACCCACCCTGGCTGGGTGCTGGAAACGCTGGCGCTGCTGGCGGCCGACGCGCTGGCCGCCAGTGACCTGGATCCGCTGGGCCGCCCGCGTTTTTACGCCGACAAGCTGGTGCACCACGGCTGCGACAAAAACGAGTTTTACGAATTCAAGGCCAGCGCCGAAGCGCCCGGCCAGCAGGGCTGCCTGATGGAGTTTGTCGGCTGCAAAGGCACGCAGGCCCACGCCGACTGCAATATCCGCACCTGGAACGGCGAAGGCTCCTGCCTGACCGGTGGCTACCCGTGCATCAACTGCACCGCGCCCGACTTTGCCGACCCCGGCCACGCGTTTTTCGAGACGCCCAAGATTGCCGGCTTCCCGGTGGGCCTGCCGACCGATATGCCCAAGGCCTGGTTTGTGGCGCTGTCCACGCTGTCCAAGTCGGCGACGCCCACGCGGGTGAAAGTTAACGCCACACAGGACCGCATCACCATGCCGCCCTCGCTCCCCAAAAAGAACACCCCATGACACGACGCATACTGGGCCCGCTGGGCCGTGTGGAAGGCGACCTCACCCTGACGCTGGATCTGCAAGATGGCAAGGTAGCCGCCGCCGAGGCCACCAGCGGGCTGTTTCGCGGCTTCGAGCGCATTCTGGTAGGCCGCCAGGCGATGGACGCGCTGGCCATTGTGCCGCGCATCTGTGGCATCTGTTCGGTATCGCAGTCGGTGGCCGCTGCGCGGGCGCTGGCACAGCTGTACAACGTGACCCCGCCGGCCAACGGCGAACGCGTGACCAACCTGATCCACGCCGTGGAAAACGTGGCCGACCACCTGTCGCACTTCTACCTGTTCTTCATGCCGGATTTTGCCCGCGACGCCTACGCCGGGCACGGCTGGCACGCCGATATCCGCGCCCGCTTCAAAGCGGTAGAAGGCAGCGCCCACGCCCCCATGTTGGCCGCACGCGCCACGCTGATGCGCTTCATGGGCACGCTGGCCGGGCACTGGCCGCACACCATGGTGATCCAGCCTGGTGGCGTCAGCCGCACCGTTAGCGCTGCCGAGCGCGTACGGCTGGGGCAGTGGCTGGCAACCTTCCGCCGCTTTCTGGAACAACACACCTACGGCGTGCCCTTGCAAGAGGTGGCCGCCTGGGACAGCCCCGCTGCGCTGGCCGACTACGCCGCGCGGCAGCCGCAAGCCGACCTGGCGCGTTTTCTGCAGCTGGCCGACAGCCTGAACCTGGCCGCACTGGGCCGCTGCGACGCGCCGCTGATTGCCGGCCCGGCCTACCTGGAAGGCGAAGGCAGCAGCGCCTGGTCGCCCGCCGGAGTGTGGCAGCAGGGCAAAGCCGACGTGCTGGATACCGCGCAGATTCGCGAGCACAGCCGCCACGCCTGGCTGGTGGACTACGGCCCCACCCACCCGTTTGACGACGACACCCTGCCGGTACCGGACAAAACCGACGCCTACAGCTGGAGCAAGGCACCACGGCTGGGCGGGCAGCCGGCGCAAACCGGCGCCATCGCCCGCGCCCTGCTGCGCCGCGACCGCCTGACCACCACGCTGGTGCAGGCGCAAGGCAGCACCGTGTACACCCGCGTACTGGCACGGGTGCGCGAAATGGCGCTGCTGGTGCTGCAAATGCAGGGCTGGCTAGCCGCCATCGAGCTGGCCGCGCCGTTCCAGACCGCCCTGCCCGCCCACCCGCTGTACGCCCGTGGCGAAGGCCTGACCGAAGCCGCACGCGGCATGCTGGGCCACTGGGTGACGCTGGACGGCAGCCGCATCCAGCGTTACCAGATCATCGCGCCCACCACCTGGAACTTCTCGCCGCGCGACAGCCACGGCCAGCCCGGCCCACTGGAAGCCGCCCTGCTGGGTACCGTGGCCGACGACGCGCAGGCGCTGGCGGTGCAGCACATTGTGCGCAGCTTCGACCCGTGCCAGGTGTGCACGGTGCAGTAGAACAGGTTGTACCCCATGAGCGAATACAGACACTTTAGCCATGTGCCCCATCCCGTTGGCGCGAGCCGGGCAAAACGGTTTGAGACGCCGATTTGTTTGAGCCCCGCGCCGTTAGCAAGGGGCGAGTTCGGCGGCGCCTGGGGCGGGCCGTTAGGCGCGGGGTTTCGAGCAGCCCCGGGTCGCCTTTTCTTTGGTTACTTTCTTTTGGCGACGCAAAAGAAAGTAACCCGTCCGCCGGGCGGAACCGGCTATGTTCATCACCATCCGCAGCGCGGATTCACTATCGTCCGTCAATCATCCGGCCCTATTCACACGGCTCACAGAAAAAGCTGATAAACAGAGAAACGAGCAAAGCCATGCCCGACAAACTCAGCAGCAGCGCCGAAGCCACCCGTCTGGGCGGCGAGCTGGCCGAAGAAGCCTGGATCGACGTGATACGCCGCATGGACCAGGTGTACACCGAGCTGGTGCAATCGCAGGAAACACTGGAAGCCAAGCACCGCGAGCTGGCCGACGCGCACCGCTTTACCGAAGGCGTGCTGGAAGCCATGACCGACGTGATGGTGGTGTGCGACACCTTGGGCCAGGTGCGCCAGGTAAACCGTGCCATGGTGTCGCTGACCGGGCTGAGCGAAAGCCTGCTCACCGCCTGCAAGCTCACCGACCTGGTGCCGGGCGAGGCAGAGCGCGAGCTGCTGCTGCAAAGGTTGGCCGCAGGCAATGCCGAGGGCTGCGATATCGAAATCGCCCTGATCGCCCATAACGGCGAGGCCATACCGGTAACCTGGAACGTCAGCGCACTGTACGACGGCGAACGCCGCTACAGCGGCTTTGTGGCGGTGGGCCGCCCGGTGGGCGAACTGAAAAAAGCCTATGCCGAGCTGAAACAGGCGCACGAGGCGCTCAAAGCCGCGCAGGCGCAGCTGGTGCAAGCCGAGAAAATGGCGTCGCTGGGGCGGCTGGTGGCCGGTGTGGCGCACGAGCTGAACAACCCTATCAGCTTTATCGTGGGCAATACCCACGCCATGCAGCGCTACGCCGGCAAGCTGCAACAGTATCTGGCCGCCGTGCATGCGGCCAACCCTGACGCCAGCGCGCTGCGCCAGCAGCTAAAGATAGACCGCCTGCTGGCCGACCTGCCGTCGCTGCTGGACGGGCTGATGGAAGGCGCCCAACGCAGCAGCGCCATTGTGGACGCGCTCAAGCGCTTTTCCGCCATCGAAACCGACACCCGCCAGCGCGTGAACCTGGCCGAGGCAATACAGCGTGCGCTGCACTGGGTGGGCCAGGCCGCGCCGCACCGCGTCAACGTGCAGTGCCACGGGCTGGAAAGCGCGCTGTGGGTGACCGGCTCGGCCAACCAGCTGCAGCAGGTGCTGGTAAACCTGATCCAGAACGCCTACGACGCGGTGGAGACACAAGCAGCCCCCGCCCTCACACTCACCCTGGCCAGCGCCGAGGGCCGGGCGTGCCTGAGCGTGGCCGACAACGGCCCCGGCATTGCTGCGGCCAACCTGGCGCGCATCTTCGACCCGTTCTTTACCACCAAGCCGGTGGGCAAAGGCACCGGCCTGGGCTTGTCGATCAGCTACGGTATTGTGGAACAGCACGGTGGCACGCTGGCAGCGGCCAACCTGGCAGACGGCGGCGCCTGCTTTACGCTGACCCTGCCCACCGCAGCAAGCGGCACGCCATAAAGCAAAACCCCCTGCGCTGCATGGCGGCAGCCAGGGGGTTTTGCCCGTGCTGGCGGTTTATTCGCCAGCCGGTTTTTTCTTGCTGCGCGTGCGTTTGGCCGGTGCTGCCTTCTCTGCCACCTCGGTGGCAGGCGCAACATCGGCGGGGGCGGGCTGCTCGGGCTGCCGCTCGGGGTGCTGCTCGGCTTCGCTGGGCAGCATCAGCTCGGGGTATTCGCCAAACAGGCGCTCTATCAGCTTGCTGCGTGCGTCGATATGATGACCCAGGCGCCAGTCTTGCAGCAGCTGGATGGCAATCTCGAAAAACGGGTAGTCAATCTCGTACAGGCGGTGCAGCTCGTACGGCTGCTGTAGCTGCAGCGCCAGCGCCAGGTGTTTCAGTGTTTCCAGCTGCTGCGGGTCGGCCCCGGCGTCCATCAGCTTCTTGATACGTTTGGCAGCGTTCATACTGACTCCTTTGAGGTGACAAGACAAACCGTGTCAGGCTAACACACTGACAAACCAGCATTTAAGACCTGCATCAAGCCCTGCATCAAAAAGAAAGCCCGCCGCAGCGGGCCAACCATCCGAAACGGGACAGAAACAAAAGAAGGAGAGACGCGGCAAACCATGCAAAACCCGCGCAGGGCCCAATCTAAGGCAGCAACATGACAGCAGCGTGACAGATATTATTGCCACCATACAGTTGGCCGCGCCGCGCACAGGCAAGCTGCTTGCCAGCCCGGCCACGGCAGTGCAAAGCCGCTTGCCAGCCGCTGTAACGCCAGCCGTTACAGCGCAGCACCTTCCCTTTGAAAAACAGCCACTTGCCCCGCCAGCACAGCGCTTGCCGTAGCTGGCATGCTTCCTGCACTGCCGCCTGCATGCCCGGGCCAAAACGGGCAAGACACGCATCCACCTGGAGACACCGATGACCCCGACCCGCAGCTTGCTGGCTGGCGCACTGAGCCTGGCCACCCTGCCCGCGCTGGCCCACACCGGCCATAACGATACATTTAACCTGCTATCCGGCATGGCACACCCGGTAGGCGGGCTGGACCACCTGCTGGCCATGGTGGCCGTGGGCCTGTGGGCCGCCGCGCACCAGGGCAAGGTACGCCTGGCCGCGCCAGCCACCTTTGTGCTGGCCATGCTGGGCGGCTGCCTGCTGGGCGCTGCCGGTATGGCACTGCCTGCCGTAGAGCCCGGCATTGCCCTGTCGGTACTGGTACTGGGCCTGATGGTAGCCGCCGGCAGCCGCGTACCGGCCAGCATCGGCCTGCCGCTGATTGCCGCATTTGCTCTGGTACACGGCCATGCGCACGGTGCCGAAGCCCCCGCAGGCAGCCTGGCTGGCTATATGGCCGGCTTTGTCCTGGCAACCGCCGCCCTGCACGCCGCCGGCCTGGTAGCGGGCCACACCCTGCTGGCGCGCGCCAGCCTGTGGGCCCGTGCCACCGGTGCTGCCATTGCCGCCAGCGGTGCCTGGCTACTGGCAGGCAGCCTGTAATACCCCGCGCGCAGCCCTTGCCTGGCGAGGGCTGCACGAGTGGTATTGCCGCTCACACTCCTCCATCCAAACCTGGTTGTTATGCATGACAACAGCCGGGCAGGCCGCCCCCCGCGCCTGCCCGGTATTTTTTTGCCTGCACGGCAGACAGGCGGCCGCACAGTAGACAACCAGTTGGCCGCCCCCACTGCAAAGCGGCTTACCACCCCGCTGCAGGGTGCCGCACAAAATCCATTAAAAACAGCACCTTGCACACCAATTCAAGCTGGCACGCTTCTTGTAACAGGCTGCCACCCATGTTGTAACCACCCCCCTACAAAACAGAATAAGGCAGAGACCACGATGGAGACTTTCTACCAGGCCATGCGGCGCCAGGGTGTTACCCGCCGCAGCTTTCTGAAGTTCTGCAGCCTCACCGCTACCTCGATGGGTTTGGGCTCGGCGTTTGTGCCGCGCATCGCCCAGGCCCTGGAAACCAAACCGCGCACGCCGGTGATCTGGCTGCACGGGCTGGAATGCACCTGCTGTACCGAATCGTTTATCCGCTCGGCGCACCCGCTGGCTAAAGACGCCATCCTGTCGCTGATCTCGCTGGACTACGACGACACCATCATGGCTGCCGCCGGCCACCAGGCTGAAGCCATCCTGGAAGAGATCATGGAAAAGCACAAAGGCGAGTACATCGTGGCCATCGAGGGCAACCCGCCGCTAAACGAAGACGGCATGTTCTGCTTCCCTGGCGGCGAGCCCTTCGTGGAAAAACTCAAGCGTGTCTCGGCCGACGCCAAAGCGCTGATCGCCTGGGGTTCCTGTGCCAGCTGGGGCTGCGTGCAAGCGGCCAAACCCAACCCTACCCGCGCCACGCCGGTACACCAGGTAATTCTGGACAAGCCCATCATCAAGGTGCCGGGCTGCCCGCCCATCCCCGAAGTGATGGCCGCCGTGATTACCTATATGGTCACCTTCGACCGCATCCCCGAGCTGGACCGCCAGGGCCGCCCCAAGATGTTCTACGGCCAGCGTATTCACGATAAATGCTACCGCCGCCCGCACTTCGATGCCGGCCAGTTTGTGGAAACCTGGGACGACGAAGGCGCACGCAAGGGCTACTGCCTGTACAAGGTGGGCTGCAAAGGCCCCACTACCTACAACGCCTGCTCCACCGTGCGCTGGAACGGCGGCGTGAGCTGGCCGGTGCAAAGCGGCCACGGCTGCATAGGCTGCTCGGAAGACGGTTTCTGGGACAAAGGCTCGTTCTACGACCGTGTCACCAGCATTCCGCAGTTTGGCATCGAGGCCAACGCCGACCAGATCGGCATGACCGTGGCCGGCGGCGTAGGGGCGGCCATTGCCGCGCACGCTGCAGTCAGCGCCATCAAGAGCACGGTACTGAAAAAACAGGACCTGAAGCCGCTGGATGACAACCAGAACAAGAACAAGGAGAACGTGTAATGGCCTACCAGACCCAAGGCTTTACCCTGGATAACAGCGGCCGCCGCGTGGTAGTAGACCCGGTAACGCGCATCGAAGGCCACCTGCGCTGCGAAGTAAACCTCGACAGCAACAACGTGATTACCAATGCCGTGTCCACTGGCACCATGTGGCGCGGGCTGGAGGTGATCCTGAAAGGCCGCGACCCGCGCGATGCCTGGGCGTTTGTGGAGCGCATTTGCGGTGTATGCACCGGCACCCACGCGCTGACCTCGGTACGCGCCGTGGAAGACGCGCTCAAGATCAATATCCCCGAAAACGCCAACCTGATCCGCAACATGATGCAGGCGGCGCTGTACGTGCACGACCACCTGGTGCACTACTACCACCTGCACGCGCTGGACTGGGTAGACGTAGTGTCGGCGCTGAAGGCCGACCCCAAGCGCACCAGCGAGCTGGCACAAAGCATTTCCAGCTGGCCACTGTCCAGCCCCGGCTACTTCCGTGACCTGCAGTCGCGGCTGAAGCGCTTTGTGGAAAGCGGCCAGCTGGGCCCGTTCCGCAACGGCTACTGGGGCCACCCGGCCATGAAGCTGCCGCCGGAAGCCAACCTGATGGCGGTAGCCCACTACCTGGAAGCGCTGGATTTCCAGAAAGAAATCGTCAAGATCCACACCATCTTCGGCGGCAAAAACCCGCACCCGAACTGGCTGGTAGGCGGCATGCCGTGCGCCATCAACGTGGATGACACCGGCGCGGTGGGCGCCATCAATATGGAGCGGCTGAACCTGGTGAAACAGGTGATCGACCGCACTATCGAGTTCTGCGAGCAGGTTTACGTGCCGGATGTGATCGCCATTGCCGGCTTCTACCCCGAGTGGTTCAAGATCGGCGGCGGCCTGGCCGGCCAGAGCCTGCTGTCCTACGGCGACTTCCCGGCCCGTGCCAACGATTACAGTGCGGCCAACCTGCTGCTGCCGCGTGGCGCCATCATCAACGGCAAGTTCAGCGAGATCCACCCGGTAGACCTGTACGCACCGGACGAGATCCAGGAGTTCGTTACCCACAGCTGGTACAGCTACGGCGACGACAAAAAAGGCCTGCACCCGTTCGACGGCATTACCGAGCCCAAATTCGAGCTGGGGCCTAACCACAAAGGCACCAAGACGCGCATCGAGTCGCTGGACGAGTCGGCCAAATACTCGTGGATCAAGTCGCCACGCTGGAAAGGCCACGCCATGGAGGTAGGCCCGCTGGCGCGCTACCTGATTGGCTATCACCAGAACAAAGCCGAGTTCAAAGAGCCGGTAGACGCCCTGCTCAAGCACTTCAATGCGCCGCTGGAAGCCATGTTCTCCACCAACGGCCGCACCGCCGCGCGCGCGCTGGAGTCGGTATGGGCCGCCCGCCAGATGGCCAGCTTCTACGACCAGCTGATCGCCAATATCAAGAACGGCGACACCGCCACGGCCAACGTCGAAAAATGGGACCCGTCCACCTGGCCGGCGTCGGTAAAAGGCGTGGGCTTTACCGAGGCACCGCGTGGCGCGCTGGGCCACTGGCTGAAAATCGAGAACACCAAGATCGACAGCTACCAGTGCGTGGTTCCCACCACCTGGAACGCCGGCCCGCGCGACGACAAGGGCCAGATCGGCGCCTACGAAGCCTCGCTGATGGGCACCAAGATGGCGGTGCCGGACCAGCCGCTGGAGATACTGCGCACCCTGCACAGCTTCGACCCGTGCCTGGCCTGCTCCACCCACGTGATCGGCGACGATGGCGGCGAGCTGGTGAAGGTACAGGTGCGCTAATGGCTAAGGTTGGCCGCATGCGGCCAACCCTGTGGCCCCAGACCCGGCTGCCGCCACCGCACACCCCGGCGGCGGCCGGATCGCCGGAATGGCCCGCGGCGGGGGCTGCACTCCCCTGCCGCGGCGCTGCCGGTTTATCAGAGCCGCGTCACAGTCCGCGCCGCTGTCGTGGCTGGCTGTGACCCAAGACTCAGGAGCAAGCGATGAAAAGCTATGATTTTGACGGCAACGCCCCGCAGGGGCTGGGCCGCAAGGTAACGTCGGTTTACGTATACGAGGCACCGGTACGGCTGTGGCACTGGGTCACCGTGCTGTGCATCATCACCCTGTCGCTGACCGGCTATTTTATTGGCAAACCGCTGCCCAGCGTGCCGGGCGAGGCCACCTTCCAGTACGTGATGGGCTATATCCGCTTTGCCCACTTTGCTGCCGGCTACGTGCTGGCGGCCGGGCTGGTGGGGCGGATTTACTGGGCTATCGTGGGCAACCATCACGCCCGCGAGATCATTCTGGTGCCGGTGTGGGATAAAGCCTGGTGGCAGGAGTTTTTCTTTGAAATCCGCTGGTACCTGTTTATCGAGCGCTACCCCAAGAAATACATCGGCCACAACCCGGTAGGCCAGATCGCCATGGCCAGCTTTATCTGGGCCACGCTGTTCATGTGCGCCACCGGCTTTGCGCTGTACGGCGAAGGCACTGGTGAGGGCAGCTGGGCGCACAGCGCTTTTAACTGGGTGATTGTGGCGTTTGGCAATAGCCTGGACGTGCACAGCTGGCACCGCCTGGGCATGTGGGCGATTTTGCTGTTCGTGATGATCCACGTGTACGCCGCCATCCGCGAGGACATCATGTCCAAGCAGAGCATGGTCTCCACCATGATCAGCGGCTTTCGCATGTTCAAGGATTAAGGCCTGTCGGTAGGCTTTTTGTGTTACGCCGGCACGCTACGCAGTGCCGGCAAACGATAGTTGTAGAGTGTGTGGGTAAGTTTGGGCCGGGGGCGACCCCGGCCATTTTTTCAGAGGTTGGCCGCATGGCACGCAATATCCTGACCACCCGTACCCCTATCGCCCCCGGGCGCTTTCTGTACAGCCGCTTTCTGCGCCCGGCCGGCCTCACGCAAACGCACGCGGCCAACCAGCTGGGGCTGTCGCGCCGCCGCCTGAATGAAATCATCCAGGGCCACCGCAGCATTACCCCCGACACCGCGCTGCGGCTGTCGCTGCTGTTTGGCCTGCCACCGCGCTTCTGGCTGGACCTGCAGGGCGACTGGGACCTGGCGCAAGCACGGCGCAAGCTGCAGCAAGCCGCCTGAGCGCTCAGCCGGGTGGCACGCCCGGCCAGCGCAGCGCCACCCACTGTGCGGTACTGAGCTGGCAAAACGGGTAAAGAATGCTTTCCTCTTTTTCACAATGCTGCTGTAGCTGGCGTTGCAGTACCCCGGCCAGGGGGTTGCTCAGCGCCAGATCGTGCTGCTGTACAGCCTGGAATAACGCTTCCATCAGCTCGCGCAGCTGCTCGTGCTCGTAGCGCATCACCTCGGTAGGGCCGAGCTGCAGGCCGCTTAGCTGTTCGTACAGCGGGTACAGTACCTGCTCTTCGTCGGCAAAGTGGCTGTCCAGCTCGGCACAAAAATCATGGCAGGCGCGCTGCGCCTGTACCCAGTGTTGCTGCGCGATATGGCGCTGCAGCGCCTGGAGCAGCTGCTGGCAATGGCGGTGTATGTGTATCAGATAGTCTGCTGGTTTCATCGGGTATCCAGTGTCCTGGTAGCCCTGGCAGCACCGTGCTGTACGGGCTGATTCCAGTATTGCACCGCCCGCCCCCCCGTAACTGACGCGGATCAAGTACCGCCCCGACTACCCGCACAGCATGAAAAAACAGGCCAGCGCGGGCGCCAGGGCAGACTGTGGTATCATGCCGGCTCCGGTTTTAATCCGTTTCCCGCCTGCTTTACCCGATGTTCTCATCGCCCAAGCATCGCCTCTGCCCTTTGGTCGCGACGTCTGTTCGACGCACATAGAGTCCAGCTCGTACCGCACCAAAGGTTTGCCATGCCAGGCTATGCAGTGAAAATCCAGCACGTTCACGTGGCTGGGGCGCCCGATCTCGTCATCCGATCCCTGCTGGATAACCAGCAATACGCCGACCCGTTAGGCGAAGCCGCCGCACTGGGCATTTCCGAAGCCAGCTGGCCGCTATTTGGCCTGGTATGGCCATCGGCACAAAAGCTGGCCGACCTGATGCAGGGCTGGGAGCTGGGGACACAACGCATTCTGGAAATAGGCTGCGGCCTGGGGCTGGCCAGCCTGGTGATACAGCGCCGCGAAGGCAATATCACCGCCAGCGACTGCCACCCGCTGACCGCCGGCTTTCTGGCGGCTAACGTAGCACTGAACGCGCTGCCACCGCTGCCCTACCTGACCGGCAACTGGGGGCACACCAACCCCGGGCTGGGCGAGTTCGACCTGATCATCGGCAGCGATGTGCTGTACGAGCGCGACCAGCCACTAACGCTGGCCGCGTTTATTGCCCTGCATGCCGCACCAGCCGCACAAGTCATCATCATCGACCCCAACCGCGGCAACCGCAGCCTGTTTCATCGCCAGATGGCTTTGCTGGGCTTTACGCTGAACGAAAGCATGATCGAGGCCCCGCTGTGGGACGGCACGCCCTACCGTGGCCGCCTGCTGCACTACCAGCGTAGCCTGCCACCCGCCAGCCTGTGCTAGCCTTGCCAGACATGAAAAAAGCCCACCGCAAAAGGTGGGCTTTTTCTATATAGCAGGCAGCGCGCTAGCTCGGGCTCATCGCCGGGGCCTTGCTCTGCAAGGCACGCCCCTGCACCGGCACGGTGGCATCCTGCTGCACCGGCTCCGGGTCTACGCTAAGCCAGCGCTTCATGCTCAAGCCGCCTGTGACCGTGGCCGTGGCCGCATCCTTGCACGACAAGCACACTGGCTTGCCGGTGCGCTCGCGAATCGCCGCATCCACCCTGGCGCCATGCAGCACTTTGGCGTTGTCACGCTGCCACTCCAGCAGCGTATTGGCCAGGTGGCGGTAGGACGGGTCTTTCATGCCGTAGATATCACGGTAGGCGGTAAGCCACAGCTCGCCGGCTTCGTCTTCGTTCAGCACCAGCGGCTGGTAGGCAATGGTCACCTGTGCACCGTTGCTCACCCAATCGGCCAGCGCCAGCGCGTTTTCGTTCTTCAGGCGCACACAGCCATGGCTACGCACCCCCGGCACGCTGCCGGGCTGGTTGGTGCCATGAAAGCCCAGGCCCAGGCGCGGCTCGCCAAAACGGATGAACACCTTGCCCAGCGGGTTTTCCGGCCCCGGAGGCACCTCGGTTTTTACCGGCTGGCCTTTTTTGGCCATTTCAGCCTGGATGGACTTGGGTACATGCCAGGTCGGGTCGCGGTGTATGCCATTGATGGTGTAACTACCCGTGGGGGTACGCGTGATCTGCTTGCCCACCGCTACCGGGTAGCTGCGCAGCAAAACACCATCCTGGTACAACAACACGCGGGTTTGCGGCAGGTTTACCACCAGATGCTGGCCAACAGGGGCAATCTCGACATCCGGTTCCGGGGTAGAAGCCCATACAGTGCTACTGATTAAGGCAAAGAGGGCAAGGCTGGGCTTGAGTGTCAATTTGGTACTTTGAACAGGTTGCAATAGCGAGGATGGTAGCAGATGCGGCGCAGTTTGTTGCAATGCCATGCGGCCAACCTGGCACCGTGCGTTTTGCTGTGGTTTCTGCGACAATTGCGGCCTTTGCCAACGCATTTTGACTTTAAAAAACAATGACTCAACAGCAACAAATCGCCCAGATCGAATCCCTGGACCATGAAGGACGTGGTGTTGCCCACGTCGAAGGCAAGACAATATTTATCGAAGGCGCGCTGCCTTACGAGGTAGTTACTTACAGCAGCTTCCGTAAAAAACCCAGCTACGAGAACGCTGTAGCCGTGGATGTGTTGAAAGATAGCTACATGCGCACCCAGCCATCCTGTCCGCACTATGGCGTATGCGGTGGCTGCTCCATGCAGCACGTCGAGTTCACCGCCCAGGTCGCCATCAAGCAGCGCGTGCTGGAAGACAACCTGGCCCGCATCGGCAAGGTACGCCCGCAAGTGGTGATGACCCCTATCGCCGGCCCGGCCTGGGGCTACCGCCACCGCGCCCGCCTGTCCGCCCGCCTGGTAGAGAAAAAAGGCGGCGTGCTGGTCGGCTTCCATGAAAAGCGCTCCAGCTTCATCGCTGACATGAACGAGTGCCACATTCTGCCCAAGCACATCTCGGCGCTGATCACACCGCTGCGCCAGATGATCATCAAGCTGTCCATCAACAACCGCATGCCACAAGTAGAAGTGGCCGTGGGCTCGGACGTGGATATCCTGGTGTTCCGCAATATGGACGCCATTACCGACGCCGACTTCGCCATCCTGAAAGGCTTCTCCGACCAATACAGCCAACCCGGCCGCCCGCTGCAAATGTGGCTGCAGCCCAAAGGCCCGGAAACCTGCTACCCCATCTACCCGCTGGACGCACCACGCCTGACCTACCGCCTGGCAGATTTCAACGTGGAAATGCCGTACTACCCCACCGAGTTCACCCAGGTAAACCCGGACATCAACAACGTGATGGTCGCCCGCGCCCTGCGCCTGCTGGACCCGCAAGCCGGCGAGCGCATTGCCGACATGTTCTGCGGCATCGGCAACTTCACCCTGCCCATCGCCCGTAGCGGCGCCACCGTACACGGCATGGAAGGTAGCCAGGCGCTGGTAAAACGCGCGGTCGAAAACGCCACCCACAACGGCCTGCAGCACAAGGTAAGCTACGAAATGGCCAACCTGTTCGACGTAACCGAAGAATCGCTGGCATCGCTGGGCAAGTTCGACAAAATGCTGATCGACCCGCCCCGCGACGGCGCCATCCAGCTGGTCAAAGCCTTTACCGAGGAAACGGCCCCGCAGCGACTGGTCTACGTATCGTGCAACCCGTCCACCCTGGCCCGTGACGCCGGCATCCTGGTACACACCAAGGGCTACACGCTGAAATCGGCCGGTATCGTGAACATGTTCCCGCACACCGGCCACGTGGAGTCCATCGCCTGGTTCGAAAAAACCAGCCCGTGCAAGACCCATGCCGAAGTAGCGGAAATGGAAGCCCGCGAAGAAGCCGAGCGCGATGCCGCCCGTGCCATCGCCATTGCCGCCCGCGAAGTGCGCGAAACCCAGCTGGCCGAGCTGCGTGCCATCGAAAAGGCCGAAAAGCAGGCCGCCAAAGCCGCCCGCACCGCCGAGTTCCAGGCCCGCACTGCGGCCAACGCGGAAAAGCGCGCCGCTTTCGAAGCCCGCCAGGCTGGTAGTGATGCGGGTAGCGAGCAGGCGGAGTAAGCACCAAAACGGCAGCTAAACGCGAAAGCCAAAAACCGAGGACAGCACCGGTCACACCGGTGGCTGTCCTTTTTGTTGGCTGCTTCAGCTCATCACTGACAGGTCCTTTGCCTGATTGGGCAAGGGTTTGCGGGGGAAGCATTACCCCATCGTTCGCCATAGTCTTTCAGCTACGGACAAGCCCCTTGGCCTTTGCGGGCGAGGGTTTGAGGTCGTGGGATCGCCCGCAAGTACCCCGACTACCGGCACAGCACTTCTCGCGAGGTGAGCCATGGCTGTCAGATTGACGGATGGCGGCATCCAGAAACGCCCCTTTGCCAGCTAATGGCAACGAACCACCGTCGACTGAACCACAAACAGATGCACACACCACACCCCAACTTTGACTTGCCGCCAGGCCACCATGCCCGCGAGGGCTAATCCACGACCAGCTCGCGCCAGCTAACCCGCTTGACGGTACGATTACCGCTGCCCAGGGTATTACACTCGATGGTACCGCCTGCACCCGTATTGCATAGCGCCTGCTTGGCACCGGGCAACATCACCCTCAGTGTCCCGCCATAGTTCACGCCCGTAGACAGAGACTGCCGGTTGTACTTGGTATCACTACTTGTGACTTTGCCATCACCGTTCGTATCCATCAGCAGCATGTCCGGTGCAGCCCCACTGGCCAGGCTGACAATGGTACGGAACGATGCCTCCCCCCCGGCTGCACATTCTTGCCGCAATCGGATGCTGTCTATCACCACCAGATCATTTTTTTTCATGCTCAGGTAAAACGGTGAGGAGACGACTTGCTCATTCAATGTAAGCGGGAAATACCAGCCTTTCTGGCTGCTGGATGGGGTGCCGCTACTGGTTCGCGAGAAGCCCGAGTCCGCCGAGGGCATGGCCAAAGCCAGCAAGTCCAGGGGGGTACCGACTATCGCGTTGTTGTCGTACACACCATAAATGGCTTGACCGTCGGCGGCACGGTCGATTTCGGCGTAGTTGATGCCAGTGCCGAACACCACCACTTTTTGCCCGCCAGCCGTTTTCATCAGCACCGGTGCTGCCGTAATGGGCTGCCGCTCGCCTGGAGTCACACCGTTTATCCTGTGTGCGGTAAACAGGGGCTTGCCACCCAGTGCCACCGCCCAGCTTGCAGGGTTGGCCGCACTGATGTCGAACTTCCATACCTGGCCATTGAGGTCACCGGCGTACAGGTAGTCGGCCGTACCATTACCGTCGTCATCGTAAGTGCTGACATCGGTGATGCCATTGGGCGAATACAGCGGCGGATTATCAGCACTAACCGTCAGCTTGAAATAGTTGCGACCCTGCTGCCAAGATTCGCCAGGCGCCGTGTCCAGCATCAGCAAGAAAACACCGGCATTGCCAGCGGCCTGGTTGATGCCGTTACCCAATACGGCAGCCCACTTTCCATTATTCAGCTTGACCAGTTTGGGCAGAGTCATCATATTGCCCAGCGAACTATCGTTGGCCGAAGAGAACTCCCAGCGCACGCTTCGCTCATCCATGCTGCCGGGGTTGGTCACATCGATGGCGTAGATACTGCTGCTGCCATTGCCTTCGCTAGTGGTAATACCACGGCCAGAAGAGCCAATCAGCAAGGTTTTGGCAACATTACCCAGGCAGACATCCTTGATAACAGGGCTACCATCGTGCAGGCGCAAATACTCATAGTTTTTTGAAGCCAGGCTTGCGGCCTGCGGATAAACCGCCGAGGGCATGAAGGCAAACAGTTCTTTACCTTTATCTGCTACGTCTTTGTCACCGTAATTGAAGATATGCAAAAAGCCATCATTTGCCGGCACCGCGTAAATGGAAGGCCTATTTTTGGTATCGCCTGAAAAAGCGCCACAAGCAGCGGGGTCTACCGGGGCCCCGCCAAAAGCTACCTTGGCCAGCTCAATCGGCCCAAGGCGATAGCTACGCGCCCGGTAGGCCTTGGTACCGTTATTACCCGCATTCGTGTTATCGCCACGCAGGTAAGCCAAGCCATTGGCATCCAGCTTGATCTGGCTTTGCAGATAACTGCTGCCACTGTCAAAAGCAATGCCACTACGCTTGGTCTGATCGTAAGCGTAGATTTTGCGAGTCTCTGCGGTGCTCCCGAGCTGGCTTTCCAGCGTCAACTTGGTACTCCAGTCAAGTGTCAGCGCACTCGAGTTGAGCACATTATTGTTGAGGGTAACCTTATAGACCTCAATATCACCGTACCAGTCCGCCCCTGCCGTACCACTATTACTGGAAGGCCGCTCAAACGTGGTTCTAAACAGGTGGCTACCGGTATTCACCACATTACTACCGGCCGAGGTAGCCAATCCGGACAGTGATGGTTTGACGGCCAGCGCAGCGTAACGGAACGCACGATTCAGTGCCAGCGCCAAGGCTTCGGGGTTATTGGCAGGGGCATAATTATCCGGCACGCCATCCGGAAAAGCATCAATCGCTTGCAAGTCAGTCGACCACTCCGGCTTTCTATCTGGCGTCTTGCTGCCGTTACTGTCATCAAAGCTCCCCCAACGGGCTGCCAGATAAAACGAATTACATACCTCGGCCGTTTTGGGATTCATCTCGCAGTTCGGTGGTGTATACCAGCCACCTTCCACCGTATCAATCATGAAAGACTTGACACGTTGCGGACCTGATTTATCACTACGAATATCAACGACATTACCCCAGTACGCCAGTGCTGCCAGATAGCCCGGCGAGTTGGAGGAACCGATGCGATTTGACCAACCGGCACGCACCGTCGATAACAGACTGCTAACATTCAGATCTTGATCATCTGTCGGGACGCGCGGTGTGCCCCAAGAGGAACCAGGCAGGTCGATATCTGCATGCACGTTGGTATCGCCAATGTAGATAATAAAACTATTCTGGTCTGAACTTTTTAACGGATCATCCCAATCGGTTATGACTGGAAAGCTGTCTTTCTGGCGGTCATCGCTGATATTCGAATAAGCGGCATAATTACCCTTATTGCGCAGGTAGCGCTGGGCTGAGTAATAGAGCTCTGCTGCCGGGTCGTAAGATTTATAGCCATTCTCACCAAAACTATTCAAATAGTTCACAACGCCACTATTCTTGATCTGGCCGCCACTGGCGTTGCTATTAATGACCTGGGTATTACTGGCATCTGTAGCGTCGGGATTAGCGTAGAAGATGCCGGTTTTCGGATTCCACTCTTGACCAAGCGTGACAACATTACCTGAATTCGTAGTAACCGTCTGATTACAGCCAGGGTACTTAAGCCGGGCTCTCATCACACCACCATCACGGTTATAGTCATTATCCAGCAGATAACTGAAAACACCTACCCGCATGGTTTTGGCGTACTTCTGAATCAAACCCTCTGGCTTATAAACGGTTTTGCCACCAGATACCGGATAAGCCTTGCAAGTATGGGGTACACCCAAAGCAATCTCTTTATTACACACCTCGACAGCCATGGAAAAACTCTGCTCACCCCCTTGATTATAATGCACTTTAAAACCAAAAAAATCAGAAACAGCAGCATCACGCCGAAAAAGCAGAACACCGCCATCATAAGGTGAGTACTTAGCCAGATCAGGGCTGCTAAACTTCTTGGCGACCTCATCATTCATGTAGTAATTATTCGGACACCGACCATCTCCATCAGGATCGGATCTTTTACTCCCAGATCGGCATAGCTTCTCACCGGCATAACCTGACCTGGCCTGACGAAGCACTGTTTTACTTTCAGTATCAATCGATCGATAACCTCCAGTCATTAAAAGCCTGAATATATCAATCGCGCTCGCCGTTGCCCAATTCAATAGATTACCAGCCCACTTTCGCTGACACTCGCCTTGCTCATTGACCTTTGCCACTGCATAAAAGTACCCGAGCTCACGGCTATATTCATAACAAAGATTATTATTAAAGTAACCAATATATTTTACGTTAGGGGTAAATACTTTATCGCTTGGTCGAGCGCTATTTGGCTGATACGCCCAGCCTGCTGTTGGAAACTCAATCGATAAGGCTAGCAGTACGTTAGGGCCATCGGTATCGCCCGTACCGGCCAACGGTGAAGGCGCAACGGGAACCAAGGCGTGACCAGACGAGGCAAGCAGTGTGCTTAGCAGCAACAGGCAAGGTAACAGTGAACGGGGCACGAGAACTCCAACAGAAGAAACCGACAGACCTTAGTCGTTCCGCATATACTACTCGATAAATCATTCTATTGAAAATGGTAGTCTTTTTGCATTTTTAATGCCAATAGCTAGCCACAACACAACACGCAGCAGCTTGCCGACGACGCCATCCCCCTAAAGACAAAAAAGCCACCGCAATCATGAGATGCGGTGGCTTTATCGGTGCAGTAAGTGGCGGTGTTTGCGCGCTAATACTAGTCCTGTATCAGCTCGCGCCAGCTTACCCGGCTGACTACCCGGCTGGATGAGCCCAGCGGGTTGCATTCGATGGTGCCGCTCACGCCGGTGTTACACAGCACCAGCTTGTTTTTGTTACCACCAAGGGTCACCAGCAGCGATCCGCCGTAGTTCACGCCCGTGGAAAGCGACTGCCGGTTGACTCGGCTATCGCGGCTGGTCACGCGGCCATCACCATCGGTATCCATCATGGGCTTGTCTGGCGCGGCGCCATTACTGAGGCTGACAATGGTACGGAACGATGCCTCGCCAGCGGTGGAGCATTCCTGGCGCAGGCGGATGCTGTCTACCACCACCATATCGCTTTTCAGTACCGACATATAAAACGGCGACGACACGACCTGTTCGTTGGTCGTCAGCGGGATGTACCAGCCCTTCTGGTTGGCCGCCATGCTGCTGGTAGAAGTGCGCGAATAGCCGGAATCCGACGGCGGCGTGGCGTGCGCCAGCAGGCTGCGCGGGTCGCCTACCGCGGAGCCATTATCGTAAATGCCGTAGATGGCATGGCCGGTAGAGGCGCGGTCTTGCTCGTCGTAGTTGATGCCGGTTCCAAACACCACCACCTTCTGCCCACCTGTTGTCTTCATCAGCACCGGGGCGGCGGTAATGGGCTGGCGGCTCCCCAGGGTGCTACCGCTCATGGTGTAGGCGGTAAAGAGCGGAGAACCACTCAAAGCCACATTCCAGCTGGCTGGCGAGGCGGCGCGGATATCGAACTTCCATACATGACCGTTCAGGTCGCCAGCGTACAGGTAGTCCACGGTGCCATTGCCATCGTCATCATAGGTGCTGACATCGGTAATGCCGTTAGGCGCATACAGCGGGGTGGTAGAGGGGGTGACCGTGAGCTTGAAGTAGTTGTCGTTCAGCACCCAGGCTTGCCCGGCGGGCTTGTCCAGCATCAGCAGGAAGACCCCGGCATTGCTGGCGGTCTGGTTTATGCCGTTACCCAGCACGGCTGCCCAGCGACCGTTATTGAGCTTAACCAGCTTGGGCAGGGTCATCATGTTACCCAGCGTGCTGTCGTTGGCCGAGGAAAACTCCCAGCGCACGCTTGATGCATTCATGCTGCCAGGGTTGGTGACATCGATCGCGTAGATGCTGCTACTACCGTAGCCGTCTGCCTTGGTAATACCACGGCCGGAGGAGCCAATCAGCAGCGTTGCCGCCTGGTTATTCAGGCACACATCCTTGATCACCGGGCTGCCATCGTGCAGGCGTACATACTCGTAGTCTTTTGCGGCCAACTTGGCTGCCTGCGGGTAAACCGACGAGGGCATAAAGGCAAACAGCTCTTTACCTTTGTCTGCCGCAGCTTTGTCACCATAGTTGAAGATATGCAAGAAGCCGTCGTTAGCCGGTACGGCATAGATGGATGGCCTGGCTTTGGCAGAGACCGAGAAAGTACCGCAGCCTGTGATGTCGGTAGGCGCAGGACCAAAGGCGACTTTGGCCAGCTCGATGGGCCCCAGCCGGGCACTGCGCGCGCGGTATGCCTTGCTGCCATTATTGCCCGCATTGGTGTTGTCGCCCATCAGATAGGCCAGGCCGTTGGCATTCAGCCCGATCGCACTTTGCAGATAACTGCTGCCGCTGCTAAAGCTGATACCGCTTTCAGTGGTCTTGTTATAGGCATAGATATTACGGCCACTGGCGGTGGTGCCCAGCTGCGCTTCCAGCTTGGCTTTGGTGCTCCAGTCCAGCGACAGGGCATTGGTATTCAACACATTATTGGTGAGCGTTACCTTGTAGGCTTCTACATCGCCATACCAGTCGGCGCTGTCGGTAGACGAGCGTTCGAAAGTGGTGCGGAACAGGTGGCTGCCGTTGTTGACGTTATTGCTACCGGACGACACCGCCAGGCCGGACAGCGACGGTTTCACCGCCAAAGCGGCGTAGCTGAAGGCGCGGTTCAGCGCTTTCACCAGGGCTTCCGGGTTGTTGGCGGGCGCGTAGTTGTCTGGCACACCGTTGGGAAAAGCGCTAATGGTTTGCAGGTCGCTGGACCATTCCGACTTCACATTGGGTGTCTTGCTGCCATCGTTGTCTTCGAAACCACCCCACTTGGCCGCCAAGTAAAAAGAGTTGGTCGCTTCGGTCTTATAGGAGCCGCTTTCCACCACGTCGATCATGAATGCTTTGACATGCTGATCGCCGGATTTGTCGCTACGGATGTCAAACATATTGCCCCAGTAGGCCAATGCGGCAATATAGCCAGGGGAGTTGGTAGCGCCGATATTGTCGGTACCACCGCCACGCACGGTATTCAGCAGGGTGCTGACATTCAGGTCAGTATCATCGCTGGGCTTTCTTGGCGTGCCCCAGCTTGAACCTGGCAAGTCCACATCGCCGTGTACGTTGACATCCCCCAGGTAGATGATGAAGTTGTTCTGATCCGAATTCTTGAGCGGGTCATCCCAGTCGGTAATGACCGGAAAACTGTCTTTCTGGTTATTGCTGGTGGTGTTGGTGTAAGCGCTGACATTGCCCTTGTTGCGCAAATAGCGTTGGGCCGCGTAATACAGTTCAGCGGCCGGGTCGTAGGTTTTGTAGCCGCCTTCACCAAAGCGGTTCAGGTAGTTCACCACGCCACTGTTGCTGACACTGCTGTTGGTCGCATCAGTGGGGTCGGGGTTGGTGTAGAAAGCACCGGTTTTCGGGTCCCACTCGCGCCCTAGCTCGATGGTATTACCACCGTTGGTGGTCACGGTCTGATAGCAACCCGGGTATTTCAGCCGCGCACGCAACACGCCACCATCACGGTCGTAGCTGTTATCCAGCAGATAACTGAACACCCCTACCCGCATGGTTTTGGCGTACTTCTGGATCAGGCCTTCCGGCTTGTAATCCACCACCCCGGTGGACGGCGTGTACAGCGTGCAGTTACTGCCCATGTCAAAACTGCTGGACTGCACACAGGCGCGTACGTTCAGGTCGTAAAGCGTGGTGTCACTGAACGATTGCCAGTTAAAACCACTCCAGCGCTGGTAGCTGCGCGTCAGGTTCATCGAGTACGGGTTGGCGCTGGGTCGCACCAGCGTGGCACTCGCATTCTGAATATACGACGAAGTGCTGCTATGGCCAGACAACAGCGGCAGATAACCGCGAAAATCGCCGTAGTTGCGCGAGGCATCGCCGTAACCATGCCGGGAAAAACGCAAAATCGTCTTGCCGGTGAGTTCTTTCACCCGGTAACCACCAGTCAGGGTTTTGCGGAAGATATCGGTCGCCGTGCCCGCGGCCCAGTTCAGGAAGTTGCCCGACCAGTAGCCATCGTTGCACGTGCGATAGGTACTGTTGTTGACCTGGCTTACCGGGTTGAAATAGTTCACCCCCGCCGCGCTGTCGTTGGTGACGTAGCTGTAGCACAAGCCAGCGTCAAAATAGCCCAGATACTCGTTGGTGGTGGTGTAACCAGTCTGGTAGGCCCAGCCAGCGGTGGGGAACTCGATAGACAGCGCCAACAACACATTGGGGCCATCGGTATCACCCGTACCGGCCAAAGGGGAAGTACTGGCCGGTACCAGTGCTTGTACCGGTGCCGTTACGGTAACAGCCAGCGAGATGAGTGCCACAAGGCGGGACGACATGCGCAACACGGCGACTCCTGCTAATAATATAGGTGCATTTTTATCTTCATCTATATGATAGTCGATAAGATAACTTATGAAAATGCAACTTATCTATCCGCCCAATCCACCAAATATTCCATTGAGCTAAAGTCTTATATATCCAGTCTTTAGTACAGACACCAATACCAACCACAATAACAACACGGTTTTTACAGACGCCAGATAAAATTAATTTACAATTAATCCGAGATAATTTCCCGCCAACTCACCCTGCGTACCGTACGCCCTACAGGTTCGATAACCGGCCCACCGGTGCCGCCATTGGTATTGGCCAACAAGGTCGAGTTGCTAATCGCCGTGCGCCCCAAAGCCCCCTGCAGGCGCAGGCCCACCACATCAAAAGCGTCGGCCTGCTTGCTTGCCAGTGCCGCATCAAGCTGAGAATGCACAAAACGCGGCCGCGTGAACGGGCCGCCATTCTGGTAGTTCAGCCGCAAAATATAGCTGGCATCGTTGGCCGCACCACACACTTTGCTACCCACGGCAGACGGAATATACGTTTGCACCTCCAGACGCTTGCGGTCGTAACGCAAGTGGCCCACTACCCGCTCGCCCTCTGCAGGTAGATCGATAAACCAGCCTAGCCAATAGCTGCTGTTTTTTACCCGCTCGGTCTGGGGCAAGCCAAATGAAGGAAAAGCATAAGTGCCGCCAGGCCCGGCCAACTGACTGCGTGGGGTCACCCCGGCCATACAAGGCGTGTCATAGAGGGTTTGCGGCGGGTACACCAAGGCACGCTTGGTCACCTTGCGGAAGGTGCCATCCGCGGTGTTGGGAATACTGGCGTTGCTCAGCTCTTGCTGCTGCAACTCCTTGCGCTGGCACACCTGGCCACCGTAATCCCAGATGCCGTATATGGAGTCAACACTGTCTTCGCCAACACATTGCGCGCCGGCCTGATCGCAGGCATCCAGAAAGCGCCCGGTTCCCACATAGACCATCACCCCGGGGCGAGTGGCAGTGACCGGCACGGGTTTGCCGTCAGGGTGCGGGGCAAGCACCGGGGCAGATACGATAGGCTGCGGTAAATTATTCGGACCCAGCGCTTTGTACAGCGGCTGCCCTGCCAGCCCTACTTTCCAGTACAGCGGGTCCTTACTGCTCAGATCGAACTTCCACACATTACCTTTCAGATCACCGGCATAGACCAAGTCTACCGTACCGTTTTCGTCCATGTCGTACGGTGTAATCGCGGACAGCCCGTTACCCGGCAACAAACTGGCACTGAGCCGCCAGTAGTTGAAACCTGGCAACCACACGTGAGTCGGGTTGCTGACAGGCAAGACAAACAGATGCGCCCCGCCTAGCAGGCTGTTGTAACCATTCGGAGCCAGCACATAGTCCTTGCCGTCATTGAGTCGGGCAATGCGCGGAGCTGACTGGTACAGTTTGCCAAGATATGGATCGTTCAGTTGACTGAACTCCCACAGTAGCGGGCGGGCATTGGCTAGCGTGCTTTCCAGGATATTCTGCGGCTCGGTCACGTCCAGCAAAAACAGGCTTTCCCCACCACGACCCTGGCTGCCCGCCAGCAAAGTACGATATTCATTGCCTATCTGCGCCTCTGCCGTACTGAGCTGACCATCCATCAGATACTGGTGTTTGGCGCCGTAATCGGCATCAGCCAGGCTGGCCAAGCGGCCCAGTACCGCTGACGGGATATAGGCAAAGCGTTCGTCGCCGGTGGCCACGTCAAATGCGTGCAGCATGCCATCGTTGGCCGCAACGTATACCATGGCTGGCCGTAACTGATGCAAGGGTAACTTGTCCGATGGTTTACCTACATACAAGGGGCTGGAGTCGATGATGTCGCCAAGTAATGCAGTACGCTTGCGGTATTTCAAACCGGCAGGACTCTCATTGCTACGCCCGCCACGCAAGTAGTCCACCATAGACGGGTTCAGCCCATTCACGGCCAGTTTAACCACCCCGAGACCGGTAGCAGTGAACGGCAGCGTGCCGGCACCGTTCAGGGTACTGGTAAAGATTTGGCGGTTGCCATTCAGCGCTAAGCGTTCGCTGGCACGCCATTTGGGCGGATTCACAATGAAGTAACCCTTGCCCAAACGGGCCAGGCCATAGGCATCCAACTGCCCGTACCAGCCATTGGCGGAAAACTGCCCCTGAAAATACAGGCTGGCAGCGGTATAAGCCGCACCGCTTACCGCACCGGCACTGTGGCTGGACACACTATTGTCGATATCCTTGAAAGCATCTATCAAGCCAAGACGTAGCTGCTCCGGGTCTTCTGCAGAAATGAAGCTGCCACGGCTATTAATGGTGGCATGCCACAGATCATCCATCTTGGCGGCGCCGCTGCCAAACGGGTCCGGCCATCTAAGCGCACCACTGCTCAGGGCTGGCAGATCGGTTTTGGGGTCCAGCAGACCGTGCTTGCCCAGCGTTAAACCTATGGTGGTCATGTGTTGCTGGGTTTGCGGGTTGCTTTCTTTGGCCGGCACCAGGTTAGCCAGCGAGGAAAGGTCGGTCTTCCAGTAATACATCGCGACGTCAGCCAGCGTATCGGCGACCGTATCGGCGTAAGGGGCACCGGCATCACTGTCGACATTCCCCATCGACCAGCCTGCTTCAGCATTCCAGCTACCATCGGTGGTCATCAGCGCAAAAGCACGGCGACACTCGATACCATCTTGCCAGTATTCATCACGGTATTTGTTTCCGGCCCATCGCAACGCTCCCCGCAATGGGGTTCCATTCAGGCTGATGGGCAAAGCCAATAGGCGGTCAAAAAAAGTCTGCCGATTGCTACCGGAAAAGTTACCACTTTGCGGTACCAGAAACTCATAGCTGCTGGTGCCGCGCAGATTGATGCTGGCCAAGCCTATGCGGTAAGCCGTGCCTAGGTCGGCAAACGCATGGCTACTGGCTGCCTTGAAGGCCAGAAAACGGGAGCGGTAATACTGGAACCAGTTGGCAAAGTTGATCTGTTCCTCTGCTATGGTGCGGCGTATCTTGCCATCCGCCCAAGATAGCTCGGCCCCGGCATTGATCTCGGTGCCATTGGGCAATTTGCGCTTGTACAGCGTGTTGCCGCGCATCTGGTAGCGGGTATAACTACTGGCAAGATTTGGGTTACCCGATGGCCCGGCGTCGTAAACATAGAATGTCATCGGGTAATAACCCACCCCGGTAAGCTGGGACACACTGCGGCTAGCGGCGGCCTGACGATAATCGCTGGCCGTCGAGCTGAACCAGTGCACGGTAGGCTGCCCTGCTGCGGTACTGGTATTCAATACTGTCAGGTCGAGGCTGCCGCTGCTCTTACGGGCCGGGTTCCAGTACACCTTGCGCGGGTTGGCATTTTGCAATGGCTCATCGACACCAAAGGGCAGGCCATTACTGTCCAGCCAGGGGCGATAAATTCTGGCCGGGTCGTAGTAAACACTGTTATTACGGCTAGATCGCAAGTAAATACTATAGATGTTGTTATCAGCAAAACTGGGCAGTGCCATGTAAATCTGATACCAATCATACTTACCACCATAGGCTGTACTTAAATCGGGGGTGGTATAGTAAAGCGACGCACCATAAGTATCATCCGGCAGCGGAAACAGCCAGCCATGAAAAACATTGGTCACTCCCTCATCCGGCATGATGTCCCACATCATCGAGCCAGAATCATCCAGCAAATACAGCACATTGGGCTCTACCACCTGGCCGGCTCCCAACGGTGTCGCCGGTATGGTGAGCGCCAGCGCGCCCCCCGCCAACCATAAACATACCCCCATGAAGGCGCTACGCAGCCACCACGCCACATTTATCAATAAACGCATGCCAGCCCTTTCCTGCGCCAGGCATGGCAAATAAGCACCAAACAGCCTGACATATTACAGACCAGCCTATTCATATCGAAAGCAAAATCGATATAAAAGGCAGCCACGGTATTAAACATAAACCTGCATTTCAGATTGCAGCTTATTATGCACAGCCCGCAGCAAGGCATTTATCGACGGCAATAAAAGTAAATAGCACAGCCAACAGAAAACAACAACACGGGTGCCAAATATAAAACCGCCGCACTGCCCGGGGGCAATACGGCGGTTTTTTTAGCGTGTTAGCGTGATCGCGTCGTGCTTACTTACGCTCTACCTGCGATACATCGCGCACCGCACCGGTGTCGGCGCTGGTGGTCATGGCGGCGTAGGCGCGTAGCGCCGGGCTCACCACGCGCTGGCGGTCCAGCGGCTTCCAGGCCTGCGCACCGCGGGCTTCTTGTGCGGCGCGGCGTGCGGCCAACGTTTCCGCGCTGACGGCCAGATGGATGCCACGGTTGGGGATATCGATCTCGATGGTATCGCCCTCTTCCACCAGGCCAATGGCACCGCCTTCGGCGGCTTCCGGCGACACGTGGCCGATGGACAGGCCGGAGGTACCGCCAGAGAAACGGCCGTCGGTGAGCAGTGCGCAGGCTTTGCCCAGGCCTTTGGATTTCAGGTAGCTGGTGGGGTACAGCATTTCCTGCATGCCGGGGCCGCCTTTGGGGCCTTCGTAGCGGATCACCACCACGTCGCCAGCCACTACCTGGTCGGCCAGGATGGCGGCCACGGCGTCGTCCTGGCTTTCAAACACGCGGGCGCGGCCGGTGAACTTGAGGATGGAGTCATCCACGCCAGCGGTTTTCACGATGCAGCCACGCTCGGCGATATTGCCGTACAGTACCGCCAGGCCGCCGTCTTGCGAGTAGGCGTTGGCCTTGTCGCGGATGCAGCCTTCGGCGCGGTCGTCGTCCAGCGTCGGGTAGCGCATGCTCTGGCTGAAGGCGATGGTGGTAGGCACGCCGCCTGGCGCCGCGCGGTAGAAGCGGTGCGGCTCGCTGTCCGGGCCGTGGCGCATCACGTCCCAGGCCTCGATACCGGCACCCATGCTGGGGCTGTGTACGGTGGGTACGTCACGCTGGATCAGCCCGGCGCGGTCCAGCTCGGCCAGGATGGCAATCACGCCACCGGCACGGTGCACGTCTTCCATGTGGTACTTCTGCGTGGCCGGTGCCACCTTGGACAGGCAAGGCACGCTGCGCGAGATGCGGTCGATATCGGCCATCTTGAAATCCACCCCGGCTTCGCTGGCGGCGGCCAGCAGGTGCAGCACGGTGTTGGTGGAGCCGCCCATGGCCACGTCCAGGCTCATGGCGTTCTCGAACGCAGCCTTGGTAGCAATGCTGCGCGGCAGCACGCTGTAATCGTCCTGCTCGTAGTGGCGTTTGGTGATCTCCACAATCAGGCGGCCGGCTTTCAGGAACAGCTCTTTGCGGTCGGCGTGGGTGGCCAGCAGGCTGCCGTTACCCGGCAGGGACAGGCCCAGCGCCTCGGTCAGGCAGTTCATCGAGTTGGCGGTAAACATACCGGAACAGGAGCCGCATGTCGGGCAGGCGCTGCGCTCTACCTTGTCTACATCTGCATCGGATACGGCACTGTTGGCCGCTTCCACCATGGCGTCGACCAGGTCCAGCTTGCGGATGTCGTTGCCCCACTGCACTTTGCCGGCTTCCATCGGGCCGCCGGACACAAATACCACGGGGATGTTCAGGCGCAGCGCGGCCATCAGCATGCCGGGGGTGATCTTGTCGCAGTTGGAGATGCACACCAGCGCGTCGGCACAGTGGGCGTTTACCATGTACTCCACACTGTCGGCGATCAGGTCGCGGCTGGGCAGGCTGTACAGCATGCCGCCATGGCCCATGGCGATGCCGTCGTCCACGGCGATGGTGTTGAATTCTTTGGCGACGCCGCCAGCACGCTCGATTTCACGGGCGACCAGCTGGCCCATATTGTGCAGGTGGACGTGGCCGGGCACGAACTGGGTAAAGCTGTTGGCAATGGCGATAATGGGCTTCTGGAAGTCTTCGTCCTTCATGCCGGTGGCGCGCCACAGCGCACGGGCCCCGGCCATATTGCGGCCTGCGGTAGAGGTTTTGGAACGGTATTGCGGCATGGCTTTATCCTTTGGGTCTCTTTGCCTGCGCCACGGGGGCACAGCCTGAATCTTGTCCTGTTTGCGCGCATCGCCGCTTCTGTGAGCAGCTGGCAGGAACTTCCGGGTGCGTGAAGTTTCTGTTAATGGCACCATCCCGTCATGATCGCGTCGGGACGCCACCTGGCGCTTTCCGTATAATTTAGATCTTCCTTTTACCGCAAACGCACATTACTGACAAATGCTGATCCATCCTCAGTTTGACCCCGTCGCCATCCACCTGGGCCCACTGGCCGTGCACTGGTACGGCCTGATGTACCTGCTGGGCTTTGGCCTGTTTCTGTGGCTGGGCAATCTGCGCGTGAAAAGCCAGCCGTGGAGCGGCTGGCACGCCAAGGACCTGGACGACTTCCTGACCTGGGCCGTGCTGGGCGTGGTACTGGGCGGCCGCCTGGGCGAGGTGCTGTTTTACCAGCCGGGCTACTACCTGCAGCACCCGGCGGAAATCCTGATGGTGTGGAAAGGCGGCATGAGCTTCCACGGCGGCTTTATCGGCGTGCTGGTAGCCATGGCTCTGTTTGCGCGCAAGCAAGGCAGCAGCTTCTTGCAAGTCGCCGACTTTGTCGCTCCGCTGGTACCCACAGGGTTGGCCGCAGGCCGCGTCGGCAACTTCATCAACGGTGAACTATGGGGCCGCGTGGCACCCGCAGACCTGCCATGGGCGATGATCTTCCCGCGTGTGGACATGCTGCCGCGCCACCCGTCGCAGCTCTACCAGGCGCTGCTGGAAGGCCTGGCACTGTTTGTCATCCTGTGGCTGTTCTCGGCGCGCCGCCGCCCGGTGGGCCAGGTGTCGGCAGTATTCCTGATGGGCTACGGCAGCTTCCGCTTCATTGCCGAATACTTCCGCACGCCAGACGCCGGCATTTTCGGCCAGTCAGACGTGATCAGCATGGGCCAGTGGCTAAGCCTGCCGATGATCGTGGCAGGCATCGTGCTGTACCGCTGGGCAGCGCGCCAGCCGCAAACCGCGTAAGGAGCCTGCCATGAAAGCCTTTATCCCGCTGCTGCTGTGCAGCCTGCTGGCCGGCTGCGCCACCTACCAGTGGCGCCACGGCGACGGCACGCGCAACTTTGACGCGGAAAGCTACCCGTGCAAACAGGAAGCCGCCAAAGCCTTCCCCGCCGAGATGCGCGAGCGCGTGACACGCCCTTCGTCGTTTCAGCCGCCACGGCAGGTCTGCGGCGCCAACAACCAGTGCACCTGGACGCCTGGCTACTGGGAACCGGAACGCCGCGAGAGCTTTGATGCCAATGCCGAACAGCGCGACGATATGTACCGCAGCTGCATGAAAGCCAAAGGCTGGGCGTACATCCGCGTAGACTAAGCGCCTGCCACCAAGGTTGGCCGCAACGAACAAGGCCCTGCCATGCGGCAGGGCCTTGTTGTTTTGTACAGGAACACCACCTAACGTGGCGGGCACACCGGCCGCGCCGATAGCGGCGTAGACAGAATGATGCTGGTGCGCGTCTCGCCCAGATCATTCAGGTGCGACACCAGCAGCTCCAGATGCTGCACGTCGCGCGCCAGCACGCGGAACACATAGGAATCCACCCCGGTCACGTGGTGGCACTCCTGCACCTCCGGCATGGCGGCCAACCTGTCCAGCAGCGTTTTCTTGGCCGGCTGCGGCACTGTAATGCCCACCAGCGCCGACAGCGCGTAGCCGGCTTTCAGCGGCGCCACCACCGCGTGGTAGCCGCGTATCACCCCCGCCTCTTCCAGCCGCTTTACCCGCTCCGATACCGCCGGTACCGACAGCCCCACCGCCTGCGCCAGCTCGGTCAGCGATTGGCGGGCGTTGTCCTGCAAAGCGGCCAAAATGGCCCACGATTTGGCGTCTACTTCCATTTGTTAAGCCCTTCTGCTGTTTGGCCTGATTTTCTTAGTCCAGCATAGCGCATCGCCTGCATTACGGCATGGGCAGCCACCGCACGCCGCGCCACACTATGCAGCAGCAAAGGAGAACACCATGAACCTGTTTCTGGAGGCGGCCGCCATCGGGCTGGCCATCGCCGCGCCGGTCGGCCCCATCGGCCTGCTGTGTATCGAGCGCACGCTGCGCCGTGGCCCGGCCACCGGTTTTGTCACCGGCCTGGGCGCCGCCAGTGCCGACGGCCTGTACGCCAGCGCCGGTGCTGCCGGCATGGGCACGCTGCTGCACCTGCTCAGCGCCATCGCCACGCCGCTGGCGCTGGCGGGTAGTGCGCTGCTGCTGTACATGGGCGTGGGCACGCTGCGCCGTGCTGCGGCCAACCATGCCGCCGAGGCGAGCGAAGGCGGGGGGCTATTAGTTGCCTACCTATCAGCGCTGGGGCTCACGCTGAGCAACCCGATGACCATGCTGTCGTTTATTGCGGTGTTTGCCAGCCTGGCCAGCGGCCAGCAACCCGCCCCGGCAGACGCGGTACTGATGGTGGCGGGCGTGTTTGCCGGCTCGGCGCTATGGTGGTTGCTGCTGGCCTACGGCGGCGGGCGCCTGCTAGCCCGGCTGGGGCCGGCCGGGCAACGGCGCATCAACCAGCTGTGCGGTGTGCTGCTCATCAGCTTTGCCGTGCTGATGGCGTGGCGCACGCTGGCTGGCTAAGCACGGGTTGCAAACGCCGCTGACACACGCAGGTAGCACAACTGGGCCAAGGTAAGGATGCAGGCAATACAAATGCTACGGCCAGGCGGCACAAAGCAGACTCAGGGCTTTTGTGAGCGGCCCTCAGGCACCAGGCCGTCCAGCTGCAGAAAAGCACGCATGCTGCTGCCCGGCGCCTTGTCGCGGTGACGGATGCACCATAAAGTGCGCTGTAGCGGCGGCAAGGTGGTGCGCAGCGGCACCAGTGCGCCGCTGTCCAGCAGCTCGGCCACCACGCGGCGTGACAGGCAGCTCACCCCCAGCCCGGCCGCCACGGCGCGCTTGATGGCCTCGGAATCGCCCAGCTCCATTTCAACGTTCAGGCTGCCCAGATGCGGCAGCAGCACGCGTTCTACTTCCTCGCGGGTGCCGGAGCCGGCCTCGCGCAGCAGCCACGGCGCCGCCGCCAGCTCGGCCAGGCTCACCGCCCGCCCAGCCAGCGGGTGGTTGGCCGCAGCAAACACCAGCAGCTCGTCTTGCTGCCACGGCAAGCTGTGCAGCGCCGGGTGGTGGCACGGCCCTTCGATCAGGCCAAAGTCGGCCTGAAGCGCCGCCACCGCCGCCACGATGTCGCGGGTATTGGCCACCTGCAGGCTTACACGGCATTGCGGCCAACGCTGGCGCAAGGCGGCCAGCCGCTGTGGCAGCAAATAGTTGGCAATGGTGGTACTGGCGCCCAGCCGCAGCGACAGCGCTGCCTCGCCAAACAGGTCTTGCAGCGCCGCGGCTTCGTCCAGCAGCGCACGCGCCCGCGGCAGTAGCGCGCGGCCGTGTTCGTTCAGCTGCAGGCCACGACCGATGCGGTCGAACAGCGGCACACCCAGCGCCTGCTCCAGCTGCGCCAGCGCCTGGCTGGCAGCCGATTGCGACAGCGCCACCTCGGCCGCCGCGCGCGTCACTGACTCGCAGGCGGCCACCGCAGCAAACACTTCCAGTTCACGTAGCGACAGTCTTAGCGGCATGATTGATCGGTTTTAGTGATTAGTAGCATTCATATTATCTGTTTTACCACTGAATAGCCGCCTACTAAGCTTGGTTTATTCACGATGGTAATAACGATATGAATATTTCAGATAAACATCACGGCCTGCTGCTGGCAGGTGCGCTGGCACTGGCTTCGCTGTGGCTGGCCACCCTGCCCTGGTTGGCCGCACACGGCGTGTCTGCCCTCACGCTGGCCATGCTGCTGGGCATACTGGCGGCCAACCTGGGCCCGCGCCACACGCGCCCTGCCCCCGCCACGCTGGCGTTCTGCAAAACCACGCTGCTGCGCGCCGGCATCGTGCTATTTGGCCTGCGCCTGACGCTGGGCGAGCTGGGCCAGCTGGGCGCCACCGTGTGGCTGATCGACGCGGCCGTACTGGGCAGCACCTTCGCGCTAGCGCTGTGGGCCGGCCCACGGCTGGGCCTGGACCGCGAAAGCAGCGTGCTGATCGGCGCCGGTAGCGCCATCTGCGGCGCGGCGGCGGTGATGGCCACCCAGCCGGTGATCCGCGCCAGCGGCGAGCGCGCCAGCCTGGCGGTGGCGGGCGTGGTGCTGTTTGGCAGCATCGCCATGCTGCTGTACCCGGCGGCCTACCCGCTGCTGGCCAGCCTGGGGCTGAGCGAGACGGCTTACGGTGTGATGACCGGCTCCACCCTGCACGAGGTGGCGCAGGTGGTGGCCGCCGGCAAGGCGATAAGCGAGCAGGCGGCCAACGCCGCGGTGCTGACCAAGATGCTGCGCGTCATGATGCTGGCGCCGTTCCTGCTACTGCTGGCTGCGTGGTGGCAACGCCGCCAGCCGCAGGCCAGCGGCCAGCGTGGCCGCATCACCATCCCGTGGTTTGCCTTCGGCTTCGTGGCGATGGTGGCGCTGAACAGCAGCGGCTGGCTGCCGGCCAGCGTGGTGGCCCCGCTGCAGCAGCTCACCACCCTGCTGCTGGCCACCGCCATGGCCGCACTGGGGCTGGACACCCGCGCCAGCGCCATCCGCGCCGCCGGCTGGCCACCGCTGCTACTGGCCGGGCTGCTATTTGGCTGGCTGATGGTGGGCGGCGGGCTGTTTAACTGGCTGCTGGCGTCAGCGGTTTGAAAGTCGTCACCCGGATAAGCCGCAGGCGCATCCGGGTTCAATAATTGACCTCTATTGAGCAACATGAGAGGTAAGACTACCCGTGCGGCCAACCCTGGCTGGGCAAAGCCAGCGCGCTGTCCAGCTAGCCTCCTCCCCTCCCCGGATGCGCCTGCGGCTTATCCGGGCTACGAGGTGGACAAGGTCGACAAGTCACCAGCGCATAGGATGGGTGCAGGCGCTTGCGCCGTCACCGATCGCCTCGCTCGCATCATACCAATGGGTTACGCTACGCTTCACCCAACCCACGAGCTTCACCCATTCGACGTATTCCCCGGATGCGCCGTTGCTTATCCGGGTTACGGGCTTACCGCCAATAGAAGTAGCAATATAGCGTGACGCCTATCAGTAGCATCACCAAAGCGATCACGATCCAGGGCTTGCCCAGCTTGTGCTCAATAAAAGCTGGCAATAGCACTTCCAGCAGGTAGCGGGCTAGCCAGTGTAATACGCCAAGACACCACTCAATGACATTGCTCATTGTCGCTTCCTTGTCGCAGCACGCAGGATGGATACAGGCGGTTGCGCCGTCACCCATCGCCTCGCTCGCATCATACTGATGGGGTACGCTGCGCTTCACCCATCCTACGTGCGTCTCCCCTCCCCGGATGCGCCTGCGGCTTATCCGAGCTACAAGTGGCTACACACGCCACAGCACACCTCTCATCACCGCCAGCGCCGCAGCAGCAGCGCATTGCTCACCACCGACACCGAGCTGAGCGCCATGGCAGCGCCGGCCAGTACCGGGTTGAGCAGGCCCAGCGCGGCCAGCGGGATGCCCAGCACGTTGTAGACAAAGGCAAAGAAAAGGTTCTGGCGGATCTTGCCCAGCGTGGCGCGCGCCAGGCGCAGCGCGTCGGCCAGGTGCTGCAGGTTGCCGTGCATCAGTGTCACATCCGCCGTGTCGATGGCGATGTCGGCACCGGCGCCCATGGCAAAGCTGACGTCGGCCACGGCCAGCGCTGGCGCGTCGTTGATGCCGTCGCCCACCATGGCCACGCGGCGGCCGGCGGCTTGCTGGCGCTGGATGTAGGCAGCCTTGTCCTGCGGGCGCTGGCTGGCGTGTACCTGGCGTATGCCGGCCTCGGCGGCGATGGCGTCGGCGGTGGCCTGCTTGTCGCCGGTGAGCATCACCACCTCTACCCCCATGGCTTGCAAGGCGGCGACGGCAGCGGCGGAGCTTGGCCGCAGGCGGTCGGCCAGCGCCAGCAGCGCCAGCGGTGTATCGCCAGCGGCCAGCGCCAGCACGGTTTTGCCCTGTGCGTACAGCGCGGCGGCCTGCGGCGGCAGCTGGCCCAGCGCCCACTGTGGCTCGCCCAAGCGGTAGGGCTGGCCAGCAATCTGGCCGCGTACGCCGTGACCGATGTCGCTGTCAAAACCGGCCAGATGCGGCAGCGCCAGCTGGCGGGCGGCGGCGGCCTGCACGATGGCTTGCGCCAGCGGGTGCTCGGCCCCCTGCTCTAGCGTGGCGGCTAGCGTGAGTACCGCGTCGGGGTCGATGCTGGCCAGCGGGATGATGTCCGTGAGCTGCGGCTTGCCTTCGGTCAGGGTGCCGGTTTTGTCCACCACCAGCAGGTCGATGTTGGCCGCATGCTGCAGGGCGGCGGCGTGGCGGAACAGGATGCCGCGCCGCGCGCCCACGCCAACGCCGACCATCACTGCCGTGGGCGTGGCCAGACCCAGCGCGCACGGGCAGGCAATCACCAGCACCGCCACGGCGTGAATCAGCGCCTGCTGCCAGCTGCCGCTCCACCAGGCGCTGGCCAGTAGCGTGAGCGCGGCAATGGCCAACACCACCGGCACGAAGATGGCAGAAATGCGGTCGGCCAGCGCCTGGATCGGTGCCTTGCTGCCCTGCGCCTGCGCCACGGCGCGCACGATGGCGGCCAGCTGCGTGGCCTGCCCGACACTGGCAGCGCGCACCTTGAGCATGCCGCCAGCGTTCTGGGTGCCGGCGTACACGGTGTCGCCTTCGCCACGCGCTACCGGCAGGCTTTCGCCGCTCAGCGCGCTTTCGTCCAGCACCGCGCTACCGGCCAGCACGGTGCCGTCTACCGCCAGCCGTTCGCCATGGCGCAACACCACCACATCACCAGGCAGCAGCTTGCCAATGGCGACCTCGTGCAGCTGGCCGTCGCGTTCCACGTTGGCCGTTTTGGGCGACAGCGCCAGCAGCGCCTCGATGGCCCCGGCGGTGCGGCGTTTGGCGCGGCTTTCCAGCAGCTTGCCCAGCAGCACCAGCGTGATGACCGACACGCTGGCCTCGAAATACACGTGCTGGCTGTGGTCTGCGGCCAACGTGACCCACGCCGATAGCAGCCACGCCACGCTGGTGCCTAGCGCTACCAGCACATCCATATTGGCAGCACCGCTGCGCAGCGCGTGGTAGCCGCCACGGTAGAAACGCCAGCCCACGATGAACTGCACCGGCGCAGAGAGCAGCAGCTGCCATTCGCGCGGCAGCCAGCCGTGGTGGCCGCCGCCGAACATGGCGACCATCTCGCCGACAAACGGCAGCGTGAGCAGCAGCGCCAAGGCAAACCAGGCCTGCTCGCGGCGGTCGTCGTGCGGCGGTGTGGCCGGCGCGGCATCATCCAGCACGCTGGCCCCAAAGCCTGTGCCCTGCACCACGGCCACCAGCTGCTCGGGGGTATACAGGCCGCGGGCAAAGCGCAGCTGCGCGGTTTCGCTGGCAATATTGACGCTGGCCTGCACGCCGGGCTGGCGATTCAGCACCTTTTCGATACGTTGGCCGCAGGCGGCGCAGCTCATGCCGGTGAGCGCCAGCGTCAGCACGCTGTCCGGCACGCTAAAGCCTGCGCGGGCGATGCTGTCCAGCAGCTGCTGTGGTGTGGTTTGCGCCGGGTCGTACTGGATATCGGCGCTCTCGCTGGCAAAGCTCACATTGGCGGCCACGCCGGGCAGACGGTTCAGCAGTTTTTCGATGCGCAGTGCGCAGGCGGCGCAGCTCATGCCATGGACGGGCAGGTGCAAATGGGCAGTGTTCATCGGGTATTACCAGTTGACTGACGGCCTCATCCTATACCCCGCAGGGGTATTTAACAAGCCGCTATAGCCAGCGCCGGCGCCAGAACACAATGCCAAGCCCCAGGGCAATGGCGCCCATCAGGCCAATGGCGTAGTAGTAACCAAAGTGCCAGTGCAGCTCGGGCATGTAGTCGAAGTTCATGCCGTAGATACCGGCAATCAGTGTCAGCGGCATGAAGATGATGGTAATCACCGTGAGTACACGCATCTGCACGTTCAGGCGGTTGGACTGCGCCGACATGTACAAGTCCAGCATGCCGCCGATGGCTTCGCGCGCGGCTTCCAGCGACTCGATCAGGTGCAGGGTATGGTCGAAGGCATCGCGCAGGTAGACCATGGTGTCGCGCTGGAAGAAGGCGTAATCGCCACGGGTCAGCGTATTGAGCACCTCGCGTAGCGGCACCAGTGCGCGGCGCAGGCGCATGGCGTCCTGCTTTTGGCGCTGGATGCGTGCCAGGATGAAACGGTCGTGGCCGCTGAGTACCTGGCGGTCCAGGTCTTCCACCCGGGCGTTGAACTGGTCCAGCACGCCAAAATAGTCGTCGATAATGGCGTCCAGGAGCGAATAGCCCAGGTAGTCTGCCCCCAGCTGGCGCACCAGGCCACGCCCGGCCTGCAGACGCTCGCGCAGGCTGGTGAATACCCCCAGCGGCCGGGTCTGGAAGGTCAGCACAAAGCCGCTGCCGATCACCAGGTAGACCTGGTCGTGCACCAGGCGCTGGCCTTCCTGCTGGTAGCGGTACACGCGGGTGGCAATGAACAGGTAGCTGCCGTAGTCGTCCACCTTGGGCCGCTGGCGGATGTTGGCGATGTCTTCCAGCACCAGCGGGTGCAAGCCAAAGCGCTGGCCGATGGCTTGCAGCACGGCAGGGTCAGTGAGCCCGTACACGTTCAACCACAGGTTGGGCAGCTGCGCCCGGTGCGCCAGGCCCGCTTCTACCGTGGCAAAGCGGGTCTCCAGGTAGTCGTCGGCGGTGTACTCCACCAGCGAGATACTGCTGGCCACCGCGTCGCCAGCAGGCACAGCCAGCGTGCCGGGGGCCTCGCCTAGCGTAGGGTGGCGCTGTTTCAGCTCAGGGTGGCGCATGGCTATCCTTTTCGAGACCTTGATACGTGACAAAGCCGCACCGAGGTGCGGCAAAGCCGGGGGGCAGCGGCCTGCGCCGCTGCGGTTCATGCTGCCCGCGGTACTAGTCGCCGCGCAGCTCCAGTGCCACACCGATGGCACGCCACTGGGCGATTTCCTGACGGAAGGCGGCGGTGGTGAGCGGGTTGGCCGCCAGCCAGTCTTTGCCCACGGTCAGCGCGTAACCATTCAGAGTGGGCGTCAGGCCGTGTACGGCGTTGATGTCCAGCTCGTTGCGGCTGCGGTAGAACAATGCGGCCAACCTGAGCGACAGCACGGCAGGCCACAGAGCGGGGTCCACCACCTCTTTCACCATTTTGCCCATGTCGCCACGGTGACCCAGCACGATGGTCGCCAGCGTGCTTTGTTCGCGGCGCGAAAAACCGGGCATGTCGGCATTGGTCAGCACATAAGCCGAATGCTTGTGATAGGCAGCGTGCGCGATGGTCAGGCCGATTTCGTGCACTCTGGCGGCCCACACCACGCGCTTGAGCATGTCCGGGTCCAGCGCGTCGCCCGATACCAGGCGGAACAGGCGCTCGGCCAGCTCGGCCACGCGCTGCGCTTGCTGCACATCCACGTGGTAACGGCGCTTGAACTGGGTGATGGTGGAGTCGCGCATGTCTTTTTCGCGCTGGCGGCCCAACAGGTCGTACAGCACGCCGTCGCGCAGGGCGCCATCGGTCACGATCATCTGCTCGATAGCCAGCGACTCGAAAATGGCGATCATGATGGCCAGGCCACCCGGTAGCACCGGGGCGCGGTCGTCTTTCAGGCCGTTGATGCGAATGTCTTTGGTGTGGCCGCAGGCAATCAGGTCGTCGCGCAGGCGCTTCATGCCACGCAGGGTGATCTCGCCGTTGCTCCAGCCGTTGGCTTCCATCATGTCGCGCAGCGCGCGCGCGGTGCCCGAGGTACCTACCGCCAGCTGCCATTCGCTGGCCGGGTATTCGTGCACGATGCGCTGGATTTCGTTACGGGCAGCCAGCTCGGCGTCGCGGAAAGTACTTTTGCTGATCTTGCCGTCCACAAAAAAGCGCTTGCTGAACACCACGCAACCAAGCGGCAGGCTTTCGGTTACATGGGCCTTATAGCCGCTGCCAATGATGAATTCGGTCGAGCCGCCGCCGATATCCACCACCAGACGACGCTCTTTGGTGGCCGGCAGGCTGTGGGCGGCGCCCAGGTAAATCAGGCGGGCCTCTTCGCGGCCGGCAATAATTTCGATGGGGAAGCCCAGCAAACGCTCGGCTTCCACGATGAATTCGGGGGCATTTTTCGCCACGCGCAGGGTGTTGGTGCCCACCACGCGTACCTGTTTCGGGTCGAGCCCGCGCAGGCGCTCGCCAAAACGGCCCATACAGGCCAGGGCACGCTGCAGGGTTTCGCTATCCAGGGTTTTGTCGTCTTGCAGGCCACCGCCCAGGCGCACGGTGTCTTTGAGGGAATCTAGGGTATACAGCTGGTCGTCTACCACGCGGGAAATCTGCAGCCTAAAGCTGTTGGACCCCATATCTACGGTAGCCAGCACGTCAAACGGGGGCTTAACGGAGCTCAAATGTCACCCCTTCTCTCTTGTCAGTAGGTCAATAAAAAACGGCGGTAACCGATGTTACCGCCGCTTGGCCCTGCGTGCCACGCTTATTGCGTGGCAGCATCACCCAGCGATTCACGCTTTTTGTCTTCCAGCGAGGTGTGGCGAATGTCTTTGCCCTTCACCAGATACACCACGTATTCGGAGATGTTCTTGGCGTGGTCACCAATGCGCTCGATGGCCTTGCAGATAAACATGGTGTCGATGGACATGCTGATGGTGCGCGGGTCTTCCATCATGAAGGTAACCTGAGCACGCAGCTCGGACGCGTAGTCTTGGTCCAGCAGCAGGTCTTGTTCGGCCAGCTCGATGGCGGCGGTAGCGTCCAGGCGGGCAAAGGCGTCCAGGGCGCGGTGCAGCATGCCCAGGGCGACTTCGGCCATTTTGGCGGCCTCACGGAAACGCGGGGCCGGGTAGCGGCTAGCCTGGTACATGGTGCGGCCAACGCGGGCGATTTTCTGCGCCTCGTCGCCGATGCGCTCCAGGTCGGTAATGGTCTTGATGACGGTGATCACCATGCGCAGGTCACTGGCCGCTGGCTGACGGCGCGCAATGATGTGCTGGCAGTCTTCGTCGATCTGCACTTCCAGCGCGTTAACCTTGGTATCGTCGGCCACCACTTTGTCCAGACGGTCGATATCGCCGCTTTGCAAGGCGTCCATGGCGGCACGGATTTGCTGCTCTACCAGCCCGCCCATCTGCAGTACGCGAGTACGGATGGTTTCGAGCTCCAGGTCAAACTGTTTGGAAATATGTTCAGGCATGGCAACCTCGTCGGAAATAGACTCAACGCATCATGATATGGCGGCCAGATGACAGTTATGTTTCATCCGCACAGAAAAGGCCTGCACAGCGCCGGCTTGCAGCAGCAAACCCACACCGGGCAGGCCTACCGGGTTTAGCGCAGCGCTTTGACCCCTTCTGGCGTACCCAACAGCAGTACGTCGGCACGGCGCTGGGCAAACAGGCCATTGGTGACCACCCCCACGATCTGGTTGATCTGGTTTTCCAGTTTTACCGGCTCGGCAATCTGCAGGCCGTGTACATCCAGAATGATATTGCCGTTATCGGTGGTAACGCCCATGCGCCATTCCGGGTGGCCACCCAGCTTGACCAGCTCGCGGGCCACGTGGCTGCGCGCCATCGGGATCACTTCTACCGGCAGCGGGAACTTGCCCATGATCTCCACGTACTTGCTCTGGTCGGCAATGCAAATAAACTGCTGCGCCACGGCGGCCACGATTTTCTCGCGTGTCAGCGCTGCGCCACCGCCCTTGATCATGTGCAGATGATGGTTTACCTCGTCGGCACCGTCCACGTACACCGGCACTTCGTCCGGGCCCACGGTGTTCAGGTCGAATACCGGAATACCGATGGCTTTCAGGCGCTGGGTAGACGCCTCGGAGCTGGAAACCGCGCCCTTGATGCGGCCTTTGATCTTGGCCAGCTCGTCGATAAAGAAGTTTACGGTGCTGCCGGTACCCACGCCGACGATGCAGTCTTCCGGTACGAGCTTGACGGCAGCCTGGGCTACCAGTTGTTTCAGTTGGTTCTGGTCCATGTGTGGCACTCCAAAAGGGAAAGAAAAATCAGTTTGCGGGCACCAGCAGGCAGACAGCCTGCGTTTCTATTGCCTCGGCGCGGCCCAGATAGCCAAGCTTTTCGTTGGTCTTGCCTTTCACATTGACGCAAGCCACGTCAATCTCCAGCAGCTGGGCAATGCGCGCCCGGATGGCGTCGATATGCGGTGCCAGCTTGGGCGCCTGGGCAATGATGGTGCTATCCACGTTCACCAGCTGCCAGCCGGCGGCGCGCACGCGGCGCATGGCTTCTTGCAGCAACACGCCGCTGTCGGCGCCTTTGAACGTGGGGTCGGTATCGGGAAAGTGGCGGCCAATGTCGCCCAGTGCGGCGGCGCCCAGTACGGCATCGGTAATGGCGTGCAGCAGCGCGTCGGCGTCCGAGTGGCCCAGCAGGCCTTTGTCGTGCGGAATCGTTACCCCGCCCAGGATCAGCGGGCGGCCTTCTACCAGGCGGTGTACATCGTAACCCTGGCCTATACGAAACGGTGTCATGTCTTGTCCTTGCGAAAGGTTGGCCGCAGCCGTCAGGCCTGGCGCGCGGCCAGAATGGCTGCCGCCAGCGCCAGGTCACCCGGCCAGGTCACCTTGAAATTCTGCGCCTCCCCGGCCACCAGCCGTGGCGCATGGCCCAGCAGCTCGATGGCGGAGGCTTCGTCGGTAATAGCGGGGTTGGCCGCATCCTGCAGTGCGTCGGCCAGCAGGCCGGCGCGGAACATTTGCGGGGTTTGTGCCAGCCACAGATTATCGCGCGGCACGGTATCGGCAATGCGGCCAACCTTGCCCAGCTTGACGGTGTCGGCTACCGGCTGCGCCAGAATACCGCCGATGGCGTCGTCGCCTACTTCGTCCAGCAGGCGCTGCAGTGCAACGGGGCTCAGGCAGCAGCGCGCGGCGTCGTGCACCAGCACCCAGTCGTCTTCGTCCGCGGCGAGCGCTGCCAGGCCATTGGCCACGCTTTGCGCACGGCTGGCACCGCCCACGCGCAGCACTGCCAGCTTGGCTTGCGGCCAACTATAGCTGTCAAACCATTCGTCGCCGGGGGAAATCACCACCACCACCCGGTCTATGTCGGCACAGCCGCACAGCACGTTGATGGTATGCGCCAGCAGTGGCTGGCCGTGTAGCAGCTGGTACTGCTTGGGGGTGGCGGTACCAAAACGGCTGCCATGACCGGCGGCCGGTATCAGGGCAATGCGCTGGCTCATGCGGCGGGCTCCGCCTGCGGCGGGTTTTCGATGCTGCGCCACAGGCAGCTGCCTTTGACGCTTTTATCCAGCAGGTCCAGGTAGGCTTTGTGCTCGGCTAGCTCTTCGGCGCTGGGCTGCAGGACGGCCAACGGTTTGCGCTCGAAGGCCATGCGCATGCCGCTGGCGCTGTTGTCGTTTTCGGCCAGGCCGGCGTCCATCAGCAGGCTGTCCTGGCCACGCGTCATCCACAGGTAGACTTCGGACAACAGCTCGCAGTCGATCAGCGCGCCGTGGTAGGTACGGTTACTGCGGTCGATCTCGAAACGGTCGCACAGCGCGTCCAGGCTGTTGCGCTTGCCGGGGAAACTATCGCGCGCCATGGCCAGGGTATCGATCACCCCGCCAGCCACCTTGGCCACCGGCGGCATGCCCAGGCGCTTGAACTCGGCGTTCATGAAGCCCACGTCAAACGGGGCGTTATGAATGATGAGCTCGGCACCGTCGATAAAATCCACCAGCTGCTGTGCTACCTCGGCAAAACGCGGCTTGCCTTCCAGGCTGGCCAGCGAGATGCCGTGCACGCGCTCGGCGTCCGGGTCGATATCGCGCTCGGGGTGAATGTACAGGTGCAGGCTACGGCCGGTCAGCTTGCGGCCTTCCATCTCCAGACCGGCAAATTCGATGATGCGGTGGCCCTGATTCGGGTCCAGGCCGGTGGTTTCGGTATCAAGAATGATCTGACGCATGATGGGCTTTCAGCGGGCAGCCGCGCAGGCTGCCAGTAACACAGGCTAGCGCAGGCTTTCCACGCCGGCATTAGCCAGCTGGTCGGCGCGCTCGTTGAATTCGTGGCCGGCGTGGCCTTTTACCCAGCGCCACTCTACGTGCGGGTGGCCATTACGCAGGGCGTCCAGCTGCTGCCACAGGTCGGCATTTTTGACCGGCTCTTTGCTGGCGGTTTTCCAGCCACGGGCTTTCCAGCCGTGTATCCACTCGGAAATGCCTTTTTGTACATATTGCGAGTCGGTGTACACCACAATGCGACACGGGCGCTTCAGTAGCTGCAGGCCCTGGATCACCGCCATCAGCTCCATGCGGTTATTGGTGGTGCCGTGCTCGCCGCCGAACAGCTCTTTTTCCTGCCCTTTGTAACGCAGCAGCACGCCCCAGCCACCGGGGCCAGGGTTGCCCTTGCAGGCACCATCGGGGTAAATCTCGACGATAGCGTCGTCACTCATGGCTTGTCTCGTTCGCTTGGGTTCGGTTAATGGGTTGGCGCTCGCTGCCGCTGGCTACTGCCAGCGACCGGGCCGGCTTGGCACGCTGCCAGCGCGGCATGATCAGGCGCATGCCGCGCTGGCGCTTGACGGCTACCACGCCATACACGCCCGCCAGCTGCGGCCAACAGTATTCGCCGGCCTGCTCCATGAAGCGGCAGCGGGCCAGCCAGTCGGCACGCGCGAAAGGCGGCGAGTATGCCATGAACCGGGTGGCGGTGGTTTCCAGTTGCAACAAAGTCATCCAGTCTTTCAGGCGGCTGATGCCGACAAAGTTGCCACACCAGGGCACACCGCGCCGCCGGTACAGCAGCCGGCTGACACCCCACAATGAAAGCGGATTGAAGCCGGTAAGCACCAGCCGGCCTTCGGGTAGCAAAACGCGCTCGGCTTCGCGCAGCACCTGGTGCGGCTCGCTGGTAAAATCCAGCGCATGCGGCAACAGCAGCAAGTCCAGGCTTTTGCTGTCAAACGGCAGGTAGGCCGGGTCACACACCACATCGGCCTGGCCATCCATACCGGCATAACCGTGCCAGGGTATACGGCTGCACGCCAGAAAGTCTTCTGCCCCCAGGCCCAGCTGCACGGCGCGAAAGCCGAAAATATCTGCCACGGCATGGTCGAAAAAGGCCTGCTCGCGGCATAACAGGTCTTGGCCCGGTGCGGTACACGCCAGCCAGTCCGCAAATTCTTCCATTGTTTCGGGATACATCATGGCCGACATGTTTCGCCTCACACCGGTTAGCGCGTTTACCGACAATTATATCTGGGTTTTGCATGACCACTGCCGCGCCATCGCGGTAGACCCGGGCGATGCCGCCCCGCTGCAAGCGTGGCTCGCACAGCAGCAGTTGCAGCTTGACGCAGTGTGGGTGACCCACCACCACGCCGACCATATCGGCGGCCTGGCTGCGCTGTGCGCCTCATGGCAGGGGTTGGCGGTGTACGGCCCGCCGGATATTCCGGCAGTCACGCACCCGTGCGGGCAAGGTAGCACAGTTCCTGCTTTTGGCCGCGCCGCGCAGGTGCTGGCCATACCTGGCCATACGGCCAACCATCTGGCCTACTACCTTGCACCTCATCTGCTGTGCGGTGACACGCTGTTTGCTGCCGGTTGCGGGCGGGTATTCGATGGCACCATGACAGACTTGTTCCATTCCCTGCAAAGCCTGGCGGCCCTGCCGGCAGACACACTGTGCTACCCGGCACACGAATACACCCTGTCCAACCTGGCATTTGCGGCGGCGGTTGAGCCTGACAACCGCGCCATTACCACCCGGCTACAGCGCGACCAGGCCACCCGTGCGGCCAACTTGCCCACGCTGCCTACCCTGCTGGCGGAGGAGCTGGCCACCAACCCTTTCCTGCGCACCACACAGCCCGCTGTTCGCCATGCAGCCTGGCAGCATGCCGGACAAGAAATCGCTAGCGAAGCAGGCATTCTTGCCACACTGAGACAATGGAAAAACAATTTTTAGACAAAAATATCAAACAACTGTAAAAAATCACTAGCCAAGTGAGTGAAAGCTCACTAAAAATCAGCAAAAATCAGGGTCTTGGGCATTTTTTATGACTTATTACTTGCCCAAGCCGTGTTAGCATCGCCCGCATAGAGAAAACAGGCCCCGCCCATGAAAAAGCTTACTCCGCTCGCATTGTCGGTCACCCTCGCGCTGTCCCTGCCCATGCTGGCCCACGCCAATAACGCAACCTCCCCCGCCAGCTACCCGGCGGGTAGCGTGGACGACGGTCTGTCGGCAGGTCTGGACATGATGCTGCTGAATACCAGCCCGCTGCGTAATGGTGACAGTGTGTGGACGCGTGCGCGCGAGGGCTTTCAGATGGCCGAGGTCAACCCCGAGCTGGTACGCCGCCACGAGCGGAACTTTGCAGGCAAGTCGGCTTACTTCAAGCGCACCATGGACCGGGGTCGCAAATACCTGTTTCACATCATGAATGAGGTAGAGCGCCGCGGCATGCCCACCGAAATTGCTTTCCTGCCCGTGGTAGAAAGCGCCTTCGTGCCGGGTGCACAGTCGCATGTTGGTGCCTCCGGCCTGTGGCAGTTCATGCCGGCAACCGGCCGCCAGTACGGCCTGGAGCAAACCTGGTGGTACGACGGCCGCCGCGATGTAACGGAATCCACCCGCGCTGCACTGGACTACCTGCAAAACCTGTACACCATGTTCGGCGACTGGAGCCTGGCCCTGGCAGCCTACAACTGGGGTGAAGGCAACCTGTCCCGTGCCATTGCCAAAGTACGCGCCCGCGGCGAAGTGGAAACCTACGAAAACATCCAGATGCCGGCAGAGACACGCAACTACGTGCCCAAGCTGCTGGCCGTGCGCAACATCATGCTGGAGCCGGAAAAATTCGGCCTCAAGCTGGACCCGTTCCCGAACAAGCCCACCTTTGTGGCCACCAGCAATGGGCGCCACATGAACATCGACATCGCCGCCAAACTGGCCGAGATACCGGTAGCCGAGTTCAAGGAGCTGAACCCGGCGTTCAACCTGCCGGTCTATGCCCACAAACCGGGCCGACAGATGCTGCTGCCCGCCACCAAACTGCACAAGTTTGAGACCAACCTGGCCAAATGGGATAAACCCCTGCTGACCTGGCAGGTGTTCGTACCGGAAAGCGACACCACGACCGGCGAGCTGGCCAGCCAGTTCGACATGAACCCCAACGAGCTGATTACCGCCAATAACCTGAAAAGCAGTTCCCTACCCGCAGGCCGGCCCGTACTGGTAGCCATGCGCAATGACCGCCCTGCACCTGCACTGGAAAACACCGACATTCCGGCGCAGCCTGCAGAAAGCGCTACCCTGGTAGCCTTTGCGGCCAACGCCGGGCCAATGGACGCGCCAAAACCGGCGGCAACGCCCGCAAAGCCAGCCCCACAGCCAGATGCCATCAAGACTGCCGAAGCCTCGCCACTGCGTACCCTGCAAAAAGCGGAGCCAGCCCGTATTGATGCCAACCCGAACCGTAGCGACCGACCGGAGCCTGCACCCGTACGCGTCGCCACGCGTACCGAACCTGCCGCCGCAGCCAGCCGCAGCGAGCCACGCTTCGAGCCGATTCGCGCCGAGCTGGTGAAGCCGGAGGTGGTGAAAGTGGCAGCGAAGGCCGACACCACAGGCTCGCTGGGTGACAATATCCCGGTCAGCAACATGGACAAAGTCGTCAGCGCCAGTGCCAGCCTGCACACCGTGGCCCCAGGTGACACCCTGTACAATATTTCCCGCCGCTACAGCATGAGCGTGAGCGACTTGCGCAACCTGAACAGTCTGGTGGACGACACGGTCAAGCTAGGCCAGGTGCTGAAAGTAATTGGCAGCAGCACGGCTGTCACCAGCGCCACCGACAGCAATGCACTGCGCCCGGCATCCTATAGCCGCCCGGCGACCACCGCAACGACCGTGGCGGTAGACTATATCGTGCAACGCGGCGACACCGTATTCAGCATCGCCCGCAAGTTTGGCGTAGCCCATACCGACATCCTGCGCTGGAACAACCCGGAACAGCTGGCCAACCTGCAGCCAGGCCAGAAAGTGCGCGTACAGAATAGCGGCCTCTGATCGCCGCTCTGGCACTGCAGAAAGCCCCTTGCCCAGGCAAGGGGCTTTTGCTTGCCGGCCAATGCCGCATAGCAAAAAGCCCGTCACATGGACGGGCTTTTTGTTACACCACGCCGGCAAATGCCGGCAGAGTCAGGCCATTACAGGCCAAACGGGTGGCGCAGTACGATGGTTTCTTCGCGATCCGGGCCGGTAGACACGATATCGATCGGCGCACCGCATACTTCTTCAATGCGCTTCAGGTAGGCCTGGGCGTTCGCCGGCAGGTCTTCCCAACGCTTGGCACCGACAGAGCTATCGCTCCAGCCTGGCATGGTTTCGTAGATCGGCTCGCAACGGGTGACGGCATCAGAACCGAATGGCAGGATGTCTACCACTTCGCCGTTCAGCTTGTAGCCTACGCACAGCTTGATCTCTTCCAGGCCGTCCATCACGTCTAGCTTCATCACGCACAGGCCGGATACGCCGTTGATCTGGATGGAGCGCTTCAGTGCAGCTGCATCAAACCAGCCACAGCGGCGCGGGCGGCCGGTAACGGAACCGAACTCGTTACCACGCTTGGCCAGGAAAGCACCAATGTCGTTTTCCTGCTCGGTAGGGAACGGGCCGGAACCCACGCGGGTAGCGTAGCCCTTCACGATACCCAGCACGTAGTTCAGCATCTGCGGTGCCACGCCGGCGCCAGGCGCCGCAGCGCCAGCCACACAGTTGGACGAGGTCACGTACGGGTAAGTACCGTGGTCGATATCCAGCAGCGTACCTTGTGCGCCTTCGAACAGAATAGGTACACCGGCCTTGTCCAGGTCGTGCAGGATGCGCGATACGTCAGCCACCATCGGCTTGATGCGCTCGGCCTGCTTCATGGTGTCAGCCAGGATGGTGTCAAAGTCTACCGGCTGGGCATTGAACAGCTTGGTCAGCAGGAAGTTGTAGTACTCGACGTTTTCTTTCAGCTTGCTCACAAAGCGGTCGGTATCGAACAGGTCGATCACCTTCAGCGCGCGGCGCGCTACCTTGTCTTCGTAGCACGGGCCGATACCACGGCCGGTGGTGCCGATCTTGGCATCGCCTTTGGCGGCTTCGCGGGCCTGGTCCAGTGCAATGTGATACGGCAGGATCAGCGGACAACCTTCGGCGATCTTCAGGCGGGCCGACGCATTGACACCGGCGGCTTCCAGCTCGTCGATTTCTTTCAGCAGTGCTTCTGGCGACAGGACAACGCCGTTGCCGATAAAGCATTCCACGCCATCACGCAGGATGCCGGACGGTACCAGGCGCACCACGGTTTTCTTGCCGTTTACCCACAGGGTATGGCCCGCGTTATGACCACCCTGAAAACGCACTACCGCATGGGCGTGGTCTGTCAGCCAGTCAACAATCTTGCCCTTGCCCTCGTCACCCCACTGGGTACCGATTACCACGACATTCTTGGACATTGGAAAAAACCTCTTCTCTTCAGAAATCACATTACTTGAAAGGCACAAGCTGCCACGCGCCCGACACCATGACCAGCTCGCGGTCGCAGTTCAGTGCTTCGGCAGATTCACCCAGATAGTCGATGATGACCCGCTCGCCAGCAGCGCGCAGCTCAGTCACTTTGCTTGCCGCCTGCGGTAACAGGCGGGCAGCCAGCTTGATACCCTGCGCACTGTCTTTCTGCGGCAGGATGCGCACCAGATCGCGCAGATCCAGGCTAAAGCCTGTGGCCGGACGAGCACGGCCAAAGCGGCGGCCAACGTTGTCGTAGCGACCACCACGCGCCAGCGCCTCGGACCAGCCGGGGGCGTAGGCTGCAAACATCAGGCCAGTATGGTAGGCATCACCACGCAGCTCGGCCAGGTCAAAGCTGACCTGCACACGGTCACCCACGGCCGCCGCAATAGCGGACAGCTGCATCAGCGCCAGTTCGATCTCCGGCAGCGATGGCAAACGGGTGCGGGCTTTGTCCAGCACGCTGGCCGGGCCATACAGCTCGGGCAGGGCCAGGAAGGCACTGCGATAAGGCTCGGCCACACCGGCCACCATCTCGCTGATGGTAGCCACATCTTTGGCTTGCAAGGCGGCAAACAGCTCGCGCCCCTGCTCGGCTGACAAGCCTGCGGCAGCAGCCAAGCCGCGATAAATACCGATATGGCCCACGTCCAGCCTCAGCTGGTTCACGCCAACCTGCTGCAATACATCCAGCATCAGGCTGATGATTTCCACGTCAGCTTCGATACCAGCGTAGCCGTACAGCTCGGCCCCCACCTGTAGTGGCTCGCGTGAGCTCATCAGGCCGGATGGACGGGCATGCACCACGCTACCGGCGTAGCAAAGGCGTGTAACACCGGTGCGGGCAGACAGCAGATGGGCATCGATACGCGCCACCTGCGGGGTGATGTCGGCACGCAAACCCAGCTGACGACCAGACAGGTGGTCGTCCAGCTTGTAGGTTTTCAGGTCCAGCGTGGCGTCATCGCTAGACACCAGGGCATCGGCGTACTCCACCAGCGGCGGGAGTACCAGTTCGTAGCCGGACAGGCGAAACAGGTCCAGCATGGCCGACTTTGCGCTTTCTACCTGGCGGGCAGTAGCGGGCAAAATGTCGGCAATATGTTCGGGCAGCAGCCAGTTACGCATTGTTTTTTGCACACAAGAAAAGGCGGGATGCGTGATCCCGCCTTGTTTTTATCGCAACCCGGCAAGTGCCGGGCTGTCGCAAGTCACACCATTTTATCAGCGTGGCTTCGGTTGCGCATTCTTGAAATACTTGAAGAATTCTGAACTTGGGTCCAGAACCATCACGTCGCTCTTGTTGCGGAAGGTTTGTTTGTACGCTTCCATGCTCCGCCAGAAGGCATAGAACTCGGGGTTTTTACCGTATGCCTGCGCATAAATCGCTGCAGCTTTGGCATCACCCTCGCCTTTGATCGCCTGGGCTTTGCTGTAAGCATCGGCCAGTACCACCTCGCGCTGACGGTCGGCATCGGCGCGGATGCGCTCGGCTTCTGCCGCGCCTTCGCTACGCAGCTGGTTGGCTACGGTGCGGCGCTCGGAGTTCATGCGCTCATAAACGGAAGTGCTGATTTTATCCGGAAAATCCACACGCTTTAAGCGGACATCGAGAATTTCCATACCAATCTTCTGCGCATCGACGTTGGCACGCTGGCGCACCAGCTCCATTACCTCGTCGCGCTTGCCGGAAATCACATCTGCTACCGTCTTCTGGCCAAACTGGGCACGCAAACCGTCGTTGATGGTCTGGCGCAGGCGCTGAACCGCTACGGTCTCGTTACCACCCACGCTCTTGTAGAACTGCTCTACGTCGCGTACACGCCATTTCACGAAGCTATCCACCAGCACGTTTTTCTTTTCGCGGGTATTGAACAGCTCGGGGGCTTCCGGGTCGATGGTCTGGATGCGGCGATCGAAATAGCGCACGTTTTGCAACAGGGGCACCTTGAACTGAATGCCCGGTTCTTTTACCACGCGCACCACTTCACCAAACTGGAACACCATGGCGAACTGGCGCTGATCGACGGTGTACAGCGAGCCGGACGCCAATAGCAAGGCCCCGGCGATACCCAGTACTACAGGAAAAAAACGATCCATCTTGCTATCCTTTTAGCGGCCACGAACAACGTCGCGCTCTACCGGCGGGCGTGCCATGTTCTGGTTAGGCTGGGCTGCCTGAGCCGCGGCCTCGGGGGCCGGTGCTACGGTGGCGGGCTTGGCATCGGCGGCTTTGTCACTGGCGGTTTGCTGCATCAGCTTGTCCAGCGGCAGATACAGCAGGTTGCTACCGGCTTTCTGGTCTACATAGACCTTGCTACTGTTGGTCAGCACTTGCTGCATCATGTCCAGATACAGGCGGTCACGCATCACCTTGGGGGCTTTGCCGTACTCGGCCAGCACACTCTGGAAGCGCGCGGCGTCACCCTCGGCAGTGGAAATCACGCGCTGGCGGTAGCCGTCGGCCTCCTGGGCCAGGCGGGCAGCCAGGCCCTGTGCTTTCGGAATGACTTCGTTAGCGTAGGCCTGGCCTTCGTTACGCAGCTTTTCCTTGTCCTGACCTGCTTTCACGGCATCATCGAAAGCGGCAATCACCGGCTCTGGCGGCTGTACATCGTTGATGTTGACCTTGGCAATGCGTACCCCCATGCCGTAGCGGTCCAGTATCTGCTGCATGATGCGCTGGGTATCGACTGCAATCTGGCCACGGCCTTCGTTCAGCACGAAATCCACCTTGTTGCGGCCAACCACTTCGCGAATAGCCGTTTCTGCGGCCTGTTTCACCACATCCTGCGCACCCTCTTCCAGTGCCAGGTTGTTGAACAGGAATTCGCGTGCATCCTTGATGTCGTACTGCACCGAAAGCTGTACGTCGATGATGTTCTGGTCTTCGGTGAGCATCAGCGACTCTTCTTCTACCCGGCTCTTGGCCGAGCCGCGATAACCGACTTCCACGCTGCGCACTTCGGTCAGGTTGACGATTTCCACCTGTTCGAACGGGTAAGGCGCGTGCCATTGCAGACCGGAGTCACTGATACGGTCGTAGCTACCCAGGCGCAGCACCACGCCCTGCTCGCGCGCATCCACCACGTAAAAGCCACTGGCCAGCCACAGGCCGCCCAGAATGGCCACAATCCCGGCGGCACCAAACTTCATGCCACGCTCGGAGGGCATGCCGCCATTACCGCCGCCAAAACCATTATTGTTACCCGGCTGAGCAGGCTTGCCGCCCAACAGGCGCGACAGTTTCTGGTTCAGCTGGCGAAAGATTTCTTCCAGATCCGGCGGGCCATCGTCGGGGCGCTTGCCGCGGTTATCGTCATTCTGTGCCATGGTGATCTACTTTTTCTGTGGTTTGCGAGTGAGTCGTTGCCAACGCCCGTTCGGCAATGGCTTCGCGCAGGAGTTCCAGGCCGGCACCGGACAGTGCAGAAACCCGGACGCCCTCTACCGCGCCGTATTCATCGTACAGGATAGCTGGCGGCAAGCCGCGCAGGTCGGTCTTGTTCCACACCATCAGCTGCGGTACGTGATCGGCACCGATTTCTTTCAGGACTTTATTGACCTCTTCTACCTGACGCTCCCGCATAGGGTTGGCCGCATCGACCACGTGCAGCAGCAAGTCAGCCGAAATGGTTTCCTCCAGCGTAGCGCGAAAAGAGGCCACCAGCGAGTGAGGCAAATCGCGGATAAACCCCACCGTATCAGATAGCACGATAGACACATCCGTGTTGATGAACAGGCGACGGCTGGTGGTATCGAGCGTAGCAAACAGCTGGTCGGCCGCGTAGGCACCGGCTTTGGTCAGGCCATTGAACAGCGTGGATTTACCTGCGTTGGTATAGCCAACAATGGAGACAGAGGGCAATCCGGAACGATCACGGCTACGGCGCTGGGTTTTGCGCTGCTTTTGTACGGTGACCAGGCGGTCTTTCAGTGCCTTGACACGCAGACCCAGCAAACGGCGGTCGGTCTCCAGCTGGGTTTCACCCGGGCCACGCATGCCCACACCACCCTTTTGCCGCTCCAGGTGAGTCCACCCGCGCACCAGGCGGGTAGACATATGCGTTAACTGAGCCAGCTCGACCTGCAGCTTGCCTTCGTGGCTGCGCGCACGCTGGGCAAAGATATCCAGAATCAGCGTGACACGGTCTATCACCCTGCACTGCAGCACGCGCTCCAGGTTGCGCTCCTGCCCCGGCCCCAATGCGTGGTTGAAGATCACCACATTGGCGCCGGTTGCCTTGACGAGGGCGGCGATTTCTTCCACTTTCCCTTTGCCGGCAAACAGGGCCGCATCCGGGCGCTGACGCTTACCTTTGATCAGGCCGGTCACCGCAACACCGGCGCCCTTTATCAGCTCCAGGCATTCGCTGACGCCGTCTTCATAATCCGCCTCGCCAAAGTCGAGACTTACCAGTACTGCTTGGTCACCAAGATCAGGACGATCAAACACGCAGGGGGACTTTCAATAGATAAGGCTGACCAGCATGTGCCGGCCAGCCTTGGGGTAAGACTAGGGTTTACGCGTCTTGCGAGTCCGACTTGGCACCATGGTGCTCGTGCGGGATGTTCACTGGGCGGGCAGGAACCACGGTAGAGATAGCGTGTTTGTACACCATCTGGGTTACCGTGTTTTTCAGCAGAACCACGTACTGGTCAAACGACTCGATCTGACCCTGCAGTTTGATGCCGTTTACCAGATAGATGGATACCGGTACGTGCTCTTTACGCAGGATGTTCAGAAACGGGTCTTGTAACATTTGCCCTTTGGCGCTCATTTTTGTTCTCCGATTCGATGCAGTTTTTGTAATTCAGTACAAGCGAGCTGGTGCTAACAGTCTTTTTAGCATAAAAAATTCCAGCAGACTATTTGAACCCCTTGTGACGCAGCAAACTTACCTTGGTACCTGTCGCTTCGACCTCAAACGGGTTGCTATTCGATTTGTATTGCACGCGCAGCGGTGTGCCTTGCAGGTGGAACGCCTTGCGGAACATGCCTTCCAGATAGCGGGTGTAGCTGTCCGGGATCTTGTCCAGCGAGTTACCGTGAATCACGATAATCGGCGGGTTCATGCCACCCTGGTGGGCATAACGCAGTTTCGGGCGGACCTGGCCGGCACGTGGCGGCTGCTGGCGCTCGGTGGCCAGCTGCAGGATGCGTGTCAGTTTTGGCGTAGGCAGCTTGCTCATGGCTGCTTTGTACGCTTCATCAATAGATTTGAACAAGTCACCCACACCACGGCCTTGCAGCGCGGAGATATAGTGGAACTTGGCAAAATCTAGGAAGCCCAGCTTACGCAGGATATCGCGTTTGATGGTGTCTTTCTGATGCAGTTCCAGGTCTTCCCATTTGTTTACTGCCACAACCAGTGCACGGCCTGCTTCCAGCGCGAAACCAGCGATGGTGGCGTCCTGCTCGGAAATATCCAGCTGCGCATCCAGCACCAGCACCGCTACGTTGGCGTCTTCCACGGCCTGGATGGTCTTGATCACCGAGAACTTCTCGATGGCCTCGTTCACCTTGCCGCGGCGGCGTACACCCGCCGTATCGATAATGGTGTATTTGCGGCCATCGCGCTCAAAATCAATATAGATGCTGTCACGAGTTGTACCGGCTTGGTCGAAAGCGATCACGCGCTCCTCACCCAGTACGGCATTCACCAGTGTGGATTTGCCCACGTTCGGGCGGCCGATCACCACAAATTTCGGGTGATGGGTCTTTTCTTCTTCCTCGGCTTCCGGGAAGTTTTCCAGCACCAGCTCTACCAGCTCGCGCACACCGTCACCGTGCGAGGCGGAAATCGCCAGTGGCTCGCCCAAGGCCAGCTCGTGGAACTCGGCAGCCGCCATGGCGTTGCTGACACCCTCGGCTTTGTTTACCGCCAGGTAAACGGGCTGATTGGACTGGCGCAGGCGGTTGGCGATGATCTTGTCCTGCGGAGTCAAGCCAACGCGGCCATCCACCAGGAAAATGATGGCATCGGCTTCGTCCACGGCCTGCAGGGTTTGTCTGGCCATTTCGAACAGGATGCCTTCGTCCACTACCGGCTCGAAACCACCGGTATCTACCACCAGGTAGGGCTTGCTGGCACCGCGGCCATGGCCATAGTGACGGTCGCGTGTCAGACCCGGCTGGTCGGCCACCAGGGCGTCACGGCTACGGGTCAGTCGGTTGAAAAGTGTAGATTTGCCCACATTCGGGCGGCCCACCAGGGCAATAGTCGGTTTCATTGTGTACTACTTACTTCGTCAGCGCGGACAGGTTGCCGTTGTTATCCAGCACGTAGGCTACGTCGCCGCTTACCAGCGGGCGTGGCATTGTGCCGTTTACTTTCAGGCTGCTGCGGCCAACTATACGTCCATCAAGGGATGAAAGCAGATGTGCATAGCCTTCACCATCAATTACCAGCAATTGACCGCCCAGCGTTACCGGGGCAGACACATTGCGGTAGCGGAAATCGTCCTGTTTCCATAGGTTGCGACCCGAGTCGGCATCAAATGCCCAGATCGCGCCATCTTCTGCCGTCACGAAGACGGTCTTGCCATCGGATACCAGCCCACGGCTACTGCTCAGGTCACGTGCCCACAGCTGCTGGCCTCCACGCGAATCAAAGCAGGCCACACGGCCCTGGTAGGCCACTGCGCAAACACGACGGCCATCAAACATGGGCTGGCTGACGACATCGGTTACACGCTCCAGCTCGCTGGCACCACGGGCATTGGCCACCACAGACTGCCACAGCTGGTCGCCACGCTCTGCGGCGTAGGCGGTGACTTTGCCGGCAGCTTCGCCTACCAGCAACACATCACTGCCTTCGACCTTGATCTGCGGTGTCGTGGCTCGCACGGTCAGTGCAGGCTGTGCTTGCCACTGTGTCCATACCTGGCGGCCGGTTTTCAGGTCGAAGCCCGACACACGACCATCGCCAGCACGCACGACCAGCACGCGGCCTGCCAGTTGTGGCGGCTCGGCCAATAGGCTGGTGAGCGCTTGCTTCCACACCAGCTTGCCATCGGTGGCGCTGACGGCCAGCAATTCGGCACGATCATTCCCCACAAACAGCAAGCCTTCGTCGGCAGCCAGGCCGGCGACCAGTGCCTGTTTTACATCCAGTGTCAGCAGGGTTTTACCGCTTTGCGCATCCAGCTGCTGAATTTTGCCATTAGCACCCGCTACCCACAGCTTACCTTGTTCGATAAACGGGGAAAACAGCCCACTACCGGCATCCGGCACACTGGCTTGCCACAGTATCTTTGGCCCCACAGAAGCTTGCAGGGGCTTCAGCGGTGTAGGCTGATAGGCAGATTCGCCTTCAAACCACGACGCGCAGCCACCCAGCGCAGGCAAGAGTGCAGCACACAGCAACAGTCGGCGCATCATGGTTAGCTCCCCAACGAATCAAGTTTGGCCTGGATAAACTCGCGTACAGGGGCCTCCGGTGCAGATTTTGCCAGTGCCGCCTTGTAAGCTTCGCGGGCACCACCCAGGTCGCCGCGGGCTACCAGCACGTCGGCCTTCAGGTCCAGGAACATGGCATCAAACGCTACCGGGTGCGCCATCGCCAGCTCGGCCAGCGCCGCATCGTATTGCTTTTCGTCCAGCAGAACCGCGGCCAGACGCAGGCGGGCGACTGCTTGCAGGGTCTCATCCTTGTCGGCATGCTCGATCACCCATTTCAGCTGGCTACGGGCGACACCCAGCTCTTTGCTGTCGAACGCCAGCTTGGCCGCCAGCAGGCTACCGTTGGCCGCATAAGCCGACGCGGCATAGTCTTTTTGCAAGGTTGCCACGGTGGCCTTGGCTTTATCCAGCTGACCAGCTTGCAGCTGCTGTTCCAGCTGCCCGTACACCACGGCAGCCTGCTCGGCCTGGTTTTTCTGGTAAGCGTGCCAGGCTTTGTAGCCAATAAAGCCCAGGGATACGGCCAGCACGGCGCCGCCGATCAGCTTGCCCCACTGCGCCCAGAAGCCCTTGAGCGCGTCGATCTGTTCTTGTTCCTGCAGGTCGTAAGCCATGCGGCCCCCTTGTAATTAAGACTTGAAGCGGGAAACGGCGGCAGCCACATCAGCAGCGGCTACGGTTTCCTGAGCAGCCTCGGCACGCAATGGCTTGACCACCACTTGTGCATTGGCCACTTCGTTTTCACCGATGATCAGCGCCACTGCGGCGCCACTGCCATCGGCCTTTTTCATTTGCGACTTGAAGCTGCCGTCGCCCATATTCTGCACAACACTAAAGCCTGCAGCACGCAGGGTTTGCGCCAGCTGCATGGCGTAGGCTGCGGCACCCGCACCTTGGTTCACGATAAAGACATCCGCACCACGGCGCGCTGGCAGCAAGCCTTTTTCGGCCAACAGCAGCAAGACGCGTTCCATGCCCATGCCAAAACCGATACCCGGTGCCGGTTTGCCACCCAGCTGCTCGATCAGGCCATCGTAACGGCCACCGGCACACACGGTGCCTTGCGCGCCCAGCTCGGTGGTCACCCACTCGAACACCGACAGGTTGTAGTAATCCAGGCCACGCACCAGACGCGGGTTTTCCACAAACGGGATACCCAGCGCGCTGATCATGGCTTTCCAGCCTTCGTAGTGCGCACGCGAGGTGTCACCCAGGTAGTCGGACAGGCGCGGCGCATTGTTGGCCATGTCTTGCAGGGCCGGGTTCTTGGTATCCAGCACGCGCAGCGGGTTGGTGTACAGGCGGCGCTTGCCGTCTTCATCCAGGATATCAACGTGCTTTTCCAGGTAGGCGATCAGCGCTTCGCGGTGGGCGGCGCGTTCTTCCTTGTTACCCAGCGAGTTGATTTCCAGCTGCACGCTAGCGGCCAAGCCCAGGCGCTGCCACAGGTCGGCGGTCATGGCGATGATCTCGGCATCGATATCCGGGCCGGCCATGCCCAGTGCTTCTACACCGATCTGGTGAAACTGGCGGTAGCGGCCTTTCTGCGGGCGCTCATGGCGGTACATCGGGCCCATGTACCACAGCTTTTGCGTGGTGTTGTACAGCAGGTTGTGCTCTACCACCGCACGCAGCGTACCGGCTGTACCTTCCGGGCGCAGCGTCAGCGGGTCGCCATTGAGCCGGTCTTCAAAGGAGTACATTTCCTTTTCAACGATATCGGTCACTTCGCCAATGGAGCGCACAAACAGTGGTGTCGGCTCCACAATGGGGGTACGGATGTTGGCGTAGCCGTAGTCGTGCAGCCAGCCGCGCAAAACGGTTTCAAAGTATTCCCACTGCTGCGACTCTGCCGGCAGCACATCATTCATGCCACGCACAGCCTGGATTTTCTGGGCCATTCTCATACTTTCTTTTGCTTGATCATGTGCAGCGGCGGCCAACGCTGGCCACCGGCTTAAACCTGTTTGATAGGGATGGTACGCGCCACCACCTCGCGGCGCTTGGCACCACCCACACCGTAACGGGTGTGTACGTAGTTTTCCACCAGTGCCTTGAACTCCAGCGCGATATTGTCGCCCTTGAGTGTCACGTCTTTTTGGCCATCCACGTACACCGGTGCTACCGGTACTTCGCCAGTACCCGGCAGGCTGATGCCGATATCGGCCAGCTTGGACTCGCCCGGGCCGTTCACCACACAGCCCATCACCGCTACTTTCATGTCTTCCACGCCGGGGTACTGCAGGCGCCAGACAGGCATCTGCTCGCGCAGGAAGGTCTGGATGCTGTCGGCCAGCTCCTGGAAGAAAGTACTGGTGGTACGGCCACAGCCAGGGCAGGCCGTGACCAGCGGGGTAAACGAGCGCAAGCCCATGGTTTGCAACAGTTCCTGCGCGACTACCACTTCTTTGGTGCGCGCTTCGCCCGGCTGCGGGGTCAGCGAAATGCGGATGGTATCGCCAATACCTTCCTGCAACAGCACGGCCAGGGCGGCGCTGGAGGCCACGATGCCCTTGCTGCCCATACCGGCCTCGGTCAGACCCAGGTGCAGCGGAAACTCGCAGCGGCTGCCCAGATCACGGTATACGGTAATCAGGTCTTGTACGTTGCTGACTTTGCACGACAGCAGGATCTGGTTGGCAGGCAGGCCCAGCTCCATGGCCTTGTCGGCGGATTCCAGCGCCGACACGATCAGTGCCTCGCGCATCACCACGTCCAGCGCCTTGGGGTTGGCCGCATGGTTATTGGCGTCCAGCATGCGTGCCAGCAGCGCCTGATCCAGGCTGCCCCAGTTCACGCCGATGCGTACCGGCTTACCGTATTCGGCTGCGGTGCGGATCATGTAGGCGAATTTATCGTCGCCTTTGGCACCCTTGCCGACGTTACCCGGGTTGATGCGGTACTTGCCCAGCGCGCGGGCGCAGTCAGGGTAGTCTTTCAGCAGGCGCTCGCCGTTAAAGTGGAAATCCCCTACCAGCGGTGCCGCGCAGCCCATGTCGTCCAGACGCTGGCGAATCTCGGCGACGCGTGCGGCTGCCTCCGGGCTGTTTACCGTGATGCGCACCACCTCGGAGCCGGCCTGGGCCAGCTCGAATACCTGCTGTGCCGTGGCAGCGGCGTCGGCGGTATCGGTATTGGTCATCGACTGCACCATCACCGGGTGCTCGGAACCTACCATCACATGGCCTACCGCTACCTGCAGCGTTTTACGGCGTTTGATCGTTGCGTCCATCTGCTATCAGTTCAATTCCAGTTTGGCGGTAGCACCGCGCGTCTTGTCTTTCAGATCTATCACGGCCCCGTCGTAGCTCAACACCACCTGCGGAGCATTGCCGATTTTCAGCTTGAATGGCGGGACGCCGCGCACCTCCTGGCTTTGGCCTGCACTGATCAGGCCGTATACCAGCTTTTTACCGCTGGCATCCACCACCGACACCCAGCTATCGCCACTCGCCTGCACGCGCACCGCTTTTTGCCCTGCCTGCGCTGCGGGCGCGGAGGCTGGCTTGCTGACTACCGGCGTCGACACGGCTACCGCTGCGCTAGCCGGGCTAACACTTGCCACGGCAGACGCAACCGGGGCCACCGCGGCAGCTACCGGTGCGCTGGCAGGCTCGCTGTACGGCGCGCTGGCCAGCACATCACTGGCAGCCTGGTGCAGCATGGGCGCCAGCTCACCCTGCGGGGCGATGGTCTCTGTCTTGGTATCCTGCTGCTGCCAGGCGATCAGGCCTGCTACCACCAGCGCAGGCAGAAGCAACCACCAGAGCTTACTACCCGGGGCAGGCTGCGCTTCGGTTGCCTGCGGCAGCGGCGCGCGATCTACCGGGCTGGGCGGGTATTCCTGCTCCAGCAGCGTCATCAGCGGTGCGCTATCCAGCTCCAGAAAACGGGCATAGTTGCGTACAAAGCCACGAACAAAAGTTGCGCCAGGCAGGCGGGCAAAATCACCTGCCTCCATCCACTCAAGCTGACGCAGGGACAGTTTCAGACGGTCGGCTACATCGTGCAGACTCAGGCCCCGCTCAACGCGGGCGTCACGCAGTTGCTGGCCAATTTGTTGTGCAGCAGAAGAGGTCATATCCTGGGCATACTTCCTGGGATCAGGTCCCGCTCAAGAGCTGTTGGGTTTCTAGGCTATCCGGGTGACGGCTTTTCAGCATGCCGGCCAGGCGCTGTTCGGTAGCAGCGTCTTTCTTGAGCCGCGCCAGCTTGACACCCAGCAGCAATTCGGCCGGGCCAAAACGCTTTTCGTCCTTACCCAACCGCTCAAAATAAAATTGCGCCAGTTGCGCATTACCGCCTTGCAGCGCCAGGCGCGTCAGCTCGCGCAGCGCCGAGGCATCGTTCGGAGCGCGGCGCAGCGCCTCCAGCAACAGCTGGTTAGCCTCGTCGTTACGGTTCATTTGTCCCAGACAGATAGCCTTGTTGATCAGCGCAGTGTGAGGGGCAGAGAAAAACGGGTCGGCCAAAGCCTGATCAAACCGCGCCAAAGCTTCGTCAAAGCGGCGGCGGTTGCACAGGAACAAGCCGTAGTTATTATTCACTTCGGGGTTGCTGGCTTGAATGGATAACGCTTTGCGAAACGACGCCTCGGCCTCGCCATCCACCCTGAGCTGCATGTAGATCAGCGCACGGGCCAGATAGCCGGCCTGAAAGCCGGGATCTAGGGCAATGGCCTGATCGGCGTTTTCCAGCGCCACACGCATATTGCCGTAGCGCATGTACTCGATAGCCAGCTGGGCACGCATCTCGGCCAGTTCGCGCGGCGGGGCTGCAGCCAACGCCATCTGGGCAGCGCACAGCGCCGCCAGCAAACCAGCCAGGATACGTGTCTTATTCATCAGCCTTTATCCTCTGCAATGCGGATCCACTTTTCCTGGCGCCGCGTCTTGTCCTGCACCTGCCCGGCCAGCTGGCCGCAGGCAGCATCGATATCATCGCCACGGGTTTTACGCACGGTCACGATAAAGCCGGCTTCCTGCAGGATTTCGCGGAACGCGCGGATGGCGTTATTGCTGGAACGATCGTAACCGGAATTCGGGAACGGGTTGAACGGGATCAGGTTGAACTTGCACGGCACATCGCGCACCAGGGCGATCAGCTCGCGAGCATGTTCCGGCCTGTCGTTCACCCCGTCAAGCATCACGTATTCAAAGGTAATGAAATCGCGCGGTGCCTTGACCAGGTAGCGCTGACAGGCTGCCATCAGCTCTTTCAGCGGGTATTTTTTGTTCAGCGGCACGATTTCATCGCGGATGCGGTCATTCGAGGCATGCAGCGATACAGCCAGTGCTACCGGACAGGCCTCTTTCAGGCGGTCCATCTGCGGCACCATGCCCGAGGTGGACACGGTCACGCGGCGGCGGCTCAAACCGTAGGCGTGATCGTCCAGCATGATTTGCAGGGCGGAGACCACGTTGTCAAAGTTGGCCAGCGGTTCGCCCATGCCCATCATCACCACGTTGGAAATCACGCGTTCGTTACGCGGCGTCACGCCCATGGCCTTGTTGGCCCACCACAGCTGGCCGATGATTTCGGCGGTGCTGAGGTTGCGGTTGAAGCCCTGACGGCCGGTAGAGCAGAACGTGCATTCCAGCGCACAGCCTACCTGAGATGATATGCACAAGGTGCCGCGGTCATCCTCGGGGATGAATACGGTTTCCACACCATTGCCGGTGCCAACGTCCAGCAGCCACTTGCGGGTACCATCTTCGGATTCCTGCGACACCATCAAGTCCGGGATGCCTACCAGCGCCGTGTCGTGCAGCTTGGCACGCAGGCTTTTGGCGATATCGGTCATGGCGTCAAAATCGGCCTCACCCATCTGGTGCATCCAGCGCATGATCTGCTTGGCACGAAAAGGCTTTTCGCCCATTGCGGCAAAGTGTTCAGTCAGCTGGTTCAGGTTGAAGTCGAGCAGGTTGGTCTTCATGTGTATCTCGGATAAAGGCGGCCACCCTTGGGCAGCCGCCGGGTACAACTGGTTCCGCATGCGGCCAGGGTTGGCCGCAAACGGCGATTAGCGTGCGGTTACTTCGGTAGCAGCAAAGAAGTAAGCGATTTCGATCGCTGCGTTTTCCAGGCTGTCGGAACCGTGAACGGCGTTGGCATCGATGGAGTCAGCGAAGTCGGCGCGAATGGTGCCGGCGTCAGCTTTCTTCGGGTCGGTAGCGCCCATCAGTTCGCGGTTTTTCAGCATGGCGTTTTCGCCTTCCAGCACCTGGATCATTACCGGGCCGGAGATCATGAAGGACACCAGATCGTTGAAGAAAGGACGCTCTTTGTGCACAGCGTAGAAGCCTTCGGCTTCGGCGCGGGACAGCTGTTTCAGCTTGGCGGCAACGATCTTCAGACCGGCGGTTTCGAAACGGTCGTAGATTTTACCGATTACGTTCTTGGCAACGGCGTCCGGCTTGATGATGGACAGAGTGCGTTCGATAGCCATACAAATTCTCCCAGTTTGCAAGTGAAATGGTTACACTTGGCATGCGCATTTCAGGCTTGCCAGTGACCCAATTTTGAGGAACCCGGCATTTTACCAGTGTTCACCAGCGTTTGCTGCACAGAATTTAATCAGCGATGAATCCACCCTCCTCCGATCCGCGCACCACTTCTGATTCCGCAACAGCCATGACCCCCGAGCTGAAAAAACGCCTGGCCATGGCCGCAGGCCTGGTGGCCATCGCCCTGGCGGCCATCCCGGTACTGGACAGCCTATCCGGCAAGAAACCGGACACCACCCCTGCCAGCGTACCGGTCAGCTCCGGCCGTATCATCAATAAAGAAGCCGCCTCCGAACCCACCCTGGTCATCGCACAGCTACCGGAAAGCAGCGCCCCGGCCGCCGCCAGCACACCGGCGATTGCCACGCCCTCACCCGCCACGCCCGACCTTGGCAAGACACCTGCGGCCAACCTGGGCCAGACCAGCCCGCTACCCGCTACAGCCGCCCCTGCCACCCCAGCCATGGCCACCGCCACGCCGGCCGGCAAAGCCAGTAGCCCGGCCCCCGCACCGGCCAGCAACAAAGCCACCGGCCCGGCCGCTCCGGTCGCCACACCCGCAGCAGCCGCCAAGCCAGCCACAGCGCCAGTAGCCCCCCCCGCTGCCAAAGCAGCCACCACGCCACCCGCACCGGCCGTAGCGCGCAGCAGCGGCAAGACCAGCCCGGTAAGCGAGATTGAGCTGCCGCCGGCCGCGGCCCCAGCTACGCCACAACCGGCCAGCAAGGCCACCATGCCGACACTGCCCGCCGTGAAAGCCGCCCCTGGCGGCGCCTCGCTGGGCTACCAGGTGCAGCTGGGCTTGTTTGCCAGCCCGGGCAACGCAGAAAAACTGCTGGACGACCTGAAAAAACGCGGCATCAGCGCCCGCACCGAAACCCGTGTGCAACTAGGGCCGTTCAACACCCGCGCCGAAGCCGAAGAAGCCATGGCCAAGCTCAAAGCATTGGGCTACCAGCCACTGCTAGTGCCCGCAGGCGCACACTAGCCGCCCGCTACCGCCACCAGCCAAGCCACCGGGCTCGTAAAAAAAGCCGCAGCACACGCTGCGGCTTTTTTGCGGGCCACACCCAGGCATCAGGTCTCGCTCACCCCGTCGCCTATCTTGAAGTTATCCACCAGATGCGGTAGCTCCAGATAGGTGCGCGACTGCATTTCAGTCAGGCGGCTAGCCGTGCGGAAAAACTCGCTGGACTGGGTACCTTCGGTATAAATCTGCTCCGGCTCCACGGCACACGATGCCACCAGCTTGACGCGATGGTCATAAAACACGTCGATCAGCCAGGTAAAGCGCCGCGCCATGGCAGCGTCGCGCGCGGCCAGCTTCGGGATATCCGATACAAACACCGTATGGTATTCGCTGGCGATTTCCAGATAATCTGTCTGCGCACGCGGACCATCGCAAATGGCCAGAAAGTCGAACCAGATCACACCCGGCACGTGGCGCTTGAGCGCAATCTCCCGCCCCAGCACGTTCAGCACATGGCTTTCTTCAGGCGTTGCCCCCGCCAGGCGCTCAAACATGGCCTGCATCTTCTGCTCGGCCTCTGCACCGGCCGGCACATGGAACAAGGGCTCGCGCGTGAGCTCGCGCAGGCGGTAGTCGTTGCCGCCATCCACGTTCAGCACATCCAGATTGGCTTTGAGCAGCGCGATGGTGGGCAGGAAATTGCTGCGCATCAGGCCGTTGGGGTACAGGTTGTCCGGCGGGTAGTTCGAGGTCATTACGCAGATGATGCCATGCGCAAACAGCTCGCTAAACAGCCGCCCCAGAATCATGGCGTCGGCAATATCGCTGACATGAAACTCGTCAAAACACAGCAGGCGCACATCCTTGGCAATACGTGCCGCCACGGTTTTCAGCGGGTCGGCTTCGTTGGATACCGTGCGCAGCTGCTTGTGGATTTCGGCCATGAAGTGGTGGAAATGCACGCGGCGCTTGCGCTGGTACGGTACGCAGCTAAAGAAGGCATCCATCAGGAAGCTCTTGCCCCGCCCTACCCCGCCCCAGAAATACAGGCCACGAGGCACGTCTGGTTTGCGCAGGCTGCGCCCCAGAAAGCGGTTGCGCTTACCCTTGAAATCCACCAGTGCCTGCCACAAGGCATCCAGCCGCTCGATAGCGGCGGCCTGGGCCGCATCATGGATAAAGCCTTCTTGCTGACTGGCTGCCTGGTACCAGGCTTTCGGGCTCATGGAGCCATCGCTTGGTGGCGAAAACACGTGTTGGGACATAGTGGTATGGGTGAAGGTTGGCCGCATGCGGCCAACCTTGCGCTCAGGAAAATAGACCGGTGGAAAGATAACGGTCGCCGCGGTCGCAGACAATAGAAACAATCACGGCATTCTGTAATTGCTCGTTAAGTCGCAAGGCTACGGCCAAGGCACCACCGGACGACGGCCCGGCCAGAATGCCTTCTTCGCGCGCCAGGCGGCGCGCCGTATCTTCGGCGGTTTGCTGGTCCACCAGCAGCAGCTCGTCTATGCGCGAAAAATCGCAAATCTTGGGCAGGTATTCTTCTTCCCACTTGCGGATGCCGGGAATCTGGCTGCCCGGCTGCGGCTGCACGCCGATAATCTGGATAGCCGGGTTTTGCTGCTTCAAGTAGGTAGCGGTACCCATGACCGTGCCGGTAGTGCCCATGCTGGACACAAAGTGCGTCACGGTGCCGGCGGTATCGCGCCAGATTTCCGGCCCAGTGCCTTCGATGTGCGCCAGCGGGTTATCCGGGTTGCCAAACTGGTCCAGAATGCGGCCAACTCCTGCTGCCTGCAGGCGGCGCGCCTCGTCGATAGCGCCCGGCATGGAGGCCTCTTTGGGCGTGAGCACCACCTCGGCGCCGTAGGCACGCATGGTATCCACGCGCTCCTGGCTGGAGTTTTCCGGCATCACCAGCATCATCTTGTAGCCCATCATGGTGGCGGCCATGGCCAGCGCAATGCCGGTGTTGCCACTGGTGGGCTCGATCAGCGTGTCGCCGGGGCGGATATCGCCGCGCGCTTCGGCGTGGCGAATCATGGATAGCGCCGGGCGGTCTTTTACCGAACCGGCCGGGTTGTTCCCCTCCAGCTTGACCAGCACCACATTGCTGCTATTGCCAGGCATGTGCTTCAGGCGCACCAGCGGGGTGTTACCGACAAAGTCTTCCAGATATTTGAATTCAGGCTGGGTCATCACACTCTCCTCGTTGGCCGCATTATAAAGGTAGGATGGGCCGGATTTGGCATACCCGGCCAGCCGCAGCGCACAACAACAATAATAATTTGTTTATTTTCAGTGTCTTACAAAAATTTCGGCTTTGTAATATTAAGCTCTGTTCATATAACCACACACCACCATAAAAAAGCCCGCCCCGGTCTACGGGGCGGGCTTTTTGCTGACAAAGACCTGATTACATCAGCTCTTTCAAAGGCTTCTGCAGGGTAATGAGCCACAGCTGGGTGGCTTCGCCATTGGCAGCCACACCCAGGCTGGCCCCCGCTTGCGGCTGGCCCTGCTTGTCTACCAGCTTGCCGCCTGCCACACGCAGCTCGTCCAGCTTCATGCTGCTGCCGCGCAGCTCGCTGGCCACGCCAAAGTCGTTATCGTTGATTACCGCCAGCGTGCTGCCGTCCACCAGCGCCAGGCCTTCGCTCTTTTCTGCCGTCCAGCCCAGCGCGCGCAGGTCGATCACGGTTTTCTTGCGCGCCAGCTGCACGCCCGCAGCGGCCAACGCGGCGCTGTCGCCATACTCCAGCGCACGGCCATCGGCCAGCTGCTTGCCGCTGATGTCGCTGGCAGCCGCCAGGTCCAGCAGCACGATGTCGTTATGCATGCGTTTGTCTTTATCTTTGCCTTGCTCGATCACGGCAAACAGCGTATCGGACAGCGCCACGATGTCACCCAGCTTCATGTCGCCGGTTTTCTTGAAGTGCGCCGACACTGGGTAGGCAAACTGGCGCACGGCGCCGGTTTTCGGGTCCAGCTCGACAACACGGGTAAACAGCGCGTCGTGGCGTGTCTTGCCGTCTACGTCCAGCGTGCTCTGCACGATGGCTACCACTTTGCCGGCAGGCGTCACCGCCACCCCTTCAAAGCCACGGTTGGGCTGGCGTGCGGCCAGCTCGGCCGGCAGGCCCTGGCCCGGCGCGTAGCGCTGCAGGATCTCGCCACTCTTGCCGTCTACCTTGGCGATAAAAGGACCGTATTCGTCCACGATCCACAGGTTACCGGCAGCATCGACGTCGATGCCTTCCGGGTCCAGGCCGTTGGCGTCGTAGGGCAAGGCGGCCAACTGTTCGCTCAGGCCCAGCTCACCGCTGGCACCGACCTGCCCCGGTGCGAGCGGGCGGCCGCTGATGGGCTGGCCGTTCTGCTTCAGCGGCAGGCTCTTGATGACCTCGGCTTTGTCGGCCAGCGACACACGCAGCTGGGTGATGGTGGGGGTGTAGTCGGGTGCAGCAAATACCTTGCTGGGACGCTTGCCACCGGCCTCGGCCACGTCTGGCGAGTCCACATTGGGGCCACGGTCGGTCAGCGACCAGAACTCCAGCGCCGAGGTGGCTTTTTCATAGCCCTTGAAGCGCAGGCCAGACCCCACCGCCAGTGGCAAGCCTTGCGGGAAGACCGACTTGGCCAGGCCGGCGTAGGCCACAGCCGGGGCCTGCACGTCGTAGCGCTCTAGCGCCGCAATGTTCGGCTCGCGGGTTTCCAGCAGGGTAAATGGCTCGGCCAGCGCAGGCAGCGCCGCAGACAGCAACAGGGGCAGAAGCAAACGTTTCATGGTGCATTCCATCAGGCGTGAGAGTGATGCGGCCAACTTATAACAAGCAGGTGACAAAACCGTGACATAACGACAGCACAAAAAAACACCGCGCTTCTGACGAAGGCGCGGTGCTTGGCACGCAACAGCCACCCTCAGGCGGCCGGGGTGATTACTTGGCGTATACCGGGAAGCGGCGAGCCAGCGCGGTAGCCTGCTCGGCTACGCGGGCCAGTACGGCGTCGTCGTTCGGGTTGTCCAGTACGTCGGCTACCAGGTTGGCCACGATGCGGGCTTCTTCTTCCTTGAAGCCGCGGGTGGTGATGGCCGGGGAGCCGATACGGATACCGGAGGTCACAAACGGGCTTTCCGGGTCGTTCGGGATGGCGTTTTTGTTCACGGTGATGTGCGCCTTGCTCAGGGCAGCATCGGCAGCCTTGCCGGTCAGGCCTTTCGGGCGCAGGTCTACCAGGAACACGTGGCTCTCGGTACGGCCGGAGATGATGCGCACGCCGCGGGCGGCCAGGGTTTCTGCCATGGCGGCAGCGTTTTTCAGAACCTGCTCCTGGTAGGTCTTGAATTCCGGCTGCAGCGCCTCTTTGAAGGCCACGGCTTTACCGGCGATAACGTGCATCAGCGGGCCGCCCTGCAGGGTCGGGAACACGTTGCTGTTCAGCGACTTCTCGAACTCGGCTTTGGCCAGAATGATGCCGCCACGCGGGCCACGCAGGGTCTTGTGAGTGGTGGAGGTCACGAAGTGGGCGTGCGGTACCGGGTTCGGGTACACACCAGCAGCCACCAGGCCAGCGTAGTGGGCCATGTCTACCATGAAGTAGGCGCCTACCTTGTCAGCGATTTCGCGCATGCGGGCCCAGTCAAAGCGCAGGGCGTAAGCGGAAGCACCACCGATGATCAGCTTCGGCTTGGTTTCCAGCGCTACGCGCTCCATGTCGTCGTAGTCGATCTCTTCGTTTTCGTTCAGACCGTAGGCCACGATGTTGAACATTTTGCCGGACAGGTTGGCCGGGGAACCGTGGGTCAGGTGACCACCGTGGCCCAGGTTCATGCCCATGATGGTGTCGCCCGGCTTCAGGATGGAGAAGTACACCGCCTGGTTGGCTTGCGAACCGGAGTGCGGCTGTACGTTGGCGTACTCGGCGCCAAACAGCTGCTTCACGCGGTCGATGGCCAGCTGCTCTACCACGTCAACGTGCTCGCAACCGCCGTAGAAGCGCTTGCCCGGGTAGCCTTCGGCGTACTTGTTGGTCAGCTGGGAACCCTGGGCTTCCATGACGGCCGGGCTAGTGTAGTTTTCCGAGGCGATCAGCTCGATGTGATCTTCCTGGCGGACAACTTCTTCGCTCATGGCGGCGGCAAGTTCCGGGTCGTACTGGGCAATCTTGATATCTGCAAACATCGTCGACAATTCCATCAAAGGGTTATGGATGAAAAAATTCTAGCGCATTACGGCCACCGGCCGAAATGAACAAATGGCGAAGAAACAATGAATTAGATTCATGTTCCTTCGCCATTCTGTTGTCTTACTGCAGGGTCTGGCGCTGCGGCCAGTCGTCTGCGGTGAAAAACAGCGGGATGCCGTCGCGGCTTTCCGGCTGCACATCCGGCACCAGCCGCACATCGCTTACCTGGCACTCGGCCATCAGCAGGCGGAAACTGGTTTCGATCTGGGCTACCACATCCTGCGCGGCCAGTGGCCACACAAAGCCACCCCAGTCTTTTTCGTTACCGGCAGCCGACACGGTAAAGTGCAGCTCGCCGTTTTCGTGGGCGGACACCACTGCTACCGGCTCCTGCCCCTGATCACGCAACAGGCGGATCTGGCTGCTGGCAAACACCTGCAGCGCCACCTCCAGCCGGGCATGGTTGGCCGCAGCAATGGCTTGCATCAGCGGCATGGGCGGACGCGGAATCGGGAACAGCGTCACGCCGTCGGTCTTGAGCTGGTCGCCCAGGAACTTCATCAGCGGCACGCCCCAGGCGCCCACGCTGCCACCCAGCTTCACGGGGGCAGCTGCGCCGTCTTCCTGGATGGCCACGCCCAGCAGGTAGCGCAGGAACACGCCTTCGTCCTTGGCAGTAATGGCCGCGGCCGGCAGGTCCAGCGGCAGGCCACGGGCCGCATCGGCCAGCTGGCGGGTATAGCGGTAAATCTGTGCCGACGAAATGTCGACAATGGCATCCGGGTGCAGCAGCTTGCCAGACAGGAACACCTCGGCCCCTGGCGCAAACAGGCCATGCTGGCGGAACAGACCATTCAGGCCGTCCACATCGGCAATGCGCTCCGGCAGCGTGACCTTGTTCTTGCTACCCACTACCAGCACCACCGGCACGGCAAAGACCACGGCGTGGCGGCCACCATCCGGGCGCTCGGCGGCATCGCGCAGGGCATCCCACAGGATCTGGTAGGTTTGCTGCGAGGTCACCATCGCCAGCGCTACCGACAGCGACAGCAGCTCTTCACGCTCCAGCATCTCCAGCAGCGCGGCACGCAGAGAGTCCTGCCACATGGCGCGGTCGTCTTCGGTACGTGCATTCGCAATGGACTGCGCGTAGTGGATCAACATATTAGAAGGGGAAGATTCGGGGTACTGACGCGGATCGGGCAAAACAGGGCTGATATCGCTCATTGCTGACAACCGGTGGGATGGGCAAAGACGGTATTTTCGCACAGGCGGGCAGCAAGGGCGAGCCCGTAACCGGTGCAAAATGCAGATTAGCGCAGGGGCATGGCAGGCAAACGCCGCCAAAGCAGGCCCGTACGCCATAAGCTGTGCCACATGACAACAACAAGCAAGCGCTCGATTTTCACCTTCGAACATTCAATGTATCTAATGCGCGACCAAATGTTATATTTTTTGCGCTTTTGTAAATTGTATACATTGACACTGCCCAGCGAGGTCTGGATAATCCGTCCTCGTTGAGATGCAGCAATTGCTTCTTGATAGTTTCTCCTCTATTTCTCCTTTGTAGACTTGGCGCGGGCATCAAACCCCGCGCATTTTTTTTGCCTGCCGTCCTGGCACTGAAAAATCAGCCACTTAGCACCCACCACCCCCACGCTGCGCTTTACACCCCACACCCGATATACTCGGCATTCTGCCAGCTGACCCGCATTATCCAGCACGAAATATCCCTATACCGCCCGCAAGGCGCATAGCCTGCCAGCTTGCAATGGATGTTCACATGAACACGTCACGGCGTTCGGATATGTTGCAAAACGAAAATGCAAAACCCGGCAACGCAGCCGCATTCTGTACAAACACAGCCACCAGGCAGCAGGCATCGCGCCAGCCAAGCTCGCCCGTTGCGGCACCCCACCCGTGCGGCACGACGCCAGCTTGGCCGCCAGCGGCCACGGTGGGACAATCGCCTTTTACGCCCGCCCGCCCCGCCATGACTCAGACCACTTTTTTCTGGCACGACTACGAAACCTTCGGCGCCGTGCCACGCAGCGACCGCCCGGCGCAGTTTGCCGGCATTCGCACCGATAGCGAGCTCAACGAAATCGGCGAGCCGGTGATGCTGTATTGCCAGCCCACGCCAGACTTCCTGCCCTCGCCCGAAGCCTGCCTGATTACCGGCATTACGCCGCAACGCTGCGCCGAGCTGGGCGTGCCGGAGCACCAGTTTGCCGCCGCCATCGAGCGCGAGCTGGGGCAGCCGGGCACCATCGGCGTGGGCTACAACTCCATCCGCTTTGACGACGAAGTCACGCGCTACCTGCTGTGGCGCAACCTGAAAGACCCGTATGCGCGCGAGTGGCAACACGGCTGCAGCCGCTGGGACATGCTGGACGTGGTACGCACCACCTACGCGCTGCGCCCGGAAGGCATACAGTGGCCGCGCCACGACAACGGCCTGCCGAGCTTCAAGCTGGAGCACCTCACGGCGGCCAACGGTCTGGCGCACGAGGCCGCGCACGACGCGCTGTCCGACGTGCGCGCCACCATTGCCCTGGCGCGGCTGATCCGCCAGCGCCAGCCCAAACTGTTCGACTTTTGCCTGGACCTGCGCAAGAAAGACGCGGTGCGCCACCAGCTCAGCCAGCACGCACCGCAGCCGCTGGTACACGTGTCCGGCATGTTTGGCAGCGAGCGCGGCAATGTGGCCATTGTGTGGCCGATTGCCGACCACCCAAGCAACAAGAACGAAGTACTGGTCTGGGACCTGGCGCACGACCCGCGCCAGCTGGCAGGGCTCTCGCCAGAAGACATCCGCCTGCGCCTGTTTACCCGCAGTGCCGACTTGCCGGAAGGCGTCAGCCGCCTGCCGCTCAAGAGTATCCACGTCAATAAATCGCCCTTTGTGTGCAACAAGCTGGCGGTACTGAGCGACGCACGTGCCGCCGAGCTGGGCATCGACAAGGCGCTGGCACTGCAACACGCCACCTACGCCGCCGCCCTGCCCGACCTGACGCCGGTATGGAAAGCCGTGTTCCGCCGCGAGACGGGCGAGACACCCGACGTCGATGAAAACCTGTATGGCGGCTTTGTCAGCTATAACGACCGCCGCATCCTGAACCGGCTGCAACAGCTATCCGCTGCGGAGCTGGCAGCCGAGCGGCCGGCGTTTGAAGACAGCCAGCTCACACGCCTGCTGTGGCGCTACCGCGCGCGTAACTTTCCGCACAGCCTGAGCGCGGAAGAAGCCCAGCATTGGCGCCTGTGGTGCCAGCAAAAGCTGCACAGCGGCCAACCTGGCGGGCGCAGCCATGCCAGTTTCCAGCAAGAGCTGGCCACCCTGGCCGCCAACGCGACACCTGAGCAGCACACCATCCTGCAAGCTTTGCAAGACTGGGCGAACCAGCTGCCGCAGTAGCCCCTCCGCCAGCCAGCCGGGCAAGAAACAAACCGGCTGGCTGGCGTTCTCTTTATTCACTTTTTGAATAACTAACCATGAAATTCGTCTAAAGACGAATAAACCCTTCGGTTAGCATGGCCCCTCGTCAGACAATACCGAAGGGTGCCCCATGGACTTGGGCTATGTGATTGCAGGTTTGGCAGTGGGCTTTATCGTGGGCCTGACCGGCGTGGGCGGTGGCTCGCTGATGACGCCTATCCTGCTGTGGTTCGGCATCAACCCTGCCACCGCCGTCGGTACAGACTTGCTGTATGCCTGTATCACCAAGATGGGCGGCGTGTGGGTACACCACAAGCAAAAGCACATCGACTGGCACATTACCCGCCTGCTGGCGCTGGGCAGCGTGCCTGCTGCGCTGCTAACGGTTGCCGTGCTGCACTTCTTACAGCTGGAAACCGCCCATATCAACAAGGTTATCAAGGTCACGCTGGGTTTTGCGCTGATTCTGACGGCTGTGGCCATCCTGTTCAAACCATTCATTCTGAAACAGCTGGCGCGCATCAGCCCGCCGCGCCCAGAGGGCTATGTACCGGTAAAAGCCACCATCGCCACCGGCGTGGTACTGGGTGTGATCGTGACGCTGAGCTCGATTGGCGCCGGTGCCCTGGGCACGCTGGCCATTTTTGCACTTTATCCACTACTGCCGACCGCACGGCTGGTGGGTACCGAAATCGCGCACGCGGTACCGCTTACCCTGGTGGCTGGCCTGGGCCACGCCAGCATGGGCAATATGGACTACGGCTTGCTGGGCCAGCTGCTGGTGGGCTCGCTGCCGGGTATCTGGCTGGGTAGCCATATGACGCGCCGCGTGGCCGAGCAATGGCTGCGCCCCGCCCTGGCCATCATGATGGTATTGATCGGTGCCAAACTGGTGATGTAGCGCCAGAAACACACTGCAAAAAGCCGCCTGGTGCGGCTTTTTCTTTTGGCACCTTGTGCGACAATAGCGGCCTTTATTTTGCACCTGGCTACCCGATGACTTTTCCCCACCGCGCCATCCTGCTGATGGGCCCCACCGCCTCCGGCAAAACCGGCCTGGCGCTGGCGCTGGCGCAGCGTTTTCCGGTAGAGATCATCAGTGTGGATTCCGCGCTGGTTTACCGCGACATGGACATTGGCACCGCCAAGCCCACCGCCCAGGAAATGGCCAGCTGCCCGCACCACCTGATCGACATCATCGACCCGACGGTGTCGTACTCGGCGGCACAGTTTCACGCCGATGCCAACCGCCTGATTGCCGACATTTGCCGCCGTGGCCGCATCCCGCTGCTGGTGGGGGGCACCATGCTGTATTTCAAGGCGCTGCTGGAAGGCCTGTCCGACCTGCCGCAGGCCGACGCCGCCACCCGCGCCCAGCTGGAAGAAGACGCCGCCCGCCTGGGCTGGCCTGCCATGCACCAAAGGTTGGCCGCAGTGGACCCGGAAACCGCTGCACGGCTGGCACCCAATGACGCACAGCGTATACAGCGCGCGCTGGAGGTCTACCTGCTCAGCGGCCAGACCATGTCGCAGCTCATCCGCCAGGGGCGCGACGACGCCGCCAGCTTTGCCACCCTGCGCCTGGCGCTGCAGCCTGCCGACCGCGCCTGGCTGCACGAGCGCATCGCGCTGCGCTTTGAGCAAATGCTGGCACAAGGCTTTCTGGACGAGGTCACGCAGCTGCGCCAGCGTTACGCCGGGCTGTCGCTGGACCTGCCATCCATGCGCTGCGTAGGCTACCGCCAGGCTTGGGAATACCAGGACGGGCTATATGATATGGCCGAGCTGCGCTACCGTGGCATTGCCGCTACCCGCCAGCTGGCCAAACGCCAGCTCACCTGGCTGCGCAGCATGCCGCAGAATACGCCGCTAGACTGCCAGTCTGCCGATTTGCTCACCCCGGTGGCGCAGCAGGTAGAAGCCTGGCTGGCTGCTTGTGAAAAATAGTAACGCACGTTACCATATTGCCATGTCCGAATACCCTACCTGCTGCAATAGCTTCATCCCGTGCGAACAAGCCGTGGAAAGCATTTCGCGCAAAATGCCCGGTGCCCCGCGCGAAGAAGTACTGCTCACCCGGCTGCTGTTTCATATCCAGCCCTACCTTACCGGCTACTTCAACGACACGTTGAAATGCCACGATATGAACGAAACCACGTGGATGGCACTGATGGTGCTGTACTCGCGGCCAGAGCAGCGCATCAGCCCGTCCGAGCTATCGGACGCGCTGGCCTTCTCGCGCACCAACGCCACCCGCGTGGTGGACGACCTGTGCCAGCGCGACATGATGCAGCGCCTGCCGTCACAAGAAGACCGCCGCAAAACCGAGCTTATCCTCACCGAAAAAGGCCTGGCTTTTATTGCCATGGTCATGCCGGAACAGCGCCAGCGCATGCGCGAGCTATGGCAGGACTTCAGCACCGAAGAGCGCGTCCTGCTGGATGGCATGCTGCGCAAGCTCCTGCGCAAGGTAGGCGGCTGATACAATCTGTTTCATACAGACTACAAGCCCGTGCAATAGTATTGGCTTGATGATGATAGAGCCGGCTTGTGTGACACAGCCGGTTTTTTGACGCCCAACTAGTAACGCAGGTGATAATTACATGCGTAATATAAATACCCGCATGCCCGCCATTGCCATACTGCCGTTAAGCCTGCTGCTGGCCAGCTGTGCCACCCCGGATGTGGCCCCACCCACAGCCAGCCTGCTCAGCCAGGAAAGCCTGGCCATTGAGCCTGCCAGCCAGCTGCCTGCGGCCAACTGGTGGTCTGCGATGAACGACCCGGTACTGGACAAGCTGGTATCACTGGCCCTGGCACGCAGCCCGCGCCTGACCATGGCCGACGCCCGGCTACGCACCGCCCGCGCCAGCAGCGATAGCGTTGCCAGCAGTGACGGCCTGCGCGTCAACGGCAGCGCCAGCTTTACCCGCGAACGCAGTTCCGAATACGGCAACAACCCGCCCGCCTACCGCGGCATCTATACCAACCTGGAAACCGTGGGTCTGGACGCCAGCTACCGTTTTGATTTCTGGGGAAAAACCCGCGCCCAGCTGGCTGCCGCACGCGGCCAGGCCCGCGCTGCCGAGCTGGAAGCCAACGATGCGCGCCAATGGCTGGCTTGGGCAGTCAGCAGCCAGTATCTGGAATGGCGCACCGCCCAGCACGCCCTGCAGCTGCTACGCGAAGACCTGTCCCAGGCCGAAGCCTTGCTGCAAAGCGGCCAAACCCGTAGCAAACACGGCCTGGCCGCGCCCGAAGAGCTGGCGCAGCTACAAGCCCAGCAGGCAGAAAGCCGCGAGCGCCTGGCACGCGCCAGCCAGCGCGAAGCGCAGGCCAGCCACGCGCTGGCCGCGCTCAGTGCGCAGCCACAAGCCAGCCTGGCCCAGCTGCCGGATGCCGCGTTGCCACAATGGCAGCTGGATACCAGCACCTACAGCACCAGCATGCTGGGCCAACGCGCCGACATTCAGGCAGCGCGCGAGCGGGTAGAGGCCGCCAGCGCCACAGTCCGCGCAGCGCGGGCCGACTTTTACCCCGACCTGCGCATTGGCAGCCTGGCCGCGCTGTCGTCATCCGAGCTGTCCAATCTGCTAGACCCCGGCGCCCGCCTGCTGCGTTTTGCCCCGGCGCTGACGCTGCCCATCTTCAGTAATGGCGAGCTGAACGCCCGCCTGTCCGGGCGCACCGCCGACTACGAGCAAGCCGTGGCGCAGTACAACCAGACCCTGCTGGCCGCTGTGCAGGAAACCGCCGACCGCAGCAGCCAGCTGCACAGCCTGCAGCAAGCCGAAACCCAGGTACAGGCCGCCCAGGCGGCACGCCAGGAGGCCGCCCGCGTACTGCAAGCCCGCGTAACCAGCGGCCTGGCATCGCGCAGCCAGTGGCTGGCAGAAAACCGCCGCTACACCCAGGCCCGCCTCACCACACTCGAAACCCGTGCCCAACGCCTGCAAGCGCAGGCCGCACTGTTGCGTGCGCTGGGTAGCCAGCGTACCGCCAGCTAGGCACTGCGCGATAAAAGGATAAAACATGGAAAACACGATGGAACCCCAGCAGCCCAACGCCCGCCGTACCGCCCTCACCCGCTTGACCCTGGCCTTGGCGCTGGCAGGCCTGGCCGGCGGCGCCTACTGGTTTGTTGCGCTGCGCCACCACCAAAGCACCGACGACGCCTACGCCGCCGGCAACCTGATCCCTATTTCGGCCCAGGTAGCTGGCAGCATCCGCGCCATTCATGCCGACGACACGCAAACCGTCCAGGCCGGTGATGTGCTGGTCAGCCTGGACAAAAGCGATGCCACGCTGGCGCTAGCCCGTGCCGAAGCCGACCTGGCGCAGGCAGTGCGCCAGACACGCCAGCTGATTTCGGTCAGCGGCAAGGCCGACGCCGTGGTAACCCAGCGCGAAGCCGACCTGGCGCGCGCCCAGGCCGATGCCGCCCGCAGCGCGGGTGACCTGGCCCGCCGCGAAGCCGCCGCCAAAGAGCAGGCCATTTCGCAAGAAGAAGTCCAGCACGCCCGCGATGCGGCCAACACCGCCCGCGCCCAGCTGGCCGCGGCCAGTGCCGCGCTGAACGCAGCACGCGAAGACCAGCAAGCCAGCCGCGCCCTGGTGCTGGCCGATAGCGCCGAAAAGCAGCCCGCCGTCGCCCGTGCCGCCACGGCGGTACGTGAAGCCTGGCTGGCACTGTCGCGCACCGACATCCGCGCCCCGGTAGCCGGGCAAATCGCCCGCCGCAGCGCCCAACCGGGCGCCCGCATTGCCCCCGGCACTCCGCTGATGGCCGTGGCCGCGCTGGACAACGCCTGGGTGGATGCCAACTTCAAAGAAGGCCAGCTGCAAGACCTGCGTATCGGCCAGCCGGTGGAAGTACACGCCGACCAGTACGGTGACGATGTGACCTACCACGGTAAGGTAGCCGGCCTGGCTGCCGGCACCGGCAGCGTGTTTTCGCTGCTGCCGGCACAAAACGCCACCGGTAACTGGATCAAGGTGGTACAGCGCGTACCGGTGCGCATCACGCTGGACCCGGCCGAGCTGAAAGCCCACCCCCTGCGCCTGGGCCTGTCCATGCACGTCAGCGTGGACACCAGCCAGCAGGATGGCCCGCTGCTGAGCGCCGCCCCCAAAGCCGCACCGGTACTGGCCACCAGCGTGTTTGACGGCAAGCTGGCCGAGGCAGACCGCCGCGTGGCGCAGATTGTTGCGGCCAACATCGGCAAATAAGGAGGCCGTATGGCACATCCCCCGCTACAAGGCCGCTCGCGCACGCTGGTCACCCTGGCGCTGTCGCTGGCAACCTTCATGCAGGTGCTGGACACCACCATCGCCAACGTGGCCATCCCCACGATTGCCGGCGACCTGGGTGCCTCCACCAGTCAGGGTACCTGGGTGATTACCTCGTTTGGCGTAGCCAACGCCATCGCGGTACCCATTACCGGCTGGCTGGCCAAAAAACTGGGCGAGGTGCGGCTGTTCCTGATCGCTACCATCGGTTTCGTGCTGTCGTCGCTGCTGTGCGGCCTGGCACCCAGCCTGGAGCTGCTGATCCTGTTCCGCGTGCTGCAAGGTGCGCTGGCCGGGCCGATGATCCCGCTGTCACAAAGCCTGCTTTTACAGAGCTACCCGCCGGAAAAACGCGCCATCGCCATGGCGCTGTGGACCATGACCATCATCGTGGCGCCGATTTTCGGCCCCATTCTGGGCGGCTGGCTATCGGATAACTGGCACTGGAGCTGGATTTTCTTCATCAACGTGCCGGTGGGGGTGCTGGCCGCCTGGCTAAGCTGGCGCGAGCTGCGCCACCGCGAAACCACCATCCTGCAGCTGCCTATCGACAAGATTGGCCTCACCCTGCTGGTGCTGGGCGTGGGCTGCCTGCAGATGATGCTGGACCGTGGCAAGGAGCTGGACTGGTTCCATTCCACCGAGATCATGCTCTACGCCGTGATTGCCTTGCTGAGCCTGTCTTACCTGGTGGTGTGGGAGCTCACCGACAAACACCCGGTGATCGACCTGTCGCTGTTCCGCGATCGCAACTTTACCGTGGGGGTGATCTCGGTCAGCGTGGGCTTCATGCTGTACTTCGGCGCCATCGTGCTGATGCCGCTGCTGATGCAGACGCAGATGGGCTTTACCGCCACCGAAGCCGGCCTGGCCACCGCACCGGTGGGCATTCTGCCGGTGTTGCTGTCGCCGGTGATCGGCAAGAACGCGCAGCGGCTGGATATGCGCTGGGTAGTGACGGTGAGCTTTCTGGTATTTGCCCTGTGCTTCTGGTGGCGTGCCGTCACCTTCAACCCGGACATGACGTTTGCCGACGTGGTGTGGCCACAGTTTGTACAGGGCATTGCGCTGGCGGGTTTCTTCATGCCGCTGACCACCATCACGCTGTCCAATATGAAACCGCAGCAGCTGGCTAGTGCGTCCAGCCTGTCCAACTTCATGCGTACGCTGGCCGGCTCGGTGGGCGCCTCGCTCACCACCTGGCAGTGGGAGCGCCGCGAAGCCATCCACCACGTGCAGCTTACCGACCACATCAGCCTGTACGACGAAAGCACGCGCCAGACGCTGGCGGGCATGCAGCAGCTGGGGCTCAGCCAGGAACAAGCCGCTGCGCTGATCACGCGCGACATCAGCCGCCAGGGGCTGTTTATCGGTGCCAACGAAATCTTCTGGCTGGCGGCGGGGCTGTTTTTGCTGCTAACCGGCCTGGTGTGGCTGGCCCGCCCACCCAAGGCGGCACCCGGTGCCGCACCGGTAGTGGACGCCGGACACTAAAGCGCAACACTGCGGCCAACGTTGGCCGCATCACGCAGCAAGGGCAAGGTCTGGCGACCTTGCCCTTGTTTTTTATTGCCGCAAAAACCTAGCGCGCAGCCACGATGCGGATCTCGACCTTCCAGTCCGGGTGGGCCAGCTTGGCGCCTACAGTGCAGCGCACCGGCGCGTGGCCTTCGGCCACCCAGGCGTCCCAGGCTTCGTTCATCTGGTCGAATTCGGCCAGATCGGGCATGAAAATGGTGGCTTCGATAATGCGGGCTTTGTCGCTATCCAGCTCGGCCAGCACTTTGTCCACCAGCGCCAGGGTTTCGGCGGTTTGCTCGCGGGCGTTGCCCTGGCCGCTTTCCGGCACCTGTACGGTGTAGATCAGGCCGTTTACCACCACGGCTTCGGACATGCGTTTACCCGGCAGATGACGATAGATGCTCATGGCAGCTCCTGTAGCAATAACAAGGGAAAGCGCGGATTGTAGCGCAGCCGTGCCGGCGGGCTGCAATAAAAAAGCGCCGCATCAAGCGGCGCTTTCTGGCGAGCAACAGGCTTAGGCTACCGCGGCAGTACGCAGGCTTTGCGCAAAGCGCTGCAGCGATTCGATACCGCTGGCCTCGGCGCGGTTGCACCAGTCCTGCAGCTCTTTCAGCAGCTCGTCACGGGTCAGCGAAGAACGCTCCCACAGGCGGGTCAGCTCCTGGCGCATGCTGTACACGGTGTTCAGCACCTGGCTCTTGGCCAGTACGGCGGCCAGCTGGGCACGCTCGGCCATCGGCGTGTCTTTGGCATCCTGCTTCAGCCACACCTTCATCTTGCGCGCCAGGTCGGTATTACCCAGCTCTGGCAGCTGGATCTTGGCAGCCTCGGCACGGTAAACATCTTTCAGCTCGCGCGCATAGCGGGCAGCCACGGCGTAGCGGTTAGCAATAATGGCTTGCAGATGGTCCAGGTCCAGCTGCGAGTTGGCCGCATTCTGCACCAGGCGCGGCGCCACCTTGCGCACTTTGGCCAGGCCCAGGATTTCCAGGATGCGGATATACATCCAGCCAATATCAAACTCGAACCACTTGTACGACAGCTTGGCCGAGGTACCAAAAGTGTGATGGTTGTTGTGCAGCTCTTCGCCACCAATCAGGATGCCCCACGGCACGATATTGGTAGAGGCGTCTTCGTTTTCGAAGTTACGGTAACCCCAGTAGTGGCCAATACCGTTGATCACGCCAGCGGCAAAAAACGGAATCCACGCCATCTGTACGGCCCAGATCGCCAGGCCGGCAGCACCGAACAACACCAGGTCGATGACCAGCATCAGCAAGATACCCTTGCCGGTCTGACCGGTGTACACGTGGCGCTCCAGCCAGTCATCCGGGGTGCCGTGGCCGAATTTTTCCATGATGCTGCGGTCTTTGCAGGCCTCACGGTACAACTCGGCGCCTTCCCACATGACCTTTTTGATGCCCAGCACTTGCGGGCTGTGCGGGTCTTCGGCAGTTTCACAACGCGCATGGTGTTTGCGGTGAATGGACGCCCACTCCTTGGTAACCTGGCCAGTGGTGAGCCACAGCCAGAAACGGAAGAAGTGACTAGGAATCGGGTGCAGATCCAGCGCACGGTGCGCCTGATGGCGGTGCAGGAAAATGGTGACAGAGGCAATGGTGATATGGGTGAGCACCAGCGCCACCACGATATAGCCCCACCAGGGCAGGTCGATCAGACCGTTAAGCCATTCCATTTATGGGTCAAACCTCATGGTACGTAGAAACAATGCCTCATTTTACACCCATTACTTTAATGAAACCCAGCACATTCGCCAGCATACCCCATAGAAAACTGCACAAAATGCCATGGAAATTCAATGCACAAGCGCACCGCTGCCAACATCGGCCCGCATGCCGATTCATAAGCCGGCGCAGGTATTGTAAGATGCCCGTTCATTTCGTTTTTCAGGCCGGATCGTGAACGTTAACAAGCAACACCTCAAACTGGCTGCCGCCGGCATCGCCGGTGCCTTCGTACTGTACAGTGGCTTTGCCTACTGGGCTGGCATCAAGGCCGAAGAAACCCTGGCCGAACAGCACCGCATGATTGCCGCGATGTCGGTCTTCACGGTGAAATCGCACCAGTACGAGCGCGGCTGGTTCTCGTCCGAAGAAACCACCGAGCTGGCGCTAAACCAGCAGCTGCTGGGCCCCTACATCGGCCTGCTGCCGGAAAACCTGCGCCCGCTGTTAGGGGGCACGCTGCGCTACCGCCACCAGGTACGCCACGGCCTGCTACCCGGCCTGTTTGACCTGGACCTGCGCCCGGCACGCGCCATTGTGCGCACCGAGTTCGACATGAGCGATGCCACGCGCAAGACACTGCAACGCTTCTTTGGCGACGCGCCGCCCATCACCGTCATCAATCGCCTGGGCCTGACCGGCGGTGGCGAGCTGGCAGTCACCGTCCCCACCTTCGACTACGAAGAAACGCTGGCTGGCGTGAAAATGAACTGGAAAGGTTTTGACCTGAAAGTCAATTACCAGGCCGGTTACAAGGAATACCACGTCGACTCCACCAGCCCGGGCTTTACGCTGGAAGCCGGCCCCAAAGGCCGCTTTGCCTTCGACGGCGTGAAATACCTGTCCGAAGTACGCCCTGGCAACAGCGGCGTGAAGCTGGGCAGCAGCGAGCTGACGGTGGGCGACATCAAGCTCAACTGGAACGAAGCCATCCCCTACAGCATCAAGCTGAACGAGCTGATCTACCTGGTGGGCCGCGTGCGTGTGGGCGAGTTCATCAACCCGTCCGGCGAATTCCGCCCGTCCAACGTGGGCTTGTCCAAGCTGAAATACCAGATTGTCACCAGCGAGCAGGACGACTTCGTCAACACCCGTGGCAAGCTGGATTTCGAGCGCTTTGCCTACAACGACAGTGTGTACGGCCCGTTCAAGCTGGATATTTCGGCCAACCACCTGCACGGCCCTACCCTGGTGAAGCTGGACGACGCACTGGGCAAGCTGCCCTTTCAGGGCCTGGAACCGGCGCAGCTGCGCAAGAAATACCTGGATACCATCGTGAAGGAAGGTCTGCCCCTGCTGCAAAACGACCCGAAGCTGATGGTGAATGCCTTCTACCTCAAAATGCCTAGCGGCGTGGCGCAGGCTAGCGGCAGCCTGGCACTGAAAGGCTTCCAGCAGAGCGACCTGAAAAACACCCTGCTGTTCCTGAAGCGCTTTACCGCACAGGCCAATATCGAGCTGCCACAGCAAACCCTGGAAAACCTGGTGGTAGCGCAAGCGCGCAACCTGTTTACCGTGGACGCCAGCGCCGAAGACCAGCCGAATCTGGAAGAAATCGACGCCCTGGCGCGCAGCCTGCTGTCTGCCCAGCTGGACGAATGGGCCGCGCAGAAGCTGATCCGCCGCGAAGGGGGCCAGATCAGCACCAGCCTGCTGTTCAACGAAGGCATCCTGAAAGTAAACAACCACAACGTGGCACTGCCATGGCAAGAGCCGGAAGAACCCACCCCGGAAGAAGCCTCGGCTGCGCAATAAAGGTTGGCCGCATAGTTGCCATTTACCCCCCGCCTGTACGACAGACGGGGGGTATAAAAAAAGCCCGTCTGTTGACGGGCTTTTTTATTGATGAAAAACGCTTTTGCCACGCAAACAGCGCTTGTTCTGTCAACGGCAAGGCTGTGGACTCACCCATTTATATGATGCGGCTCGGCGTTTCCATGCACCGTGCCAGTTGAGCGGGCACTTTGTCAGCAGCATGAAAAAAGCCCGTCGTTTGACGGGCTTTCTTGTACCAAGCGATACAGCCAGCAGCTTAGTCTTCGATCATGCTTTGCTGGTAGTTGGCCAGGCCCAGTTTTTCGATCAGGCCGAGCTGGGTTTCCAGCCAGTCGATGTGCTCTTCTTCGCTATCAAGCACGCTGGTCAGCAGGTCGCGGGTCACGTAGTCTTTTACCGACTCGCAGTAGGCGATGGCGTCTTTCAGCAGCGGCAGGCTTTCGGTGTCCAGCTTCAGGTCACATTCCAGGATTTCCTGGGTGTTTTCACCGATGTACAGCTTGCCCAGGTCTTGTAGGTTCGGCAGGCCTTCCAGAAACAGGATGCGCTCGATCAGCTTGTCGGCGTTTTTCATTTCCACGATGGATTCGTGGTATTCGTGCTCGTTCAGCTCTTTCAGGCCCCAGTTCTTGAAAATGCGGGCGTGCAGGAAGTACTGGTTGATGGCGGTAAGCTGGGTTTTGAGAATCTGGTTCAGAAACTTGATGACTTTCTTGTCGCCTTGCATGGCCGTGACCTCCTGCTATATCGAATTGCAGGGATTATGGCACAAAATGATGCAATGACAAGCTTGGCGGCACGCGCCAAAATGCAATGGGAATGCGATTGATTCTGCAGAAAAATCAGGCAGCTACCAGCTCGGGTTCGCTGATTTGCAGCAGGGTTTGCTTGCGTACCTGGTTGGCACTGCAGGCGCAGCGGCCGCACTCGGTAGCCACACCCAGATCACGCGCCAGATCGCGCATGGTGACGGCGCCGTCGAAGACAGCTTGGCGGATGTCGCGGTCGGTTACACCGTGGCAAAGGCAAACGTACATGGCAGCACCTTGTGATGATTAAGAATAAGTCGCAATACGTGTATATTAGAAACAAATGATAACGATTGTCAATTGATATGAGCAGCCCTATTCCCGATACACAGTGGAAACCCAACACCACCGTCGCCGCCATCATCGAGCGCGATGGCCGCTTTTTGATGGTGCGCGAAAACACCGAGCATGGTCTGCGCCTGAACCAGCCCGCCGGCCACATGGAATACGGCGAAACGCTGCTGCAGGCCGTAGCGCGCGAAGCGCTGGAGGAAACCGGCTATGCGGCCAACCCTGTAGCGCTGTGCGGTATTTACCTGGCTGACAAGGACGACAGCAGCGGCATTACCTATCTGCGCTTTGCTTTTGTGTGCCAGGCCGATAGCCAGCCGCTACGCAGCCAGCTGGACGAGGGCATCGTGGAGGCGGTGTGGCTCACTGCCGCAGAAATCCACGCGCAGCAGGCCATCTGGCGCAGCCCGCTGGTAGGCCGCTGCCTGGACGACTACCTGGCCGGGCAGCGCCTGCCGCTGGCCAGCATTTATCACCACGGGCGCTAGCCACCATGCGCCGGGCCGCCCTGCTTTTATCGCTATGCCTGGCCCTGCCCGCCCCGCAGGCCGGTGCAGAGGTGCTAACCCTCTGTTACCATTACGGTTGCGATCGCAGCAGCGCCATTGATTTACAGCCTGATGCCCTGATCTGGTTCGAGCAACGCCTGCGCCAGGCAGACAACGCGGCCGACGAACGTGCCGCGCTGCAAGATGTCGTGCTGGCGTATTACCAGATAGCGGCGCAGGTGCTGCCCATTGCCGAAGACCAGGGCGGCAACCAGGAAGATGCCCGCATGCTGGGACGCATGGACTGCCTGGACCACACGCACAATCTGCACGGCCTGCTGGCCCTGCTGCAGGGCCACCAGCTGCTGCGCTACCACCAGCTGTCTGCCGATGTATTTCGCGCCCCGCTACTGTTTAACGAACATCATGCCGTGGCACTGCAGGACACAGACAGTGGCCAGATCTGGGTAATGGATAGCTGGTTCCGACATTTCGGGGCACCACCGGTGGTGGTGCCTCTTGCACTTTGGAAGGAAGGATTTTCCCCGTGACGGGTAAAAAACGTATTGTTGTCGGCATGTCCGGCGGCGTGGATTCGTCGGTAACCGCCTGGCTGCTGAAGCAGCAAGGCCACGAAGTCATCGGCGTGTTCATGCAAAACTGGGAAGACGATAACGACGACGAGTACTGCTCCATCAAGCAGGATGCGCTGGACGCCATGAGCGTGGCGGACATTGTCGGCATCGACATGGAAATCGTGAACTTTGCCAAGGAATACAAAGACCGCGTGTTTTCGTATTTCCTGAAAGAGTACTCGGCCGGCCGCACGCCCAACCCGGACGTGCTGTGCAATGCCGAGATCAAGTTCAAGGCCTTTCTGGACTACGCCATGGCCATGGGTGCCGACTGTATCGCCACCGGCCACTACGCGCGCAAGCTGGAACAAGACGGCGTGCACTACCTGATGAAGGGCGTAGACCACACCAAGGACCAGAGCTACTTTCTGTACCGCCTGCAGCAGCACCAGCTGGCGCGCGCCATCTTCCCGCTGGGCGACATCCACAAAACCGAAGTACGCCGCCTGGCCGAAGAAGCCGGCCTGCCCACTGCCGGCAAGAAAGACTCCACCGGCATCTGTTTTATCGGCGAGCGCCCGTTCCGCGAGTTCCTGCAGCGCTACCTGCCCACCAAGCCGGGCGAGATGATCACGCCGGACGGCAAGGTCGTGGGCGAACACGTGGGCCTGATGTTCTACACCCTGGGCCAGCGCAAGGGCCTGAATATCGGCGGCGCCAAAGATGGCACCGGCGACCCGTGGTTCGTGGCGGGCAAAGACATGGCAGCCAACCGCCTGGTGGTGGTACAGGGCCACGACCACCCGCTGCTGCTCAAACCCACGCTGCAGATGGACGACCTGTCATGGACGCTGCCGCAAGCACCAGCTGCAGGCAGCTACGCCGCCAAAAACCGCTACCGCATGGCCGATGCCCCGTGCAGCCTGTCACCGGTAGTGGATGGCAAAGCCACGCTGACCTTCCGCGACAAGCAGTGGGCGGTAACACCCGGCCAGTCTGCCGTGCTGTACGACGGCGATATCTGCCTGGGTGGCGGCATTATCCAGTAATGCCCGCTGTATAAGCGTAACAAGGCCGCGCCCCTGGGCGCGGCCTTGTCGTTTGTGCGCTGTCTCAGCCACTCAGACGGGCATGCCAGGCCTGCAATGCGGCCAACTGTTTACGGATGTTTTCCTGAATCGCCGCGTCCAGCAGGTTGCCATCGCCGTCAAAGCCGCCGGCAAAGGCATTGGCAAACACCTCGGGCTGGTTCAGCACGTGCAGATTCAGGTACACGCACACCTGGCGCAGGTGGTACTGCGCACGCGAGGTGCCCATGCCGCCGCCCGCCCCCATGATGGCCGCCGGCTTACCCGCCAGCAGCGCATTGCCCGGCTCGCGCGAGGCCCAGTCCAGCGCGTTTTTCAGCGCGGGGGCGATGGAATAGTTGTACTCCGGGCAGGCCAGCAGCAAGGCATCGGCCGCAGCCAGCTGGCCCAGCAGGCGCTGCACGGCCGCCGGCTTGTCACTGATATCGGCGTTATAAAACGGCATATCGGACAAATCGGCCATCGTCAGCTGCATGCCTTCCGGCAGGTTGGCCGCAGCGTAGCGCAGCAGGCCCTTATTGGCAGACTTCTGGCGCAGGCTGCCACAGATGGCAAGAACATTCAGGCTCATGGTGTACTCCTTGTGGGGGACTCATCCGGTATACGCCATGGCCGCGCTGCCCGCCAGCCCGCCATCAGGCGGCGATAGCCACCATGTCCAGCTCCACCGCAGCATTTTTGGGCAGCTGGTACACGCCTACCGAGGTGCGCACGTGCACGCCGGCCTCGCCCAGCAGCTGGTACAGCAGGGCCGAGGCGGCGTTGGCCACCTCGCTCTGGCGGGTAAAACCGGCCGCGCTCTGCACGTACACATTCAGGCGCAGGATGCGCGCCACCCCGTTCAGCGAGCCCAGCTGCTGGTACAGCAGCACCAGCGCGCGTAGGCAGGCAATGTGCGCCGCGTGGCAGGCGTCGGCCTCGCTGCAGCTATCGCCCACGCGGCCGCACACCACCACCTGGCTACCCACGCGGGGTATCTGGCCGCTGATATGGATTTCCTGCCCGTGCTGCAGCAGCGGCACATACTGGCCGCCGATCTGCAGCGCCTCGTGCAGGTCCAGCCCTACCGCCGCACAGCATGCGGCCAACTGTTGGTCACGTGTCATGCGCTGCTCCTTAACTGGCCGCTACCGGCAGCGGCTCCACTTTGCGCAGCTGCCAAGTTAGCCACAGGCACAGCGCCAATAGCGCGCCGATCAGCCCGGCTACACCCGGCCAGCCGTCCAGCCGCCACATCAGGCCGGAGCCGCTACCGATAAACGCCGAACCCAGGTAATACGATGTCAGGTAAAACGCCGACGCCAGGCCGCGAGCGTGGGTCACGCGGCGCCCTACCCAGCTGGCAGCAACAGAGTGCGCGGCAAAAAAGCCAAAGGTAAACAGCGCCACCCCGGCCACCACCAGCCACAGGCTCTGGCTCAGCGTCAGCAGCAGCGCCGGCAGCATCAGCGCCACCATTTTCCACAGCACCACGCGGCGTCCGTAGCGGTCGGCCCAGCGCCCGCCCAGGCTGGATGACACCATGCCCACCACGTACAGCAAGAAAATCAGGCCAATAGCGCTTTGCGATAGCCCGAACGGCGCCGCCTGCAGGCGGAAGCCCAGGTAGTTGTACAGGCTGACAAAGCCGCCCATCAGCATGAAGCCCAGCAAGAACAAGCGGGACAAACCGGGGTCGCGCCAATGCTGGCGGCTATCGGCCAGCACACTGGCCAGCGATACCGGGCGCGGCGCAAAGCGGCGCGAAGGCGGCAGCAGCTTCCAGAACACCAGCGCGGCCAGGGTGCCCATCACCGCCAGCGCCAGCAGCCCGGCTTGCAAGCCCCAGGCATCGGCCACCACTGCCGCCACATAGCGCCCGCTCATGCCGCCCAGCGCGTTGGCCGCAATGTACAAACCCACCGCCCGCCCCAGCGACTCGGGCGCCAGCTCTTCGGACAGATAAGACAGCGCCAGCGCCGGCAAGCCGGCCATCAGCACGCCAAACAGCGCCCGCCACAGCAGCAGCCAGCCAAAGCTGCTGCTCCACACCGCCAGCCACGACAGCAGCACCCCGCCCGCCAGCGAAGCCACCATCAAGGGCGTGCGGCCAACCCTTTCCGCCAGCAGGCTGGCCGGGATCAGCAACAGCGCCATGGGCAAGGTCGCCGACGACAGCACTGCACTGGCCGCCGCAGGCGACAGGCCGTAATGCGCGGCAAACAGCGGCATCAGCGGCTGTACGCCGTACAACAGGGCAAAGGTAGCAAAGCCGCCAATGGCCGCCGCCCAGGTTGCGCGCCACCAGGCGGCAGAGCCGGCGTGATGCGGGGTGGTTTCGCCGGCCACGCGGGCCAGCACAGCAGAAGCACAAGACATGATCAGACACCTTGTCAGGTAATGGTGTCAGCCTAGGCTTGGCGCATGGCAACGTCCAATATATATTTCAACAAGTATTAATACATTGAAAGTATCAAATGGAACTGCGACACCTGCGCTATTTCGTGGCGGTAGCCGAAGAGCTGCACTTCACCCGTGCCGCAGAGCGCCTGCACATGGCGCAGCCACCACTGAGCCAGCAAATCCGCGCGCTGGAACAGGAGCTGGGTGTGAGCCTGTTCGAGCGCCACCAGCGCGCCGTCAAACTCACGGCCGCCGGCGAGCGTTTTCTGCTACGCGCCCGCGCCCTGCTGGAAGGCGCCAGCCAGGCGGCCGACGAGGCCCGCCGCGCCGCCCGTGGCGAAGTGGGCGAGCTGAATATCGGCTTTACCTCCTCGTTGCCGCTAATGTCCCTGCTGCCCACCGCGCTGCAGCGTTTTCGCCAGCAGCACGGCAGCGTGACCCTGCACTTTCACGAAGAATTTACCCGCGAGCAGTTCCAGCTGCTGGGCAGCAACAAGCTGGATGTCGGCGTGGTGCGCTTTAACGGCGAGGAAGACACCCCCGGCCTGGCGCTGCGCGAAGTGCGGCGCGACCGCCTGTGCGCGGTGCTGCCGCGCAGCCACCCGCTGGCCGGCAGCCACGGCATCGCCCTGGCGCAGCTGGCCGGCGAGCGCATCATCGGCTACCCCGCCAGCAGCGGTAACTGGCTAACCCGCCGCCTGGAAAAACTGGCGCGCGATGCCGGCTTTGAATGGCGGGTACACCAGCTGGCCGGCGAAGCCACCACCCAGATCGGCCTGGTCGACGCCGGGCTGGGCGTGGCCGTGCTACCCGCCCCGCTACAGTGCGTGCAGCTGCCCGGCATCTGCTATGTGCCGCTGCTGGACAGCCACGCCTACATGACACTGACCGTGGCCTGGCGCGAACGCGATACCTCGCCGCTGGTGGCCGCTTTTGTCGACGCCATGCTGGCCGCCGGCGCCAGCGCGCCAAACCAGCCACCCGCGCCTTAGCCACGCCAGGCACGCAAAAAAGCCGGCGCAAAAGCACCGGCTTTGGCACTACCCGATAAGGCTACCCGCTTACAGGGCGGCGCGATAAATCGCCTCTACCTCGGCCTGCGTCGGCTGGATCGGGTTGGTCAGGCCGCAGGCGTCTTTCAGCGCGTTGGCCGCCAGCGTGGCGATGTCTTCATCCTTCACGCCCAGCTGGGTCAGGCCGGCCGGAATGCCCACATCCGCCGCCAGCTGGCGGATGGCCGCCAGTGCCGCCTCGGCCGAGGCTTCCGCCCCCAGCGCTACCGCTACGTCGGCCAGGCGCGCCGACGCTACGCGGGCATTGAAAGCCTGCACGTGCGGCAGCAGCACGGCATTGCATACGCCGTGCGGCAGGTCGTAGAAGCCGCCCAGCTGGTGCGCCATGGCGTGCACATAGCCCAGCGACGCATTATTGAACGCCATCCCCGCCAGAAACTGGGCGTAGGCCATCTGCTCGCGCGCTGCCATGTCCTGGCCGTTGCTGACCGCTGCGCGCAGGTTGGCCGCAATCAGGCTTACCGCTTTCAGCGCACAGGCGTCGGTAATCGGGTTCGCCGCCGTCGATACATAGGCCTCTACCGCGTGCGTCAGCGCGTCCATACCGGTGGCGGCAGTCAGGCTGGCCGGCATGCCCAGCATGGTTTCCGGGTCGTTTACCGACAGGATGGGCGTGGTGTGTTTATCCACGATGGCCATTTTGATGTGGCGCGATTCGTCGGTAATGATGCAGAAGCGCGTCATTTCGCTGGCGGTACCGGCGGTGGTGTTGATGGCCACCAGCGGCAGCTGCGGCTTGGCCGATTTGTCCACGCCTTCGTAATCCTGGATCTGGCCACCGTTTACCGCCACCAGCGCAATGGCCTTGGCGCAGTCGTGTGGCGAGCCGCCGCCCAGCGAGATCACGCTGTCACCGTTTTTTTCACGTAGCAGCGCCAGACCAGCACCCACGTTGGCCGTGGTCGGGTTGGGCTGCACGGCGTCGAATACGAAAGACTGGATATCGGCAGCCATCAGCTGGTTTTGCACCTGGGCCACCAAACCGGCTTTCACCAGGCCAGCATCGGTAACAATCAGCGTGCGGCGAAAGCCGCGTGCCTGCATGGCATCGACTGCTTTTTGTACGCTACCGGCGCCCATCAGGTTCAGTGCGGGGATGTGGAATTCGCTAACAGCCATTTTTTTGCCCTTTCGTAAAAACGATTTCATACCTGCAGGCTACGCTTTCTGGCCAGGCGTTTTTTGCGCCAAATCAAGTGAAATACGCGTTATACATTCTATTTTCTGGCCATGAACTTTCACCAAATCCGCCTGTAACGCGTGAAAAACACCCAGACTGAAGCGGCACGCCCTCCACCCAGCTTGCGGCCAAGCCACCCGGCACTGACAAAATACTGGTATCGATACCAACTCGGTACGAGGCAAAAAAATGCCGCCCGCAGGCGGCACGTTGTCACCACGTCAACGGGGCTAGCCGCACGCCCCGACGTGGCCGCAGGCGGTGCAGAACTCGCAGCCGTCTTTCTTGATCAGCGCCCGGTTGCCGCATTCCGGGCAGGCTTTGCCCGCCATGGGCGCAGCGGCGGGGCTGACGACGCTATTGCCAAACAGCTCGCCCTGCTCCGGTACCATCACCCCCATGTCTTCTACCGGCACCCCCTCCTCGCTCAGAATGCCCAGCATGGCGTAGCGGTGGATGATCAGCCGCGCCAGATACGCCTCGGTAGACGGCCAGCTTTGCGATTTGTCACTACCGGGGGTGCGGGCAAAGAAGTCAGCCTGCGGCTCGGCGTAGCTTTGCAGCTTGCGCAGCTTCATGCCTATCCAGGCCGGGTCGATCACGCGCATGTCCAGGCTGAGCATCTTGCACAGGCCGTCCAGCTCGCGCGGGTAGTGGCCGGCCAGCCACATGGAGTACGGGCGGCGCTGGCCGTTGGGCAGCACCAGCTCTTTCACGAACAGGGCAAAGTCGTCGCCGGTTTGCGGGTTGACCACGTCTACCGACCAGCTGATGGTGCCATCGGCGCCGGATTTAGGCTCTTTGCGGGCAAACAGCGCGTCCATCACCGGCGTGGCGTCGCCCTCGGCGCTTTCCAGCGCACCCAGCTGTAGCACCCGGTATTTCACCACCCTGGCCAGCGCGGCGGCAGCAGCACTGCTCTGCAGCGCACCGTCGGCCAACTCTACGTGGTAATGGCGGTCGCCACGGGTGGCGGCCAGGGCGTCCAGCTTGGCGGCCAGCCAGGCACGGTCGCGGCAGCGCATATCCATGGACAGCGTTTTGGCGATGGCGCCCAGGCCACGCGGCACATCGCCGTTTACCCAGCATTCGAACGGTAGTGCGGCTTCGCCCGGCTGGCTGCCATCGATATGGCCCACCATCACGGCAAAATCGCCCTCTTCACCTTCTACCATGAAGGTCCACGACGGGTTGCCGTGCTTGAGCTTGGGCCGGTGCGGCCATTTGAGGCTGGCCAGCGCCGGGCTGGGCGCGCTGTTCAGCGTGATGCGGCGGTCCGGGTCGCTCTGGTTCAGGTCTTGCGGCAGCGCCTGGCTGCCAGGGTTGGCCGCAGCGGGCGCCACCGACAGCACCGAGCCCAGCACGCTATTGGGGCGGTAGGTGGTAATGCCTTTCAGCCCGGCGCGCCAGGCTTCCAGGTACAAGCTTTCGAAATCGTCAAACGGGTAGTCGGCCGGTACGTTCACCGTTTTGGAAATCGACGTATCGATAAACGGCGCGACCGCCGCCACCATGCGCATGTGGTCCAGTGCGCTCATCTGCAGCGCGCTGACAAAGTAATCAGGCAGCGCCGTGGTATCGCCCCCTTGCATGCGGAACACGCGGTAGGCGTGGTCTTCTACCAGGTATTCCTGCTGGCTGCCGTCGGCCATGCGTTTTTTGCGGGTGTAGAACCAGCTGAACGGCGGCTCGATACCGTTGGACGCATTGTCGGCAAAGGCCAGCGAGATGGTGCCGGTGGGGGCAATCGACAACAGGTGCGAGTTACGGATGCCATGCTGGCGGATGCGCGCCTGAATCGCCGCGGGCAGGCGGCTGGCGCAGTGCGGTGCCGCCAGGTAGTGCTCGGCGTCGAATAACGGGAATGCGCCCTTCTCGATGGCCAGGTCTACCGAGGCATCGTAGGCGGCGTCGCGCATGCGTTCGGCGATGCTGGCGGCCAACCTTCTGCCTTCTTCGCTGTCGTAGCGCACGCGCAGCATGATCAGCGCGTCGCCCAGGCCGGTAAAGCCCAGCCCGACACGGCGCTTGTTTTGCGCTTCGCGTTCTTGCTCCACCAGCGGCCACACGGTGAGGTCCAGCACGTTGTCCAGCATGCGGATGGCGGTACGCACCACTTGCTCGAAAGCGCCGTAGTCAAAGCTGGCGTGCTCGCCAAAGGGCTGGCGCACAAAGCCGCACAGGTTAATGGAGCCCAGGTCACAGCAGCCGTAATCTGGCAGTGGCTGCTCGCCACACGGGTTGGTGGACTCAATGACTTCGCAGTAGGACAGGTTGTTGTCGGCGTTGATCTTGCTCATGAACAGCACGCCGGGCTCGGCGTGGTCGTAGGTGCTGTGCATGATCTGCTGCCACAGGTCGCGCGCGCGTACCGTGCGGTACACCCACAGCCCGTCGTCGCGCTGGTAGCTGCCGGGGAAAGCGCTGTTGGCCGGGGCCACGGCGTGGGTAAGCTGCCAGTCGCCGTCGGCCTCGACCGCCTGCATGAAGGCGTCGGACACGCCTACCGACATATTGAAATTGCGCAAGTCGCCCTGGTCTTTGGCGTGGATGAAGTCTTCGATATCCGGGTGGCTCACGTCCAGCACGCCCATTTGCGCGCCACGGCGTGCGCCGGCCGATTCCACCGTTTCGCAGCTGCGGTCGAACACGCGCATATAGGAAACCGGACCGGAGGCGCGGCTATTGGTGCCTTTTACCTGGGCGCCACGCGGGCGGATGCGGCTAAAGTTGTAGCCCACGCCGCCGCCACGGCGCATGGTTTCGGCAGACTGCAGCAGGGCTTCGTAAATACCGACCTTGCCGTTTTCGGTTTGCGATACCGCGTCGCCCACCGGCTGTACAAAGCAGTTGATGAGGGTGGCTTTCAGGTCGGTACCGGCAGCCGAATTGATACGCCCGCCGGGAATAAAGCCCTGGTCCAGCGCGGCAAAGAACAGCGGCGCGAAACGGTCAGGCTCGTTTTCATGTGCAGCCAGCGCCTGCGCGACCCGCTGGCGTACCTCGCTGATGCTTTGTTCGCCGTTTTTGGCGTATTTTTCCAGCAGTACTTCACGCGAAATGTCTTGTTCCACCCATGCCATTGCCTGCTCCCGATTCATGACCACACCACCATATGTAGCACCCCAAGAGGCAGATTACACAATTTTTAGTGGCTCAGGGCATTGATGGGGGTCAAGGCATTCACGGCCAGTAACGCTGGCGCAGCTGGCGGTAAGTGCCACTGGCCACCAGCTGCTGCCAGGCTTGCTGCCAGGCTTGTAGCTCGGCAGCCGGCGTCGCGAGTGACGCTACCAGATAGCTTTCCAGCGCCACGGTGGGCAACAGGCTAGGCTGTACCGCCGCCGCAGACAGCCCGGCTTCCTGCAGCTTGGCTTTAAGATCACCCGCCACCACGGGCGCCAGGCGCACGCGGCCTGCGGCCAACATGCGCAGGCACAGCGCATAGCTGCTACTGTGCTCCACGCGCTGGAAGCCAAATTGCAGGGCATATTCTTCGGGCGCACTGCCATACACCACACACACCGGTAGCTGGCGGGCCTGCTGCCAGCTTGTAGCTTCGTGTGGGCGTAGCGGGGACTGATAAAACACCAGCGTGTCACGATACAAGGGCACCAGCCATTGGTAGCGCAGCTCGCGTGCCGGGGTACGCAACAAACCCACCAGCATGGCGGGCTGCCGCGCATCCAGCGCTTTGAGTGCCCGCGCCAGCGGCACGTCGCTTACCCCCTGGGAGCGGCCAAGCTGCTGCAGTAAAGCCTGGGCCAGCGCCAGTGAAAACGCCCGGGGGCCACTACCGGGGCGTGGCACCGGCGGCGAGGTGTCATGCAGGGTAACACCCTGCAAGCTGTGCACATACACCGCAGGCCAGCGTGCCGGCTCCTGTGCCAGCACATAGGTGCTGGCCAGCGACAATCCCCAGACCAGAAGACGCCGCATCATGTACGGAAGCGGTTTACCGATGTACGCAAAGCCTCGGCTTGCTGATGGATGGCATTGACCTGCTCTACGGCGTGGCTGGCAGACGACAGCGCGTCCTCGACCACGCCAGCCACTTGCTCCACACTGCCGGCAATACTGGTACCCGCTTTGCTCTGTTCGGACATGGCCAGCGCCACCGAGCGGATGCGGTTGAGCGAGTCCTGCGCACGGCTGTTGATCGCCTGCAGCGCGCTGGAGGCTTCCTGTACGCGGGTCACACCCTGCTCTACCACCGGGGCAATGCTCTGCACCTGGCCGGATACGGTGCCGGTATCGGCCACCACGGCTTGTACAATGGCCGAGATCTCGTCGGTAGCCAGCGCAGTGCGCTCGGCCAGTTTGCGTACTTCGTCGGCCACTACGGCAAAGCCGCGACCGGTTTCACCGGCACGGGCAGCTTCGATGGCGGCGTTCAGCGCCAGCAGGTTGGTCTGGTTGGCAATTTCGCGAATGGTTTCGGCAATACCGCTGATATGGCGCGTGCGCTCGGATAGCGAGTGCACCTGGATGTTGACCTCACCGATCTGGCTGGCAATCAGCTCGATATGACGGCTAGCCTCGGTGGTCAGCGCGGTACCGCTGGCGGCCTCGTCTACCGTGTGACGGGCGTCGTTTTCGTTGTCGCGTGCGCTGGCGGTAACGTGGTCGATACTCACCGACAGCTGCTCGATAGCGGCCGCCGCCGAGGCGGTAGATTCGCTGGCATTGTGCGACACGTTTTGCAGGTGGCCCATGTGCTGCTTCAACTGGGTACCGGCGTCGGCTATGTCATGGCTACCGGCACGAATATCGGTAATGATCTGCGCCAGTTTGTGCTGCATGGCGTGCATGCTGCCCAGCAGGCTGTGTTCCGGGCCGTTGACTACGATTTTTTCGGTGAGGTCGCCTTCGGCAATGCGGCGCACCACTGCCGCCGCGTAGGCCGGGTCGCCGCCCAGCGAGCGCAGGATGCTGCGCGACAACAGCCAGGCCAGCACACCTACCGCCACAATGCCGATCACCACGAACAGCAGCATCCAGCGCGCCTCGCTCCAGAAGATCTCGTCGATATCATCCACAAAAAAGCCGGTACCGATCACCCAGCCCCAGGGCTGGGCACGTACCACGCCGTTCAGTTTGGGGATATCCACATCGCTCCCCTGGCGGGCAGCGACCACGTACACCATGCCGTACTGAGCCTTACCCAGTGCTTCGGCATAGACCTCGACCGAGGTACGGCCATCCGGCCCTTTGCCGCCATCGTCATACTTGCCGATACGCGACTCTTTCGGGTGGTACAGCATCACGTTGCCGCTGTCGCGTACAAAGTAGTACACCTCTTTGGTGCGTACCATGGACAGCGCCTTCAGCGCCTGCTGCTTGGCCTCTGCCTCGGGCAATTTGCCCTCGGCCGCCAGCTTGGCATGGCGATCTACGATGCTTTCGGCCACCTGCAGCAGGTAGGTGATCTGGGTTTCTTTTTCGTGCAGCAAGCCCTGCTTCTTGAAGTACAGGGACATGCCACCGAGCAGTAACAGGCCAAACAGACTGGCCAGGGTGAGAATCAACAGGCGGGTAGACAGCTTCATCGGGTGCTTCCTCTCTATTTCTATTTATCGTTATCCGTTCGCCCATGCAGCGGCTGGTGCATGAAAACAGGCATGAACACCCTTGGCCATTGGGGATACCCGCAGCGTGGCACAGTTTTATTGCCATTGATGTGGTATGAACCAGCCCGGTGCATTAGGCAAGCCGGCTGGCACCAAGCTTGCCACGCTTTACTGTCAAAGCGCTTTCAAACGCCCTGGCCAGACAGCCAGGCATGACAACGCCCCGGCGTGCGGGGCGTTGGTGCGCTATCTGCAGGGCAAGCCTAAGCGTGGCTGCCATGCCCGGCGGTATTTACTGCAGCTTCAGCAGCAAGGGCACGCCGTCAGCAGACGATTTCACCTGCTCTGGCGGCAGCAGGGCAATCCGCTCGGCCAGGGTGGGCTGGGCGGCCAACATCAGCTGCCGGGCGGCAGTAGCGCGGGCGCTGGCCAATGCCTGCAAGGCGGCACTGTCGATACGCTGGGCCGCCAGTAGCTCGGCACGCATGGCCTGCGCCCGCGCCGGGGTATCGGCAGCCAGCGCAACGCGCTGCAGCCAGGCGATACGGCCAAACTGCTGGCTGTAGGCCTCGCCCACGGCACGGCGTACCGCCGGGTCGCCCATGTCGGGTAGCGGCAATGGCTCGTCGTGCTGTAGCTGGTACGCCGCGCCTTTCAGGATGCTGCTGTCTACGCGGTAGCGTGCCAATGCGGCAGCGTCGCTTGCCGCGTCATAGCTGCCGCCCAGCGCCACCTTCAGCTTGGGGCGCTTGGCCAGCAGCTCGGCCAGTTTGTGCAGTTTTTCACGCTCGGGCGGCGGGATGCGATCGTCGCCGGCGTCGGCGTAGATCTCGTCAAAGCCTTCGCCGCCAAACAACGCACGGAACGGCGCGGTAGCCACCTTCACCAGCACATTGCGCAGCGCCTGCCACACCAGATGGCCATAGCTGAAATCGGGCGCGTCCAGGCTACCGGCTACCGGCAGCGACAGATCAATGCGGCCGTCGCTGTCTTCCAGAATGGCCACCGCCAGGCGCAGCGGCAGGCGCGTGCCCTGGTAGTCGGCCACCTCGTCACCCAGCTGGATGTTGTCTACCACCATGCGGTTGTCGCCCTTCAGTTGGCGGTCTTGCACCAGATAGCGCAGCTCGGTGCCCAGGCGGCCATCGGTAATTTTCCAGCCGGCAAAGGTCATGGCATAAGGGTTCAGGCTGCCCAGCGGGATATTGCGGAAGTTCAGCGCCATATCCAGATCGCGCGTGACATCCAGCGGTAGCAGGCTGCCGCGGATGCGCACGTCACCGTACTGGTCTACGCGGCCATCCAGCGTGACCGTACCGCGCCGCCCAGGCTGGCTGGACAAGCCCAGCACGGTACCGGACAGGCTGTGGATGCGGGTGCCAAACGCCGGGTTCAGGCCACGGTCGGCAAAATCCAGCCTTGCATCGCGCACGCGCACGGCGCGCACGTCTACCACCGGCACGGCAGCCGGTTTAGCCGCAGGGTTGGCCGCAGGCGATGAGGCCGCCGCCGCAGGCTGTGCTTTCAGCACATGGGCAAAGTTGGGTACGCGCTGCTCGTCCAGGATAAAGCGCAGCTGCGGTGACACCAGCCGCACATCGCCCAAGGAAATACGCTGCGGCTGGGCACGGATGGCCGACAGCTGCAGGCGCTGCCAGCCCAGCAGTGGCTCGCGCTGGCCAGGCTCGTACAGCGCCAGCTGGTCCAGCGCGACGCTGCCGGTGGCCTGCCAGCGCTGGTTTTTCCAGCTGGCCTTGAGGTTGGCCGACAGCAGGCCACCGCCAAAGCGCAGCGTGGTGGCGTCCAGCGCGTACGGCGCCAGGCCCTGCAGCGGCAGGTGACGGGCGTTCAGTGTGGCGCTGACATCGCGCAGGTTGGCCGCCAGCTGCGCCTGCAATGCCAGCTGGCCACGGCCCAGCCGCGACTGCCAGCCCAGCGTAAAGCCTTGCTGCGGGTTGCCCTGCAGCGTGGCCTGGTCGATATCCAGCTGCAGCGCCACCGGCTGTGCGGTGGTGGCATCGCGCCAGCGCAGCTGGCTGTCGCTGAGCGCTAGCGCCGGGTAGTGCAGCTGCCATCCTGGTGCAGGGGTGTGCTTGGCTTCTGTCGATACGGCAGCGGCAAGCGGCTGCGGGTGCTGGCGCAGCAGGCGCTGCCAGTCCAGTTCGCCCTGCCGGTTGCGCGCTGCGGCCAACTGCAAGCCACGCAGCTGGATGTCGCCGACCACCAGCTGGCGCCTGGCCACATCGGCACGGCTAGCCGCCACATCGAGCGCGGCCAACCTGGCCAGCGCGGGCTGGCGGCCACTGGCCAGGGCCAGATCGCGCAGCGCCAGCGTGGCGTTATCCAGCTTGATGCCGCCTTGGGCATCGATAGCCAGCGCCGCCTGCAGCCGCTGAAGCGTCAGGCTGGCGGACAGCGGGCTGACAAAGCGCTGGTCGGTGGCGCGCAGCTGCCAGTCTTGCAGGGTGATAGCAGGCAATTGCAGCTGCCAGCCGGGGTTGGCCGCAGGCTGGGTCGCGGCGGCCTGGCCGGTGGCAGGGCTGACTGCAGCGCCTGTTTGTGGCAACGCCGCTAGCCAGTCGGCGCGGCCCTGGCGGTTTAGCACGGTGGCGAGCTCGCCGCCCGCCAGGGTCAGCCGGGCAATGTTCAGCTGGCGCGTGGCCAGATCGAGCTGCCCGCCAGCCAGTGTGAGGCTGGCCAGCTTGAACGGGCTGCGGCTACCCGGTGCCTGCAGTGCCAGCCCTTGCAAGTTGGCCGCAAAGCCGCGGCTGGCCAGCTGCAGCGTCTTGCCTTTTAAATCAAAGTGGTACGGCACGACCAGGCCCAGCTTGCCGGCCGGTGCGGCCAACTTCAGGTGCGGCTGCACATAGGGCCATACACTGGCCAGGGTGAGGTCGCGCACCTTCAATACACCATCAGACTGCAGCGGCTGCAGCTGCAGGCTGCCCTGCCAGTCCAGCTGCGTGCCGTCGTCCAGTGCGGCCGCCAGGCGGTAGCGGCCATCGCTGCCGGGCAGCGTGGACACATCATTCAGCTGCAGGCTAAGCGGCAATACCTGGCGCTGCAGGCCACCGGCCAGCGCGTCCTGCAGCTGGATGCGGCCTTTGTTCAGCGCCAGCCGGGTCATGACCAGCTTGAGCGGCTGGCTATCTTGCGGCTTGGCCTGAGCCGGCCCGGCGGCGTCGGCGGCCAAGCGCGCCCAGTTCCACTGCCCTGCCGCGCTACGGCTGGCAAGCAGCTGCGGCGCGTCCAGTGTCAGCTCGTCCAGTGCCACGCGCCCCAGCAGCAGCGGCCAGGCCTGGGCATCTAGCCGTAAGCCTTGTGCGGCCAGCAGGGTGCTGCCGTCGCGGTCGGCCAGGCGGATGTCGCGCAGTGTCAGGCGCAGCGCCCACGGCTCGAACACCACCTCGCCCAGGGTGAGCTGGCGGCCGATGCCCTGCGCCCACTGCCCCGCATAGTGCTGGATCAGATGCGGCACGGCAGCCCAGCTACCGCCCAGCAACACGGCGAATGTGCCCCCCACCCACAACAGGCGGCGTGGCCAGCGTGACGATGCAGGCGTGGCAGGAGACGAGGAAGCTTCAGTCATGGCGATCACAATCTGGGCAAGGGTGAGGCGGCGGCGGGCCAGGGTATGGCCTTGTTCTTGCTGCATAGAAAAGCAGATGCAGGCTTAGCTGCATTCTATAACTTTTACCGGCATGAAATGCAGAAACTCAATAAAGCGTTTGCATTAAATGCCGACCACTATCCTGCTGTGCAACCCGGGAGCCTGCCCATGAATGCTGCGCAAACCATCCAGCGCTGGCTGGACGAACACCACATTACCGAAGTGGAGTGCCTGATCCCCGACATGACCGGCCTGGCACGCGGCAAGATCGTGCCGCGCCACAAGTACAACGCGGCCGAGGGCCTGCGCCTGCCCGAGGCCGTGCTGATGATGACGGTAACCGGCGACTACCCCGAGCAGCACTTTACCGCCCCGGCCGACCCGGACATGCGGCTGATTCCCGATGCCAGCACGCTGCGGCCGGTACCGTGGGCCAAGGAGCCCACCGCGCAGATCATCCACGACTGCGTCAATTTCGACGGCACACCCGCCGCACTCTCGCCGCGCAACGTGCTCAAGCGCATCCTGAAACTGTACGAGCAGGAAGGCTGGCGCCCTATCGTGGCGCCGGAGATGGAGTTTTACCTGGTACAGGTGGAGCCGGACGAAGACATGCCGCTGAAGCCACCAGTGGGCCGCACGCGGCGTACCGAAGCCGGCATGCAGAGCTTCAGCATCGACGCCGTCAACGAATACGACGATATCTTCGACGTGATGTACGACTGGTGCCAGGCACAAGGGCTGGCGCTGGACACGCTGATTCACGAAATGGGCACCGCGCAGATGGAAATCAACCTGGACCACGGTGACCCGCTGGCGCTGGCCGACCAGGTGTTCCTGTTCAAGCGCACCGTGCGCGAGGTAGCCATCCGCAACAATATGTACGCCACCTTCATGGCCAAGCCCATGCAGGGCCAGCCCGGCAGCGCCATGCACATCCACCAGAGCGTGGTGGCGCTGGACGGCGGGCAGAATATTTTCAGCCAGCCGGACGGCAGCCCGTCGCCGGCGTTTTTCCACTTTATCGGCGGGCTGCAAACCTATCTGCCCGCCGCCATGCCCTTCTTTGCCCCCTATGTAAACAGCTACCGCCGGCTATCGCGCTTTACCTCGGCGCCCATCAACCTCAGCTGGGGGTACGACAACCGCACCTGCAGCCTGCGCGTGCCACACAGTGGCCCGGAAGCACGGCGCGTGGAAAACCGCCTGGCCGGCGTGGACGTGAACCCCTACCTGGCGCTGGCCGCCAGCCTGGCCTGCGGCTACCTGGGCATGAAGCAAAGCCTGCAGCCAGACGCCCCGCTGGCCGGCAGCGCCTACGACCAGCCACACCAGCTGCCGCGCCACCTGGACGACGCCATCGACCTGCTGATGAACTGCCAACCGCTGGCCGAGCTGTTTGGCGAGCATTTCATCCAGGCTTACAGCGCCATCAAGGAAGCCGAGTACGGCGAGTACTTCAACGTGATCAGCCCGTGGGAGCGGCGCTTTTTGCTGCTGCACGTGTAAAGCGGGCGGAAAATGGCCATGCGGCCAACCTTGCAGCAAGGTTGGCCGCATTTATGTCATAAATTCAACAAAAAACATATGAAAATCAAAATGGCATATGCAAAAATGGCAGCATGCAAAACAAAACACAAAATGCCAAATGGAAAAATTAGTACGCCAAATTTACGAGACATATGACTGCGCAGAACATCTCGATGCCACGCAGTTTTCTCTCTGGTGCTTGAAACACTTGAACACCGCTCTGGCATTTGACTCGGGGGCGATCACCAGCTTCATTCCTAACGAGAAAGGCCAAATGGCGATAGCCTCACAGGTTGGCCACAACGTAGATGCGGATAAAGTCAGGTTGCGGCACGAAATTTTGGGTAGTGAAGGCTTTGTGGAAGGCAAGCTACACACACCAGATCCGCTACTAAGAAAAATGGTGCTAGCACAGGATGAAATCCATAGCTGCCATGTACCCGAAGCACAGCATGCCTCATTGCATCACTATGCCAGTCTCACGGGCAGCCTGAATGCTTTGGGTGCTTCCGCAGTAGCAGGCAATGTGCTGCTTTTTGTTTCTGCCTGGAGAGCCAAGGAGCAATACCGCTTCGACGCGCATGATATGCACCAAGCAAGACAAATCGTCCCGCATGCATTAAAAGCACTAGCCATCAACCGGAAGCTCTCCCTGCACCCGCTTCTGGAACACAAGTCGTCCTCGCAGATCTACTGTAATACCAAAGGCGACATCATCCACTACGATGAAAGTGCCATTTACTTGTTGAGGCGCGAGTTTCCTTACTGGCTAGCAGGCAATTTGCCACATGAAGTTCTCAATAGCATCCTTACTTCATCCAGCTATCGAAGCGCTGTGATTACCATCTCAGTGATAGCAAAGCAAGAATCCGTCTTGCATCTCTCCATCTGCAATTCAGCATTGAATCCGCTTACCAAAACCGAACTTCGCATTGTCGAGATGGTAGTTCGGCATAACTCCTTGAAGAAAGTTGCGCTGGAAATGGGCAGTTCAGTAAATACAGTGCGCAACCAAGTATCCAATATTTACAGAAAGCTTGGCATACAAAGCAAAACCGCTTTGGTCAACCATTACCATCAGAATAAAGACTCACTGGCATCCTGAAGGGTGGATTACTCTACAAGGCCACCTTCCTCAAACTTCCACACCCACATTCTATAATCATAAAATGCAGTCTGAACCAACTCCATAGGACTGGCATTACGCAAAGGAATGTAGCCAGATATATATGCAATTCTCGACACGATATTGTTGAAACGTACAGAAAGCGGATTGGCCTTGTACATGTCCGTTTTTACAAAATTCATTTTAAATGGCTTTTCTGGTGGCAATGGCCCACGACTCCTAACACCTCCCGTATTTTTCATACCCAGCGGAGGCGTACTGAATTCCAGCTTGTTAGAAATGGTATTCATTGCTTGAAAAGAAACAACAGCCTTATTACCTACATCATCCTTGACAACCACATCAGTATCACAAATGCGGAATGTCTCATCGGCAGAACTAGCGGGTGATGACCATATGGTAGCTTGAACATCCCAGCACTTCAGATGAGGGCCATATTTTAAAAAGGCCAATGCTACACGCGGGTAGGCTAGCTTGCCATAATTTGCCAACTGTTGATCTTGCTTGGCATATAGCCCTTCAATTCGCCTGGAGGTTGACAGTGGCTTATACAATGTCACACCTGAATCCATACCACCTGAAACAGTTTGCGATTCGATTTTTATATCAATACCTTTGGATACCTTCTCGGCAACACTATTAGTTATTTGCGCCACACTGGCGCAGCCGGATACCAAAATGAGCGCTGGAAGCATAATCATCTTACAGGCTAAGAATCTGCCACGACGCAATTGACCACACACACCAAATACCTCAATAAATATATACATCAAAACATACCAAAGCCCGCGCCATCAACTAGCGTTCAGCACTTGAATTGTGTCACCTACCACCCAAGTTCACTTTTTAGCAATCACCTCACTCTCTTGCAGCACCACTTGTAACTATCAATAACAAGAAAAATGCACTTGCACACATACGCACTCACACTTTCACAGCTACCATTCGAAAAATGGTCAGACAACTAGCACATGAAGTGTTCTTTGGGAAACCACCTCATGGCGAATTCACTTAGACTCTAGACATCGACACATAAGGGTTCTTTACCATAGCCAATCAGACACAGCACATCCAAATAAACAATAAAAATTTCTTGCAATATAAAACCTGCCATTTCATTTAAAGAGCGCATCAATAATTGAGCCACCCACCTTGCCCAGGCTGGCACTTGATACCTTGTTATTCTTCAAATAGTAAGGATAGGTTCGCAATCTCTGCATTTTACCTTCACCAAGATCCTTGAACTCAACAAACGTTGCAGAGATATTGAACGTATCGCCAACAGACTCACCCGGCTTCATTTCCCGCTTTGCTGTAATAACAATTGGTCGTTCTTCACCAGGTGCCAGTACACCAGAACTATCAACACCGCGCTCTTTAAAAACTGGTAGGCCTTTTACGTGCCCCTCTTCATAACCAACACCCAGATTATAGCGATAGCCAAAATTATCCGTCATGACAAAGCTGGTATTCTGATACAGCAGGATCATAGGCCGACTTGTATTGTTAATTAGTTTTACATTGACCGTTGCACGGACAACCTTGTCACCCTTACTGATAGAAATGCCATCAAAGGCAAATTTCAAGCCTGCAACTTCTTTGGCATCACCCACTTCAGCCACGACTCCCTGGCGATTTTCAACCACCTGCTTGCATGCCGCCAGTTCTGTTTTCAGTCTTTCAATTTCAACATCCTTGTTCGATTCTGCCAAGGCAACAGAAGAACAAGAAAAAACAAACATTGCAGAAATAACCGACAGAAATGAAACATTTCGTGCAAAAGGTTTTATCATCACAAGTCTCCTTTATTTTACAGCAGGCCCATACTCGGCCAATACCGAGCCAGATTTATCAACAAACTGCACGCGAGTAACAAAGGCTTTAACGGCCATTTGGTTCATGTCCACAGACTGGCCAAAAAAGTACACTTTCAGTGTTAGCTTATTATTATAGTCATTTCGCATAGATTCGATCTTGCGCGCCACATCCTCACTTCCCACAGGTGAGAATGCCACATCTTTCGCATTAGCCCAAGTTAACTTGTACTGGGAGATATCATTAAAATAGCGGTAAGACCCTTCCGAAAAGTCATTAACAGGAAAGCCTTTTTTGTCAAAATCATAAGTTGCAATATCATTGCTATCGATACTCATCCAATAGTAAGGCTTGGCTTTTGCATCCGCGATACCTGCCTCCAGATTTGGCTGAATGGACTTCAAAATATCACTTTTGCGAAATCCATCCGCTGTTCCTCTATACTCGCGAGAGGAGGCCTCCGCCATTTTAGGAAAATCAGCAGGCACACCAGAAATTGCAGTATAAAGAAACATCAACTGGCTACCACTGGTCAATTCCACGTACTCAGACACTGGCTTAGCCAGATCTGCTTGTGGCAGTGACATCGATGTCTTTTCTTCGGGCACACTAGGTTGATTTGATGCCACTCCAGCCTTATCATTATTTTCAGCGTTATCGCCTTTACCACAAGCAACCAATGCCAAAGCACTGAGCAATACAAAAAATACTGAACGTCCAAACATGAACCACCTCATTTCTGATCAATTGTTGTCTAAGATTTTTCCAAGGCCTGAACTGCTAGCTTTCTGAATTCCATTGGAGCCTTTATGCAAGGGATCGGCGCCTGAGGATTGCCAGCACCAGAAATTACCAGAGAACCGTAGTTGAATATGCGCCCAAAAATACTCTGTCGAACCTGAACACTCTCCACCTTAGAAATATTCAACTCGATAGAATTCCTCATAATTATGCCTGTTTTAGCAACAATACGCTTATTTGTCACTGCCAGTTCTGTAGAGACATACGTTGAAATTGCATAGCAAATCAAAAAAAATCCCATCAAAAACAAGGGCAATGTAATAATACCAACAATTATCATGAAAATAAGATATGCACGACTGGGCCGGGCCCTGACAATAACATGCTCGTCAGGCATCAGTGTAGACTCTACAAAACTGGCCATAATATCTCCGCTGGTGAGGTCTTGCTAAAATTGATTAATAAATTACAAACCACCTGATGACTGGAACTGGCGGTACCAAAAAACTAATTATTCTGACCGACTCTGGGCATCAAATACCAGTCGACAATGAGCAGTCAGATCTGCATCAGCTCTCTGGCATGCAAAAATTACAGGCAACAACGAAAAACCTGCTTTCGCTTTCAGTGCAGTTCTCCGATATGAAGGGTGGTTTGGTTTCTACTTATGATCATTTTATTGATATGATGCACTTATCATCCATAGTGCAAATGCACTATGGATGACGCCGCTTCGTATGGGCATGCGCGTTCTGCTGCCTGTTAGCTACAACTGAGGCTGGGCACGCAGTTGCTGAACAGCATGATTTGCAGGGAGTAGTAAGGCAGCGTGATCTGATTACCTGCCTTGCTCACCGACCGCATCGCTAGCAAGGCGCCACGCAACACGGTACTGCCGTGATAACAGAGGCCAAGGGTATGGCTGGCCAGTGGCCGGCAGGTTGCCGTGATAACTAACGTAGGTGGAGTAGCCGAACGGACACTGACTTGCAGCGGTCTGTAACACACCGGGTGGCTGGCAATCAGCTTGTATTTCACTTCACTATCCGCTATACGCTGGCTACGCGGCGCCCCTGGTTCTGCACGCCGTCCCGCTTGTTGCCCAGCGCCACGCCCATGGCGCAGAAGCCCCCAAACTGTGGCGCGTAGTCCGCCGGGTGTTTCAGGTGCGCCTGGTTGGTAAAGCGGTAGCGCCGTCGTAGCTGGTAGCCTGCAGCATTGCTGACAACGACCAACGTGTGCACCCGATGGGCCGGGCCTGGACGGCATGATCGGCCCCCAGCGCTTTGGCAAGTTGGGCTACTACGAGATGTTCCGCTTGATGCTCAAACAGCAGGAAAGCGCCAGCACCGGCGACCCGCAGGCGTGGAAAGTAGTGGATAACAAGCGGTACCTGAACGTGAACAAGGACGTACAGAAGGAGTGGCTGGAAGACGTACCCGGCCATATCCGCAGCGCGCTGGAAACCTGGCCGGCCATAAATGCGCTGTAGCCTGCCCATGACCACCCCTGCGGCCAACCTTAAGCAAGTTGGCCGCAGGCTTTTGTACGGTGTTTGGCGGGGCTGCCACAGCAGCAAATCATGTGGTAGCGGCAGCGCTGCTGGAGCGCCAATATCAGAACTGCTCCCGCCAGCGAAACGCCCAGCGCCCCACCAGCAGCGTGAAGCCGGCCACCAGCGCCAGCAGCAGCCAGAAGCCGTGCGGGTTGGCCGCAAAGGGAATACCGCCCACGTTCATGCCAAAGAAGCCGGCCACCATATTGATGGGCAAGGCCAGTACGGTCACCAGCGTCAGGGTGAACAGCGTGCGGTTGGTCTGCTCGTTCAGCATGGCAGCCAGCTCTTCTTGCAGCAGCTTGATGCGCTCGACCAGCGACACCAGGTCGCCCAATACCAGGGAAAACTCTTCGGTGGATTCGCGCAGGTCTTGCAGATCGTCGTCGTTCACCCAGGCTGGCGGTTTGTTCAGCAGCCGAAAAACCGAGCCCGGCTCTGGTGCCAGCAGGCGCTGCAGCCGTACCAGGGTGCGGCGCATGGCGGCCAGCTCGGCGCGGCGGTCGCCCAAGCGGTGCGCCAGCAGGCTGTCTTCCAGCGCATCCACACTGGCAGTGGTATCGCGCACGATGCGAATCAGGATATCCGCCTGGTCTTGCAGCAGATGCACCAATAGGCCCAGTGGCGAGGCAAACGCGGCACCGCGCTTGACCGAGGCGCGCAGCTGGTCGATGGCGCGCAGTGGCTTGAGCCGCGCCGTGACCAGCACCTGCGGCGTGGCGCAGGCCCACATGGATGCCACATCGGTCACGCTGCGGTCAAACTCGAAGGTCACGTCGTTGATCACCGCTAGCAGCGCTTCGTCGATGTGCTCCAGCCGGGTGGACCCCGTACCGGCACCCAGCTGCTCGTAAAAAGTGGTGGGTAAGGCGGGCAGCACGGCACGCAGCCAGCGCTGGCAGCCGCTATGCGACAGATTCAGGTGCAGCCAGACAAAGTGGCCCGCGGGCAGGCCTGCGGCCAACTGCTGCTGCAAACCGGCCACGTCCAGCACGCTACCGGCCTGTTGTGGGGCAAAGCGGTAGGCACAAATCAAACCCACCTGCTCTGCATCAAAACGTGCTGTTACTGCTACCGCGCTCATGCTGCTGCCCTCGTCTGGCTAGCGCCGCGCCCACCGCGGCACCGGTCAGTATGCGACAGCCCGGTGACAGCGGCGTGACAATGCCATGCCACGGGCAAGGCGCTTCAGGCGCCATGTTATTGCGGCAGTGGCCATCGTGCACCGCTATACTGGCGGCCTGTTTTTACGGGTGTCCTGCCATGCATTGTTCCCTGTTCTGCCGCGTCATCGATAACTACGGCGATATTGGCGTGTGCTGGCGCCTGGCGCGCCAGCTGGTACACGAGCACGGCTGGCACGTCACGCTGTGGGTGGACGACCTGGCCAGCTTTGCCCGCATCGCGCCGGGGCTGGACATGGCACCAGCCCGCCAGCGGCTGGATGGTATCGAGGTACGGCGCTGGGCAAACCCGCTACCGGCAGACGCCGCCGTGGGCGATATCGTCATCGAAGCCTTTGCCTGCGAGCTGCCGGACAGCTATCAGCAAGCCATGGCCGCGCAAGCACGCCGCCCCTTGTGGCTGAACCTGGAATACCTGTCTGCCGAAGACTGGGTGGAAGGCTGCCACGGCCTGCCCTCGCCCCACCCGCGCCTACCGCTGCAAAAATACTTTTTCTTCCCCGGTTTTACCCCGCGTACCGGCGGCCTGCTGTGCGAGCAAGCCTTATTGGCCGAGCGCGACGCCTGGCAGGCCGATACAGCAACACAACACGCCTACTGGCAGGCACGCGGCGTGCCGCCCTGCCCGCCCGGCGGCGTGCGCTACAGCCTGTTTGCCTACGATAGCCCGGCGGCAGCGCAGTGGGTGCAGCAGTTGGCCGCAGGCAGCCAGCCGGTGCAGCTGCTATTGCCGATGGGCAAGGTGGTGCCGGATGTACTGCAGGCATTGGGCCTGCCAGCAGATGCCACTGCCGGCCAGCACTACGCCTGCGGCCAACTGGCGCTCTACCTGCTGCCCATGACCGACCAGCGCGGATACGACCGCCTGCTGTGGAGCTGTGATTTCAATATGGTGCGTGGCGAGGACAGCTTTCTGCGCGCGCAGTGGGCGGGGCGACCGTTTGCCTGGCACATCTATCGCCAGGAAGACGACGCGCATATCGACAAGCTGCAGGCCTTTTTGCAGCACTACTGCCATACCATGCCGCCTGCACTGACGACGGCAGTGCAGGACTTCATGCTGCAATGGAACCACAACCGGCTAAGCGGCGAGGCCTGGCCAGCCTTGCAGGCACAGTGGCCAGCATGGCAACTGCATGCCGCTACCTGGCCAGGGCAAATTCTGGCTGGCGGGAGCCTGGCGCAGCGGCTAGTGCAATTTGCCGAAATCAGGCTACAATAGCGGGTTTTCTGGAAATCCGTTTCCATTCCAATTCAAGACATTAGGACTTTATAAGCATGAAAACCGCACAGGAACTCCGCGCTGGTAACGTATTCATGGTTGGCAACGACCCGATGGTGGTACAGAAAGCCGAATTCTCCAAATCCGGCCGTAACGCCTCCGTTGTAAAAATGAAGATGAAGAACCTGCTGACCGGCGCCGGTACCGAAACCGTGTACAAAGCCGACGACAAGTTCGACGTAGTTGTTCTGGAAAAGCGCGAGTGCACCTACTCTTACTTTGCCGACCCGATGTACGTGTTCATGGACGAAGAGTTCAACCAGTACGAAGTTGAATCCGAAAACCTGGGCGACACCATCGGCTACATCATCGATGGCATGGAAGACAAGTGCGAAGTGACCTTCTACAACGGCAAGGCCATTTCCGTAGAGCTGCCAACCACCGTGGTACGCGAAGTGGAATACACCGAGCCAGCCGTACGTGGCGACACCTCCGGTAAAGTACTGAAGCCGGCCCGCATCAAAGGCACCACCATGGAGATCCCGGTTCCGGCCTTCGTGGAAATCGGCGACCTGATCGAGATCGACACCCGCACCAACGAATTCAAGAAACGCGCCTGATTTACCGCGCTTTCATGAAAAACCGGCAGCCTGCGCTGCCGGTTTTTTTACGCCCGCGCGCCCTGGCCGCCACGGGCAAGCTTGCCGAAAAACCGCGTGCTGGGTATCATGCCGGCTTCCTGAGGGAGTAGCCGCCCTGCGAGACAGCAGGGGCTTGCGTCAACACACTTGGCCGTTCGGCCATGGCGCCAGCGACACGCGTTTGGCAAGACTCATGATTCGCCATGCACAGCGGGGGCTGCGCCATGGTGGGTCATGTTTCGTGCGCAGCCCCCTCGGAGTCTTTATGGAAGCGTTTTTCCTGTCTACCGGCATTGTTGCCCTGGCCGAAATCGGCGATAAAACCCAACTGCTGGCCCTGCTACTGGCCGCCCGCTTCAAGAAACCCATCCCCATCATTCTGGGCATTTTTGTCGCTACCGTATTCAACCACGCCGCTGCCGCCTGGCTGGGCCACGTCGCCACCGGCTTTATCGATATGAACATCCTGCGCTGGGTACTGGGTATTTCCTTTATCGCCATGGCAGTGTGGATGCTGATTCCCGACAAGCTGGACGACGAAACCAATCTGTTCGAGCGCTTTGGCGTGTTTGGCGCCACCTGTATTGCCTTTTTCCTGGCCGAAATGGGCGACAAAACCCAGATCGCCACCGTGGCGCTGTCGGCGCGCTACATGGACGCGACCATCGGCGTGGTCATGGGCACCACCATGGGCATGATGATTGCCAACGTGCCGGCTGTGCTGCTGGGCGAGGTCGCCGCGCGCAAGCTGCCGGTAGAACTGGTGCACAAGATCGCCGCCGGCATCTTTGCCGTGGTAGGCGTGCTGACGCTGGTGAGCTTCTAAACAGCTACCTGTAGCCATGCGGCCAACCTTATTGCCGGGTTGGCCGCATAGCTGGGCAAGACCTACTTTTGCAGCAGAATCTGCGCTTGGCCGTCGCACTCTTCCAGCTGGTCGACAAACCGGCTGAACTCGGCACTGCGCAGGGTATCGGCAGACAGCCACAATGCTTTGCGCACCCATTGCTGCGCCAGCCCTACCCCGTTTTTGACCGGCACGGCGTTGAGCGTGTAGTCGGCCCATGGCGAGCGCACCTCGCAGCTTGCCGGCTGCGCCAGCGGCTTCACGCCATGTACGCGCGTGACGCTTTGCGCGTTGCTGGCTTCCATCAGGTAGTCCGTTACCCCGGCCTTGGCCTGCCACTGCCGCCAGGTAGCAATACGGCCACTCGTCTGGCGCAAGTCCAGCAAGCGGAATGCGCCCAGCGGCTTGGTCACCTGCCCTACCGTCGCGTCTACCGTGTAGCGGTAAGGCTCGGCCAGCAAGGCCGGGACGGCGCTACGCTGCACCTGGTGCTGTGTCTTGGTCATGCCATTGGACAGCAAGGCCTCGGCCAGCACATTGTCCTGCCGCTCTTTACCCTGCCCGCTTTCCACCCCCAGTATCTGGCGCGCCATGCTGCCCGCCAACTCGCCCTCGGCCTTGAGCTGCCACAGGCGGCCATCTTGCGGGCTAAAGTCCAGCTGCTGCCTGTTATAACTGCTGGCGGCGGCCATCAGCGCGATGCGGTCGGCTACCACCTGGCCGTCGTCAGCGAGCACAAAAACATTGCGGTCTTGCAGCTCGCGCACCGGGCCGTGCAGTACGTTCAGCTTTTGTGTCGGGTCCAGCCAGTAGGTCTGGCCGCCCACCTGTAGCCTGACAATAGCGTGGTTCAGGCCATTCTGCGGTGATAGCAGCAGCGGCGTGTTATCGACATCCGCACGCACCAGCGCCACCTGTGCCTGCATACCACTGGCCCGCAGCATGGCGGCCAGCGTCAACGCCATATCCTTGCAGTCGCCAAAGCCACGCTGCTCGATTTGCGCCAGCGTGAACGGCAGGTAACCGTTTTCTGATATCCGCCAGTCGCCCATGTAACGGATGCGGGTATTCACGTCGGCCATCAGGCTGGCCAGCTGTTGCTGCCATGGCTTACCCTGTACGGCAGCCACGGCGGCGGCGGCCTGTGCGGGCAAGGCCTCAGCCAGCCGCTGTGCAAAGCCGGTCGCTATCGGCGCCAGGTAGCGCATGGGGTCAGCTTCGGTGCTGACATCGATCACCGGCAGGCTGCGCAATGCAAAGCGGTTTCCGGTTTCGGTCACATCAAAAAACATGGGCTGCAGGCTGCGTGCGGCCAACGTTTTGCCGTCTGTCGATTGTGTCACCTCGATGCGGCCAGCCAGATCGCGGCCCGCCCAGTGCAGTGGCTGGTCGGCGCGGATTGTCCAGTTGAACTCGTCTATGCGCAGGCTACCGGCGGACAAGCCTTGCAGCTGAGACAGGGCCTCGAAAGGCGCAATGCGCGGCGTCTGGCGGCGGTACTCCAGTACCACGGTGCTACCGGTACGTACTGCGGGAAAAGCCACGGTCAGGTAGCTGCTGCTCTCGAAGCCATTCTGCCCGGGCATGGTGCCACGCTGGATGTCGCCGTCCGGTACGGCCAGCTCGGTACCATCCGGCTGGCGTGTGTAGGCGCGCAGCAGGGTGAGCGTTTCGCGTTCACGGAACACCAGGGTCGCGGTGCCGAAAGCATCGCGGCCACTATCGCGCAAAATGGTGACCACCTGCTCGATGCGGCAGTCGCTACCCTGCGCTACCTGCCACTGGCAATCTTGCCGGAAGCGCAAGGCCGAGTTGGCCTCCTGCGGGGATTTGAACGCCGCCATGGCCGGCATGGACACCGCAAGGCAAAGTAACAGCTTGGCAGACCGATTCATGATATCAAGATTCATTCTCATCAATAATGCCGCACAAAATACAACAAAGTCATAGTCCGGACAAGCGCCACGCTGACTCAAGCCGCGCCTACCACTCTACTCAATAAAAAACCGCAGCACCTGGCTGCGGTTTTTTCTGTTACGGCGACGCGTTCTTAGCGACGCGGGCTGCGGCGGCTGCGTGGTTTAGGCGCTGCGCCGCCATCTGCAGCCGGTGCTGCCGGTGCCTGACTAGCAGGTGCGGCACTGCCTGGGGCAGCGTTGGCCGCAGCAGCGGCCGGCTTGCGACGGCGCGCTGGCTTGGCAGCTGCTGGCTCGGCCGGCGGGGTTGCCGGCTGGGCTGCGGGCTGCGCTGCCGGTGCGGCCTGGGCTGGCGCTGGCTTATTGGCCGGTGCCTTGGCTGCAGCCGGCTTGCGCGGGGCACGCGGCGGCTTGGCGGCGGGGGTATCCGCCACTACCGGCTGGGCTTCGGCAGCTGTGGCCGCAGGTACCGGCTGGGCTGGCGCGGTTTGCACCTCGGCCGGTTTGTTAGCAGCATGCCCCTTGCCACGATGGCGGCTGCGCGACGATTTGGCCGCCGGGGCCGGCGTCTCGCTGACTACCGGCAACACCGCCTCGACCAGTCTGACCGCCGGCTTGGTGGCAGGTTTGGCGCTGGCTTTCGGTGGCGGCTCGTTGCCCCCCTGGCGGCGGTTGTCACGACGGCCTTTATGGCCACGCGACCCACGCTCGCCGTCGTCACGCCCGCCTACCGGCTTGCGGCCAACATCCAGCAAGGCAAAGTCTACCTGCGCGGTTTCCAGGTCGGCACGCATCACCTTGATGGTGACGGCGTCGCCCAGCTGGTAACGCAGGCCGCTCTTCTCGCCGATGATGGCTTGCAGGTCTTTGTGGAAGTGGAAGTAATCCTTGCCCAGCTCGGAGATATGGATCATGCCTTCCACGTACAGGCCATCCAGCAGCACGAAGATACCGAAACCGGCCACAGCACTGATCTTGCCGGTGAACACTTCGCCTACTTTGTCGCGCATGAAGTAGGTTTTCAGCCACGATTGCACGTCACGGCTGGCGTCGTCGGCACGGCGCTCGGCCATGGAGCAGTGCTCGCCAATGGCTTCCCACTTGCCCGGCTTGTACTTCTTGCCCGCCAGAATGGCCTTGATGGTACGGTGCACCAACAGGTCGGGGTAGCGGCGAATCGGCGAGGTAAAGTGCGTGTACGCCTCGTACGACAGGCCAAAGTGGCCCAGGTTTTCCGGCTGGTAAACCGCCTGCTGCATGGAACGCAGCAGCATGGTCTGGATCATGCTGGCGTCCGGGCGCTCGCGCACGCGGTCGGCCAGCTCGGCGTAATCTTTGGTGGTGGGCTTGTCGCCACCACCCAGGGTGAGGCCACTCACGTTCAGGAAACGACGCAGGTTTTCCAGCTTCTCGGGCGTGGGGCCTTCGTGCACGCGGAACAGGCACTTGTGTTCGTGCTTGAGAATGAACTCGGCCGAGCACACGTTGGCCGCCAGCATGCATTCCTCGATCAGACGGTGGGCGTCGTTGCGCACCACCGGCACGATCTTGTCGATCTTGCCCTGCTCGTTGAAAAGCATCTGCGTTTCTACGGTATCGAAATCCACCGCGCCGCGTTTCTTGCGCTGCGCCAGCAACTGCTGGAACAGGGCATACAGGGTTTCCAACTGCGGCTTGCGCGGGTGCTCGCCGCCTTCTGACAGCAGCTGCCATACCTGGGTATAGGTAAAGCGCGTTTGCGAGCGCATCACCGCCGGGTAGAACTGGTACTTTTTCACCTTGCCGCGTGCCGAGATCTGCATATCGCACACCATGCACAGGCGGTCGACATCCGGGTTCAGCGAGCAAATGCCGTTGGACAGCTCTTCCGGCAGCATGGGGATCACACGGCGCGGGAAGTACACCGAGGTGCTGCGGGTGCGGGCGTCCACGTCCAGCGCATCGCCGGGGCGCACGTAGTGGCTCACGTCGGCAATGGCCACAATCAGGCGGAAGCCCTTGCCGCTTTTCTCGGCGTACACCGCGTCGTCAAAGTCGCGCGCGGTTTCGCCGTCGATGGTGACCAGCGGCAGGTCGCGCAGGTCAACGCGGTCCTTGATGTCTTTCTTGCCGACTTTTTGCGAGGTGGCTACGGCCTGCGCCAGCGCTTCGTCGCTGAAGATATGCGGCAGGTCGTGTTTGCGCAGGGCAATTTCGATTTCCATGCCGGGGTCGGCGTAGTCACCCAGCACTTCGCTGACTTTCACGATGGCCTGACGGTGTGCATCGGCGTATTCCACGATGTCTACCATCACCACCTGGCCGTGCTTGGCACCGCCATCGCCGCCGGCTTCTACCAGCATTTCCTGGCGTACACGGCGGTCTTCGGCCACGGCAAACCATACGCCGCGCTCGTTATAGATACGAGCAATCAGGCGGGTAGTGGCGCGCTCGATCACATCGGCAATGCGGCCTTCCGGGCGGCCACGGCGGTCGGTGCCGGCCGGGCGTACCATCACGCGGTCACCATGCATGACCTTATGCATTTCGCGTTCGGAAAGATAGATATCGTCGCCCTCGCCGTCTTCACGCACGGCAAAACCGTAGCCATCACGGTGGCCGGAGATGCGGCAGGGGATCAGGTCGAGCTTCTGCGCCACGCAGATCTCGCCCTTGCGGTTAATCAGGATCTGGCCGGCACGTTCCATGGCGCGCAGACGGCGCTCGAACAGGTCCAGCTCGTGATCGTAAATGGGGAAAACGGCCGCTAGCTCCTCTGCGTGCATGGGCACACCATTTTTTTCGAGGATTTCCAGGACAAATTCGCGGCTAGGTAAGGGATTGTCGTATTTGGTTTTTTCGCGACTCAGGTGGGGATCCTGCAGGCGCAAAGGCTGGTTCTTGCTGTTTTTTCTATTGGAGGCCATTGACACTCTCAAAATGATCATTATAATGCGTGCTTCTTCGGTGCACTGCCCTAAACAAGCAGCTGTAGCGATGATACAGCAAAGCAGCGCCCAGGTGGCGGAATTGGTAGACGCACTAGGTTCAGGTCCTAGCGCCCGCAAGGGTGTGGAAGTTCGAGTCTTCTCTTGGGCACCAGCAAATGCTAGCTTCTTTGTTGTAAAAAACCCGGTTGGCCCAGGTGGCGGAATTGGTAGACGCACTAGGTTCAGGTCCTAGCGCCCGCAAGGGTGTGGAAGTTCGAGTCTTCTCTTGGGCACCAGCAGCAATGCTGATGTTCAACCGGTAAAAATTTGTCGTGCCCAGGTGGCGGAATTGGTAGACGCACTAGGTTCAGGTCCTAGCGCCCGCAAGGGTGTGGAAGTTCGAGTCTTCTCTTGGGCACCAGCAAGTTATCTTGCTGTTGACACGACAACTGACAATCAAGGTTTTGGCCCAGGTGGCGGAATTGGTAGACGCACTAGGTTCAGGTCCTAGCGCCCGCAAGGGTGTGGAAGTTCGAGTCTTCTCTTGGGCACCATCACTTTTTGTCAGATAGCAGTCGGCAGCACACAATCAGGTTTAAGCCCAGGTGGCGGAATTGGTAGACGCACTAGGTTCAGGTCCTAGCGCCCGCAAGGGTGTGGAAGTTCGAGTCTTCTCTTGGGCACCAGTTAAAAAAGCCGTTGACACAGTCAACGGCTTTTTTGCGTTTGCACAGCGTCCCATCATGTTGGCCGCACCCTGCGGCCAAGCCTGCCCTGTTTATTCCGGCGCCTTGCTATCCAGCCAGATGGTCACCGGGCCGTCATTCACCAGCGCTACCTGCATATCGGCACCAAACACACCAGTAGGTACCGGCTTGCCCAGCGCCTTGGCCATGGCGGCCACGAAAAGGTCGAACATGGGCTGCGAGATCTCGCCACGTGCCGCGCGGCTATAGCCGGGGCGGTTGCCCTTTTTGCAGCTGGCAAACAGCGTGAACTGGCTCACCGCCAGCACCTGGCCGCCCGCGTCCAGCACCGAGCGGTTCATCACGCCTTGCTCGTCGTTAAAAATGCGCAGCTGGCTTACCTTGCGCACCAGCCAGTCGATGTCGGCGGCCGTATCGGCCTCTTCCACGCCCACCAGCAGCAGCAGGCCGGTGCCAATCTGCCCCGTGATGCTGCCCTCTACCGTAACGGATGCCTGGGTTACGCGCTGTACCAAAACCCGCATGCTTGCCTCTCCTGCCTGATTGCCATTCACCGGCGACAGTGCCATGCATTAGAATGGCCGCCGCCCACCGCCAAAGGACGTGACATGTTGATGGTTATTTCGCCAGCCAAAACGCTGGACTACGACACCCCTGCCCACACCGCCCGCTACACACAGCCGGGGTTTCTGGCACACAGCGCCGAGTTGATCACCACCCTGCGCCAGCTCAGCCCGGCCGACATTGGCCAGCTGATGAGCATCAGCGACACGCTGGCCACGCTCAACGCCGGGCGGTTTCACGACTGGGGCGGTGAATTTACACCAGAAAACGCCAAACAGGCAGTGCTGGCTTTCATGGGCGACGTGTACGAAGGGCTGGATGCCAACAGCCTGAGCGAACCGCAGCTAGGCTGGCTACAGCAGCACCTGCGCATTTTGTCCGGCCTGTACGGCCTGCTGCGCCCGCTGGACCTGATGCAGGCCTACCGTCTGGAAATGGGCACCCGCCTGGCCAACGCGCGCGGCAGCAATTTGTACCAGTTCTGGGGCGACATCATCACCGACGCGCTGAATGCTGAGCTGGCGCAGCAAGCGCAGCCGCAGCTGGTGAACCTGGCGTCCGACGAATACTTCAAATCGGTGAAACCCAAGAAACTGCAGGCCACCGTGATTACCCCGGTATTCCAGGACCTGAAAAACGGCCAGTACAAGATCATCAGCTTTTACGCCAAACGTGCGCGTGGCCTGATGGCGCGCTGGGCGGTAGAACACGCCGTGACCGACGCCGAGGCACTGAAGGCGTTCAACAGCGAAGGCTATGCCTTTGATGCCCATGCCTCCGACGCCACGCACTGGGTATTCCGCCGCGACCCGCTGGCGCAATAAACCCGTTGGCAGCAAACAAAAAGGTTGGCCGCGGCCAACCTTTACTCGTCTATAAAGCCAAACGCTACTGCGGCAGCACCTCGTTCACCAGCGGCTCGCCCGCTGCAAAAGCGCTGGCATTGCCCAGCGTGGTGTCGGCGATATTGGCCAGCGCCTCGCGCGTCAGAAAACCCTGATGCGAGGTCACCAGCACGTTGGGGAAGGTCAGCAGCCGCGCCAGCTGGTCGTCTTGCAGGCCGGTATCGGACAAGTCCTCGAAGAACACGCCCTCCTCCATTTCGTACACGTCCAGCCCCACGCCCGCCAGTTGGCCGCTTTTCAGCGCGTCGATAATCGCGGGCGTATCCACCAGTGCGCCACGGCTGGTATTGATCAGGATGGCACCGGGTTTCATGGCAGCAATGGCCGCCGCGTCGATGATATGGCGGGTGGCCGGCAGCAGCGGCACGTGCAGGCTCAGCACATCGCTCTGCGCCAGCACCTGGGCCAGCGGGGCGTATTCGAAACCCAGCCGCGCCGCCAGCGCCGCATCCTGCTGCGGGTCGCAGGCCAGTACGCGCATGCCAAAACCGCGGGCAATGCCGATGGCCGCCTCGCCAATACGGCCGGTACCGATCACGCCAAAGGTCTTGCCGTACAGATCAAACCCCACCAGACCATCCAGCGAGAAGTCCATCTCGCGCACGCGCACATAGGCTTTGTGGATGCGGCGATTCACCGCCAGCAGCAGCGCAAACGCATGCTCGGCCACCGCGTGCGGCGAGTAGGCCGGCACCCGCGCCACACGGATACCATGCTGGCGGCAAGCTGCCAGATCCACACCGTTGAAACCGGCGCAGCGCAGCACTACCAGCTTGACGCCCAGTGCGGCCAACCTGGCCACCACGACAGCATCCAGCCTGTCGTTCACAAAGGGGCATACCGCATCGTAACCGGCGGCCAGCTCTACCGTCGCGCGGTTGAGCCGTGGCTCGAGATAGCCCAGCGTATGGCCAAAGCGGGCGTTGGCCAGGTCCAGCGCCATGCGGTCGTAGTGTTTGGTATCAAATACGGCGATTTTCATAGGTGTTCCTGCCAAGCCAAAACGCCATCATGCCGCAGCGCTGGCCGCCACGCTAGCGTGCCAGGTAGTAGCCGACACACGGTTAACCGCCGGTAGCTGTGCCGGCTACGGCTTGGCGGTAGCGGCTTCGTCGTGGCGCTGCTGGCTTACCCAGATCAGCTTGCTGGTATCAAAACCCAAAGCCCGTGCCTGCTGCAACAGCGGTGCTGTCACGGCCTCCGGCAGGCTGCGGTCGCGCGCCAGCAGCCACAGATAGCTGCGGTCATTGCCCGCCACCATCGCCCAGCGGTAGGCCGGGTCCAGGGCGACCACGTGGTAGCCGCCGTAAAACGGCCCGAAAAACGATACTTTTAACGAAGCCGTAGTGGGGTCGGCATTGAATAGCGCACGCCCCAGCGCCTGCTTCCAGCGCCCGGTTGCCGTATCGTAGCCACGGTTCAGTACCGCCACGCTACCGTCTGGCTGCAAGGTGTAGCGGGCCGAGACATCGCTCATACCGCGTTCGAAGCTGTGATCAAGACGGGCTATTTCGTACCACTGCCCGCTGTAGCGTTGTACGTCAAAGCCACTGACAGGCTGAATGCCCTGGGGTGGCAAGGTACTGCACGCAGCGAGCGATAGCAGCATGGCGGCGGCGGCACCCAGCCGGGACAAACGGGAAAGCAGCATGACGGTCTCCTTTGGGCGCCTGGCGCCCGGTAATGTGGCCATAAGGGGGGTTGCAACGCAGCACCAAGACAGCTTGTGCCATGCCTGCTACCGCTTGGCAAGCTGGCGACAGAGCCCTGCCTGCCCACTAGCTGACCGCACGCTTCGGTGCGCTGCGCAAGCGATATCGCAGGCAAATGACAGCGCAGGCCAAAACCGCCACGCCAGCACAGGTGCCAACCCGATCTGGCACCATGCATAGCCAGCCGGCCCATGCTGGCGTGCAGCCGTCAACTTTCCATGCGGACCAGCTTGATCTCCTCGTCAAACAGCGTGTGCAGCACCGGCTGGTGCGTCACCGCCAGTACCGTGCTATCGGGTAGCGCATCACGCAGGGCACGCAAGCAGGCTTGCGCCGAGGCGTCGTCCAGCTGGTTGGTGGCTTCATCCAGAATCAACAACGCAGGCTGCTGCAGCATGGCGCGCACCAGCGACACCCGTTGCTGCTCGCCACCGGACAGCACCCTGCTCCAGTCAGCCACCTCGTGCAGGCGCTCGGCCCATGCGGCCAACCCTAGCGCTACCAGCGCCTGGCGCAATGACGCCTCTGGCCACGGCTGCAGCGCCGGGTAGCTCAGCAGCTGCGCCAGGCTGGCGCGGAACAGATACGGCTGCTGCGGCAGGATCAACACATCATTCTGCGTGCAATGCTCCCCGCGGTAATAGGGCCAGATGCCTGCCAGCGTACGGATGAGCGTGGACTTGCCTACACCGCTGGGGCCGTCCAGGCGAGCCCAGCGCCCGGCGGCCACGTGCTGGCTCAGCGCCTGCAGCATGGGGCGGCCATCGGGGTAGCACACCTGTAGCTGTTGCAGCTGGACACCCGATGCCCCGCCCGGCGCGGGGGCCGGCTGCGGTGCCAGGCTGCGCGCTGCCTCCAGGCTGCTGACAAACTGGTGTAAACGCTGCACCGAGGCCGACCAGCGCGCCAGCTCGTCGTAGGCACGCACAAACCAGCTCAGTGCATTGCTCACCTGCATGAAGGCAGAGTTCACCTGCATCAGCCCGCCCAGCGTCAGCGACTTGGACAAAAACGCCGGCAGCGCGGCAAACAGCGGCACCATACTATTGATGTAGTTGTAGCTGGTGCTGAACAGCCCCAGGTTGCGCTCGCGCTGCATCATGCGGTACCAGTTGGCCGCAATGCCGGCAAAATCGTCGGCCACGTGGCGGCGCGCCCACGGCTCGCCACCGTACAGCGCGATCTGCTCGGCGTGCTCACGCTGGTGGCGCAGCGTGCTGCGCAGGTCAGCCTCGCGCTGTTGCTGCTGCACATTCAGCCGTGTCAGCTCGCTGCCGATCCAGTGCGTCAGCACCGCGCCAAACAGCGCGTAGCCCAGGGCAAACCACAGCAGGTAGCCGGGCACCACCAGCTGGCTATCGCCCCATGGCAGGGTGAGGTCGCTGGACAGCTGCCACAGGATGAACACAAACGACAGCAGCTTGGCCACCGCCGACACCAGCGAGCGCAGCAGGTCGATGCTGTCGGTGACCAGCAGGTTCACGTCTTCGGCAATGCGCTGGTCGGGGTTGTCCGGCTCGCCGTACAGGCCCAGGCGGTAAAAGGCGCGCTCGCCCAGCCAGGCGTCCACCAGCTGGCGCGTCATGGCTTCGCGCCAGCGCAGGATCAGCAGCTTGCGCACCCAGTCCAGCGCCACCGCCACCACCACGGCGGCGCTGATCAGCAGGCAGTAACGCCCCAGCAGCGGGTAGATGCGCGGCGTGTCCAGCGCGCCCAGCGCGTCGTAGAAGTCCTTGTTCCAGAAGTTCAGCCATACATTCATCTGCACCAGGATCAGGCCCATGCCGAGGATGGCCAGCAGCAGCAGCCAGGCTAGCCAGTTATGGCGCGAGCGCCAGTACGGGGCGGCCAGCTGCCAGAATTGACGCAGGGTATTCAAGGTTGGGTCTCCATCAGTTTGGGGTCAGGCAGGGTCAGCAATAGCGCCAGGTTCTGATCCAGGCGCAGGCCGGCAGCCAGCGCGCGTACGCTGGCCGCGTCCAGCGTGCTGCCCAGGCTGGCGCTATGTGCCAGGTAGCGAGTGTCGCCGTAGTGGCGCACGCTGAGCTGCAGGCGGTTGAAGCGGCTGTCGTCGTCGTTCAGGCGGGCGCTGGCTTGTTGCCGGCCGTATTCCAGCGCAGGTTGCAGCATGGCGTCGTCCAGCGCGGCGGCCGGCTGCGCAAGGATGGCGTTTACGCGCGCCAGCAGCTCGTGCAGCCGCGCGGGGTCGGTGGTGAACTGCCACTCGCTTTCCAGGCGGTCGGTATCGGGGTTGAGCTTCAGGCTGAACTGCACGCTGTACACGCCGGCCGCCTCTTCGCGCAGTGACTGGCGCAAGGCAGCATGCAGCGCGCGCCCCAGCGTGGCCACCTGCAGCGCACGTTCGCCCTGCCACGGCATGGGCACGCTGCCGTAGGCCTGTGCCCGCGCCACAGGCTCGCGCGCGATGGCGTGCCGGCTTTCAAAGCGGCCCGGCAGCGGTAGCAGCGCACTGGCGGTGACAGCGTCTGCGCGGCGCGGTATCGGCGCCAGGTAAAGGTTGGCCGCGGTCACCACCTCGGCCTCGCTGGCGGCACCGCTCAGGTAGTGGGTCACCGGCCGTGCTGCCAGCTGCTGCCACAGCGCACGAAGCCCGGCCGGGGTTTGCCGCTGCAGCGCGGCCACGGTGGGGGCCTGGTCGGCAGCGGTTTGGGTATAGCGCAGCTTATCCAGCGCGGCGTAGGCCTGGCTGGCAGCGCTGCTGTCGCGGCCCAGGCTGTCTTGTTGCAGGCGCAGCAGCGCCGTGTCGATAGCGGCGTGCAGCTGGCGCGTCTGGTAGTAGTGCCACAGCGTGGCCAGCTGCTCGGGCGTGACGCTCGCTTGCTGGGTCAGCAGCTGGCTGCTTTGCGACTGCGACAGGCTTAAGCGCTTGGCCTTCTCCCACGCACGCAGCTGCATGGTTTGCCAGCCAGCCGGGCCGCTGGCTGCGGCCAACTGTGCGGCCAGCTGCCACTGCCAGCCGTCGGCACCGGGCAGGCGGTAACCAGCGCCCGATTCTGCGACATAGCGCAGCTTGCCATCCTGGTTGGCACGGTACTGCCACACCAGGCGGTCGCCATTGGCCAGCTGCCACATGGCCACCTGCTGCGCGTCGTCGCGCCACAGCAGCGTGCTGCCGGCTGCCGGTAGCGCAGGCGGCAGTTCGGGCAGCGGCACGGGGGCCGGCACCAGCGGCGGCGGCACGGCGGGCAAGGCTTTGGCGGCGATGTCTGCCTGCAGCGCCAGCACCTGCTGCGGTGTGGGCAGGGGTACAGCTTTGAGGCCGGGCGCCATCATGAACAGCAAGCGGTCCGGGCTGTGCAGCCAGCCGCGCAGGTGGGCGATGATGTCTTCGTTGCTGATGCCCGCCAGAATGGCTTCGGCCATCGGGCCTTTCTGTGCCGGGTCTTGCAGCACGCGCTCGTCGGCCACCGCGTTTTGCAGCGCCTGCAGCCATTTTTGTGCGTCCCAGCCGGCGCTGCTGCGTGGCGAGCGTCGCGCTACCGCCATCAGTTCTTCGCGTAGCCGGGTCAGCCCATGGCTATCCGGTGCTTGCTCTTGCAGCAGGCGCTGCAGCAGCAACAGGTGCTGCATGCCGGCCTGATGCACCCCGGGGTTGACGCTGGCGGCAAAACCCAGGGTAAAGGTGGTGCCACCAATAAAGCTCTTGCGCGCCACCACGCTACGCATGCCGTCGGGGCGCAGCGGCTGGTAACGCACCAGCTCCTGCTTGAGCAGTTTTTCGGCCAGGTTGTCCAGCAGGCGGACGCGGAAACCGGCGCTGTCCTGCGCAAGATCGCTGCGGCTGCGCAGCACCCAGCCTACCTGGCTGCTGCGGTTATCGGCGTCTTGCAGGCGGCCGGTACGCAGCGTATTGCCCAGCACCGGGTTACGGTCGGCACGGGGTGGCAGCGCGGCGGCCGGGCGCGCGGCAAACCAGTGGCGAATGCGCGCTTCGGCGGTGGCCACGTCGATATCGCCTACCACCAGCAGCGCCATATTGTTGGGCTGGTACCAGCGCTGGTAGAAGCGCTGCAGGTTGGCCGCCGGCTGACTGCGGATGCTGTGCTCGGTGCCGATGGTTGGCCGCAGGGCTTGCAGGCCGCCTTCGCGCAATAGCAGGCGGCGCTGCTGCTCCATGCGCTCGCGCGCGCCGAGCTTGCCGCGCCATTCTTCCAATACCACGCGGCGCTCTTTTGCCAGGCTGCTATCGCTGATGCGGGCGTGGCCGGCCATTTGCGCTAGCAGGAACAAGCCCTGGTCCCACTGGGCCAGCTGCGCTTTGCCGGCCAGGTTGAGCATGTACAGCGTGCGTTCGTAGTTGGTCACGGCATTGAACTGTTGGCCGGAGCGCCAGCCCATGGCCTGCATGCGCCGGGCGATGCCTTCCGGGACATCGCGGCTTTCGTGGAACACCATGTGCTCCACCATATGCGCTACGCCGGACTGGCTGTCGTCCTCTTCCAGCGAACCGGCGTGCACCAGCAGCTGGATGGCCAGCGTCTGGGCTGGCTGCCGGGCTGGGACAATAAAGTAGCGCAAGCCGTTGGGCAGGGTGCCACGGTGGATGGCCGGGTCCCAGCGGAAGGGTTCCGCCGTAGCGGGTGCGGCATGGGCCGGCAATAGCGCCGCCATGCCGCAGGCGGCCAGCAGGCAAAGCCAGCGCGCCAGGGTAACAAGATGAGTCACGACAAACCTCTAGCAGATGTCAGGCGGGTGGCATGCGGCGATGCCACCCGCCCGGGGGTCAGAACTGGTAGCCCAGCTCCAGGGTGAAGGTACGGCCACGCTCGTAGGTGGCGTAGCTGTCGCTGACGCTGAGCATGTTCTTGCGGTTGGTCAGGTTCTCGATGCTGAGCTTGACCTGGGCGCGCTGGTCGCCGCTGATGCGCGGGTTCCAGGCAATAACGGTGTCCAGCGTCAGCGAGCGCGGCAGCGCGGTCTTGCGCCACACGTCCACGGTGCTGCCTTCGTAGGTGGTAGTACCGTCCTGCAGCATCTGCTGGTAACCGTCGCGGATACGCAGCAGGTTGCTGATGCTGAGGCTGTAGGCCGGCAGCGAGGTGATGGCCCCCAAGCGCAGTGTCCACGGCCGGTTGTAGTTATCGGCCGGCATATCGCTGTAACGCATGAACTGGCCGTCGTACTGGATGATCTCGTCGGCGGCCTTGTCGCTGCTGTAGGTATCGGCGTAGCTGGAATAGTTGCTCTTCACGTCGCTGTTGTTAAACGCCAGCCAGAAGCTGGTGCGGCTGTTACCCAGCCGCCACGGGGTGCGGCCGCTCCAGCTCAACGTGAAGTCACGGGTCTGGCTGCCGCCCTGGTTGGTGTACACGTAGCACTGGTTGGACGCGCACTCGGTCTGCCCGGAGATCAGGCGTTTGACGATCTGCTGCTTGCCGTCGCGGCGGGTCAGGCGCAGGTCGAACAGGCCGCCAGCCCAATCCGGCTCCCAGCTGGCGCCCACGGTCACTTCGTCGTCGTAGGGGCTGTCGATATCAGACAAGCGGTTGGCCGCTTTGGACTGCACCGGGTCGCTCCACACCAGCGAGCTGGTAGTGCGGGTCTGGGTGTACTGCAGGGTGCGGATCTTGTCTTGCAGCGCGTAGGCCAGCAGCGAGCGGCCGTAGTAGCGGTTGGCACCGGCGTTCAGCGACAGGCCTGTGGCGGCCTGCCAGGTCAGGCTGCTGCGTGGCGCCAGGTTGAGGTCGCGGGTAAGCGTGTCGTGGTCGGCACGCAGGCCCAGGCGCAGCTGCCAGTCTTGCCAGCGCATCAGGTCGTCGACATACGCCGCACTGCTGAGCGCTTCCATTTCGGCACCGCCCGCCTGGTAGGTAATCAGGCGGCGGAAATACTGGCCGCGACCCTGCGCCAGCGTGGCGGTAGCAGAGCAGCCTTCGGTATCCACGCTGCCATCGGCGTACTGGCACGACGCCATGGCGCCGCTGGTGGGCAGGTTGGCCGGCGTGAGCCAGTAGCGGGTGGTGCTCAGCCGCGCATACTCGGCGGTCTGGTGCTTGAGGTCGATACCGGTGCCGATCTTGTGCGACAGGCTGCCATCACCGGCCAGCTCGAACGATGCGGCCAACTTGTAGTTCACGGTGCGCAGTGTCTGGTCCACGTCGCCCCACGCCCCTTCCAGGCTGGTGGGGTTGCTTTCACTGGCATCGCCCCAGTTTTTGGCAGTGGACCAGCGCCAGGCACGGTAGTAGTCCACGTCGCTGCGGCGCGACTGCTCGTTCTGCATCAGCGACAGCTGCTGGTTGAGCGTCACGCTGCCCAGCTCGGACACCAGGCGGCCGGACAGCGCGGTACCGCCGCTACGGATCTGGTAGTCGCTGTCCTTGGCATCGGCGATAAAGTAGCCATTCTCGGCCGGCGCGTAGCTAAAGGTGATATCGCCGCTGTGCGGGCTGTCTTTGGGCGACCAGTCAGCCTTGATGGCCAGCGCGTCCATGCGCCGGGTCTGGGTGACTTCCTGGCTCACCACGGTGCTGTCGTTATCGGTTTTGAAACGCTTGAGCGGAATCTCGGACTCGCGCCGCACGGCCGACACCACCACGCCCCAGTCTTCACTCGGGCGGGCTTCCACGTTGGCCTTGTACGTCCACTTGCGGTAGCGCGGCTGGTTATCCGCATCGGACGACTTTTCAAACGCGCTTTGGCGATTGGGGTCGATGATCTGCTCGCTCCACGACGACGAGGTGTAGCCGATGCTGACGCTGCCGCCCAGCGTCTTGCGCGCACGGCACAGCTCGGCCTCCACCACACCGCCGGTAAAGCGGCCGTATTCGGCAGGCACGTTGTTATCCAGCACGCGGGCATTGCACAGCTGGCTGCTGTCGTAGGCCAGCGCCTGCGCCTGGCCGGGGATGTATTCGGGGTTGGTGGTAACAATCTTGTTACCCGGGTCCAGGTCATTGGCAATGGACAGGCCGTCTACCAGCATCTCGTTCTGGTACGGTTTGGCACCATGAATGCTGATTTCAGCGGGGCTGATTTCGCCGCCAGTGGCCGACGACAGCTGCGCTTCGTCAAACTGGATATTGGGGTTGATGCGCAGCTGGCTGGTGAGGTCACCGTTGGCCGCAGGCAGCAGCTGCAGCATTTGCTGATCCAGCTTTTCCGGCGTACGCAGCAAGGGCGCGGTCACCACCACCGGGGCCAGTGTGGTGGGCTCCCCTGCCGCGCTGCTGGCCGGGCGCATGACCAGCTGGTAGCGCGGCCCGGCGATAGGCTCGGCGCGGTAAGGGGTGGCGGCCAGCAAGCGGGCAAAGCCCTCGGCCACGGTAAACTGGCCGCTCAGCGCCGGGCTCTGGCGCCCGGCCAGCCATTGCGCATCAAACGCCAGAATCACGCCTACGTCGGCGGCGTAGCGCGCCAGCGCGGTGGCCAGCTGCCCTGCCGGCAGCTGTACCGTATGGCGGGTAACCGCCGTGCCGACGGTATCGGCCCAGGCCGGGGCCGGGGCCAGCACGGCCAGCACGGTGAGTGCAGACAGGCCAAAACTGAGCTGGCGCAAAGCCTGGCTCAGTGGTGTGAGGCGGGGATGTGCGTGGGATGCAGTCGTGTTCTTCATGGGCTCACCAGCAAATGAGAATCAGTTGTTATGCTGGTAGGCCGAATGGTGGCCCCGAAAAAGACACCCCCTGCGCAAAAAAATTTTCACGGCGTGCCGGGTGAGCCTCAACGCAGCGTCAGCAGTGTCCACAGGGGGCCACGCCGCACGATCTTCACCGGCAAGGTGGCGGTGATGGCCTGCAGCGAGGCTTGCGGGTTGTCTTCGGAAAATGCGCCGGACACCAGCAGGGCCGCTGCCTGCGGGTCGCACAGCAAGGCACCGGGATAATGCGGTGCCAGCCGCTTGACTACGTCGCCCAGGCGCGCATTGACCACCACGATGCGGCCGCTAACCCAGTCTGGCGTCGCGGCATCCAGCGGCTGCGGCAGTCGCCCGGCCTCTGCGCCCAGCTCGCCGTGCTCGCCAGCCTGCAGGATCAGCCCCACCCCGCCCGCCCACGGCTGCAGGTGCACGGCGTGCGCCTGCACCGCCACGGCGGTGTGGCCATCGGCTAGCGCCACGGTAAAGCGCGTGCCTAGCGCGGTAATGTGGCCGTGCCGGGTTTCTACCTGCAGCGGTCGATACGGCGTGTGATGGTCGCTGGCAGTGGCGATGGCAACCTCCCCTGCCAGCAGGCGGATCAGCCGCCGCTGCGTGTCGTAGCTCACCTGTACGCGTGCGCCGGCGCGCAGCACCAGCTGGCTGCCGTCGGCCAATGTCACGTGCTGGCGGCGGGCATCGGCATGAAAAGACTGCGGTACAGCGCCGTGCTGCAGGCGCAGCCAGCCCTGCCAGCCGGCACCCAGACAGCCCAGCAGCAGTACGCACTGGCGCAGCGTGCGGCGCCGCCCCTGTTGTTGCTGTAATAGCTGCTGGCCGATACCGCTGGGCAAGGGCTGCAGGCGGTGGGTAAGCGCAGCCAGCTGCTGCCAGGCTTGTTCGTGCAATGGGTTGGCCGCACGCCATTGCTGCCAGGCAGCACGGTCGCCATCGCTAGCTTCGCCAGCGCTGAACAGCACGTGCCACTCTGCCGCTTGTTGCAAGATTGCCGGGGTCAGTGTGGCCATGGTCAGCCCTGCGCCAGTTGATAGGCCAGGCAATGGGTAAGTGCCTTGACCATGTATTTCTTGACGCTGCTTACCGAGACCCCCAGCGTACTGGCTATGTCGGGGTAGCTCATGCCATCCAGCTGCGCCAGCAGGAAGGCTTGCCGGGGGCGGCTACCCAAGCCTGCCAGCATGGCATCCACCTGCAGCAGCGTTTCGATCACCAGCGCCTGCTGCTCGGGCGACGGCGCCTGTGCTTCGGGCTGGCTAGCCAGTGCTTCCAGATAAGCGCGCTCCAGATCCTGGCGGCGAAACAGGTCCACCATCAGCCCGCGCGCAATGGTCACCAGAAACGGGCGCGGTGCTTGCAACGGGGGGAGCAACTGCTTTTGCAGCACGCGCACAAACGTATCCTGCGCCAGGTCGGCCGCGTGCTGCTGGCTCGGCCCCAGCTTGCCGCGCAGCCAGCCTTCCAGCCAGCCGTGGTGCTGACGATAAAGCGAATCAACGCTGTGAGCGTCGTTCTGAGCCAGGAGGGCAGGAAGGGGCATGGCGCGCTTCAGCATATTTGATAATAATTATCATCTACAAAACAAAAGCAGGCTGTCAACTGCGGCCGTTCCACGCAGTACTGACATCTCGCCTGTACGGCCGCCAGGCTAATCACCAGGCAGGCACCGACTCCTCCACAGCGGGGCCGGTTGCCCTGGCTGGCGGCTTACAGGCTGCTACGGCTAGCGATAGCCTGCATGAAAGTGCCTTGCGGGCGGATAGGCAGATAGCGCTGGTAGAAGCCCAGATACGTGGCCAGCGGGTTGATGTCGCGGAACAGGTCCGGGTACAGCGTCTTGGCCACGTACTGCAGCAGCGCGGCGTCCATGATGCTGCGGGTGGCACCGTGGTACACCGCGTAAACGCGCTGGTTTTTCACGGCGGGCAGCTCGGCCCAGCCGGCACGCTGGGTAAAGCCTTTCAGGCGCTGCTGCACGGCGGCAGCCGGAATATCCTGGCCAATCTGCATGGCGGTTGCGCTGGTGACGTTCTCGTAGCCGGCAATCAGGATAACCTCAGGTTTGCTGGCGATCAGCTGCTCCGGATGGATGGTGCCCCAGTCTTTCACAAAGGGCTGGGCAATATTGTCCCCTCCGGCCAGCATGGCCATGGCACCCCACATGTTCTTGCCGTAGGTGTAGCTATACTCGGCCGGGCCTTTATCGCCCAGCTCGATGTAAATACGCGGCTGCGAGCGTTTGGCTTTCGCCACGCGCTGCGTGATGGTATCGACTACCTGGCGGTAATCGCTGGCAATACGCTGCGCACGAGCTGTCTCGCCGGTAACTTCACCCAGAATGCGGGTGCTGGCCAGGTGACGTTCCAGCGTTTGTGCGTTGTAATCCACCACCACCACCGGGATGCGTGCCGCATCCAGGCGCGCCACTTCAGCGCCCAGTGCCTTGTACTGCCAGTCGGCCAGCACCACCACATCCGGTTTGGCGGCCATCACTTTCTCGATGGAAAAGGTCTGGTCTTGCACATTGCCTACATCTGGCACCTTGGCCAGCTGCGGCTTGCTGGCCACGTACATGGCCCAGGTTGCCGGGCGCGATTTGACAAACCAGCCGCGCGACATGCCCGCCAGACGGTCGTAGCCTTTGTCGCCCGCCACGGCAAAGTAGTCTTCGATATAAAAGCCTAGCATCACGCGCTTGGCTGGCGCATCCACCGTTACCTTGCGGCCAAGTACGTCTTCAATCACCACCGGCTTGGCGACGGCTAGGCTGCCGATACTGCACAGCAACAAGCTGGCGAGCAACGTTCTGGTTTGGGCTGGGGCGTTCATATCGTCTCCTATAAAATGCTAATTATTATCATTTATAAAATACAGGACAAGCCAGCCCGGCATGCCATGGTGCTGGCAGCACACGTTTATCCACACGCCCTCCCTGTCACAGTGGTGCATCCTGCCCGTAATGGAATCGATTTCAGCATGACATGGCTGCCAACTGCTTTAGCACGACCGTTCTATGGTTATTTATTGCGTTAAGTTCTTATTCGCATTGACTCATCTTTTATTAAACGAGAATAATTCGCAAAATAACCACAAAGACAGGATACTGCCATGACCCGTTCCACCTTGAAGCAAACCGTACTGCTAGCTTCGCTGCTGGCCATCCCCGCCCTTTCTCACGCTGCGCCGGTAACGGTCAAAGACATCGTGGGCCGCCAGGTCAAGCTGGACCTGCCCGCCAAGCGGGTGGTGCTGGGCTTCTACTTCGAAGACTACATGGCCATTGGTGGCGAGAAAGCGTACGACAAGGTGGTGGGTATCTCGCGTGAGGCATGGGAGGGCTGGCGGCCGGCCAACTGGGCACTGTTTAGCGCCAAGCGCCCGTCGCTGAAGACGCTGGCCGACGTGGGCGAGGTTGAAGTGCAGACCTTCTCGGTAGAAAAGGTGTTGGCGCTGAAGCCCGATGTACTGGTGCTGGCCGAGTGGCAATACAAAGGCCTGGGCCCGGATATCAAGCGCCTGGAAGACGCCGGCGTGCCGGTCGTGGTAGTGGATTACAACATGGAGCTGCCGGCCAACCACCGCGCCAGCACCCTGCTGCTGGGCAAGATTGCGGGTGATGAAAAGCGCGCCACCCAGCTGGCCAATGAATACACCCAGGCCATCAGCCAGGTACAGCAGCGCATTAGCAAAGCCGGCCTGCCCAAGCCGCGCTTTTACGTAGAGTTCGGTAACAAGGGTCCGTCGGAGTACGGCTTCAGCTACGGCAAAGGCATGTGGGGCCCGCTAGGCACGCTGGCGGGTGGCGAGAACATCGCCGCCCCGTTCGTGGAATGGTATGGCCCGATGAACCCAGAAAAGGTGTTGGCCGCACAGCCGGAAGTGGTGTTCATCTCTGGCACCGAGTCCACCAAGAACCCCACCGCGATGCTGCTGGGCCAGGGCGTAGAGCGCAAGGTAGCCGAGCAGCGCCTGCAGGGCTTCAGCCAGCGTAGCGGCTGGGCCAGCCTGCCTGCGGTGAAGAACAAACGCGTTTACGGTGTGTACCAGGGCGCATCACGCACCGTGCTGGATTACAGCATGGTGCAGTTCATGGCCAAGGCGCTGTACCCGTCGCTATTCAAGGATATCCAGCCAGAAGCCAATTACCTGCGCTTCTACCAGCGTTACCTGCCCGTCGCCGCCACAGGCACTTTTATGGTCGGTCATTAAACCGGGCGGCGCACCCCACGCGATTGCGCTCCCTCCGGCAGGCTACCCGCCTGCCTTTTTCCATTTGCAAGGATGCTTTCATGCTGGACACTGCCGCGCTGCATAGCGCCCTGATACAACAGCGCACGCGCGAAAAACGCCGCTGGCGCTACTTGCTGCTCTTTATTGTGCTGATTGCCTTAAGCCTGCTGCTGGATGTGGCCACCGGCCCCTCGCTGCTGCCGCTGCGTGACGTGGTCACCACGCTGCTGTCGCCGGCCAGCGCCGACAGCATGACCTACGCCATCGTAATGGATATGCGCCTGCCCATCGCGCTGATGGCACTGGTGGTGGGTGCCGCGCTCGGCCTGGGCGGCGCGCAGATGCAAACCCTGCTGGACAACCCGCTGGCCAGCCCGTTTACGCTGGGGCTGGCAGCCGCAGCCGGCTTTGGTGCCGCGCTGGCGCTGGTCAGCGGTGGTTTTGGCCTGCCGCCACTGATTGCCATCCCGGTAGGGGCTTTTGTGTGCTGCATGTTGGCCGCCAGCCTGTTGTTCGGGCTGGCACTGATGCAACACGTCAGTAGCCAGACCATCATTCTGGCCGGCATTGCCATGTTGTTCCTGTTTCAGTCGCTGCTGTCGCTGCTGCAGTTTTTGTCCTCGCCGGAACTGAACCAGCAAATCGTGTTCTGGCTGTTCGGTAGCCTGATGCGCACCACCTGGGACACGCTCGCCATCACTGCCGTGGTCACCGTAGCGTGTGGCATCTTGCTGTACCGCGACGCGTGGCAGCTCACCTGCCTGCGCCTGGGCGAAGCCCGTGCGCGCAGCCTGGGGGTGGACGTCACCCGCTTGCGCCTGAAAACGCTGGTACTGGTGGCGCTGATGACCGCCACCGCCATCAGCTTTGTCGGCATCATCGGCTTCATCGGCCTGGTGGCACCGCATATCGCCCGCATGCTGATTGGCGAAGACCAGCGCTTCCTGATACCGCTGTCGGTGCTGTGCGGCGCCTGCATGCTGTCGGTCTCGTCGGTGTTATCCAAATCCATCATCCCTGGCGCGCTGTTCCCCATTGGTATTGTCACCGCCATCATCGGCGTGCCGTTTTTCATCTGGCTGATTCTGGGAAAGGGCCGCAAACGTGCTTGAACTGAATCAACTGACGCTGCATATCGGCAAGCAAACCCTGGTGCGCCAGCTCAGCCTGCAGCTGCAGCCAGGCCAGCTACATGTGATCATCGGCCCCAACGGCACCGGCAAAACCAGCCTGCTGCGCGCGCTGTTCGGCGAGCTGGCTCCCCAGGGCGGCGATATCCGCTTTAACGGCGAAACCCTGTCGCGCCTGCACCTGGCGCGCTGGCGCAAGCGCTTTGGCTACATGCCGCAAAACATCCAGCTGGAGCTGGACCTGAGCGTGCTGGAGGTGGTGGTGCTGGGCCGGCTGGACAGCCTGAGCATGCGCCTGTCCGACGACGACATCCTGGCCGCCCTGCAAGCCCTGCAGGCGCTGGGCATCGCCCACCTGGCAGACCGCGCCATGTACTCGCTCAGCGGCGGGCAACGGCAGATGGTGCTGTTTGCCCAGGTACTGCTGCGCGACCCGCAAATCATGATGCTGGACGAGCCGGTCAGCGCGCTGGACCTGCAGCACCAGATGCAGCTGATGGAGCACCTGCACCAGCAAACCCGTGCCAAAAACTGGGTCAGCCTGGTGGTCTTGCACGACCTGAACCTGGCAGCGCAGTACGCCGACCAGCTCATCGTACTGGCGGGTGGCCAGCTGCAAGCCTTCGGCCCGCCGGCCCAGGTACTGCACGCCGAGCTGATTCACCAGCTCTACCAGGTACCGGTAGACATCCACCACGACCGCGACGGCAAACCGTATATCCGCACCCTGCGACAGGAGCACACCCAACCATGCTAAGCCCCCGCCATGTCCTGGCCACCCTGATGTTGGCCGCAGCCACCACCCCGGCCCTGGCCGCCGAGCATGTAGTACGCATGCTGAACATCGGCAGCAACGGCACCACCATGGTGTTCGAGCCGGCCTTTGTCCAGGCAGAGGTCGGCGACAGCGTGCGCTTTGTGCCGGAAACCGCCGGCCACTACGTGCGCAGCCTGGCCACCCCAGGCGGGGTCAGCCAGTGGAACAGCAGCGAAGACCAGCCCTACACCGTCAAGCTTGAGCAAGCCGGCCTGTACTTTTACATCTGCCCGCCGCATTTGATGATGGGCATGATCGGCCTGATCCAGGCCGGGCCTAATGCGGCCAACCTGCCGGCCGTACAAGCCAGCATGCAGGCACAAAAGGGGCGCATGTACAGCAACAGCCAGCGCGTGGATGCTCTGCTACAGCAGGTAAAGCCATAAATGAACGCCCTGGCCGATAGCCGCCAGGCCTGGCAGCGACTGAGCCCGGCAGCTCGGCTGCTAGTGGCCAATGGCCTGGCCTTCAACCTGGGCTTTTACATGATGATGCCCTTCCTGGCCCAGCACCTGGGCGGCACTCTGGGCATGGCCGGTTGGGCAGCCGGCCTAGTAATGGGCATGCGCGTGTTCAGCCAGCAGGGCCTGTTTCTGCTGGGCGGCACGCTGGGCGACCGCATCGGCTACCGCCCGGCCATCATCTGGGGTTGCCTGGTACGCAGCGCCGGCTTTGCCCTGCTGGGCTGGGCCGAGCACCTGCCACTGCTATTGCTGGCCGCGTTTCTTACCGGTTTTGCCGGCGCGCTGTTTACCCCCTGCGCCCAAGCCTACCTGGCGGCAGAGTGCCGCGATGCCACGCAAAGGCAGCAAGCTTTTGCCCTGCACAATCTGGCCAGCGAAGCCGGTATGCTGCTGGGGCCGCTGGCCGGCATGCTGCTCACCGGCGTGAGCTATGGCCTGACCGGGCTGGTGTCCGGCGGGGTCTTCCTGCTGCTGACCTGGCTGCAATGGCGGGTACTGCCGGGCGAGCCGCCACGCACCCGGGCAGTAACGGAAAGCGTATGGCAGCAATGGCGCAGCCTGCTGCGCAACCGCGCCTTTCTGCGCTTTACCGCGCTGGCCAGCTGTTATTCCTTGCTGTTCCACCAGCTCTACCTGGCGGTGCCGGCCTTTATCCACAGCCAGCCACACGCCACCTGGCTGCTGGGTAGCGTCTTCACCGTGACAGCGCTGATCGGCGTGTGCTTGCAGCTACCGGCCACCCATCTGGTACAGCAGCGCCTGGGCAGTGCCGGTGGCATGGGGCTAGGCCTGGCATTGATGGGCAGCAGCTACCTGCTACTGGCGTGGTTGGCCGCATGGCCAGCGCTGGCCGTACTGGGCATGGCGGTGGTGTTTTCGCTGGGCTCCATTCTGTGCTACCCCTTGTTTTCCGCCCACCTGCCCTACTACGCCGGCAGCGAACGGCTGGGTGGCTACTATGGCTTTCACGCCAGTAGCGGCGGCTGCGTGGCGCTACTGGCCAATGTCGGCATTGGCGCTGCCCTGGGCGAGGCCGGCAGCCCCCCGCCGATAGCCGTGTGGTACGGCTTGGCCATCGCAGGCTTCATATCGGGACTGCTGCTCTATCTCCAGTTGAAAACCGAACGGTCAAGCAGCCCGCCAGTCAGCCGTGTATCACCATAAAAAGCAAAAACCCCTGACTCAATGAGCTGCTTGAATCAGGGGTTTTCCCTGGATGCCAATAGCCAAGCTCGACCCTGCCGCCTGACGATTTCACCACCGTGTGCCACCACGGGATAGGCAGGTCACCATGCGCCATAGCCTGTCATTGCACACTTGATACCAGCCAGCACATGCTGGCTTTAGCAAGCAGCGATGATTCAATCAGCCAGATCAACACGAACATGAAAAAAATCATCGCTAGCAGAACAAACACCGGTGCACCGCCTATCGTCTTCCAGCTCAAAATGAGTGCTTGCTTGCACCACCCAGCTCTGCTTGCACTACGCCCCGTATCTGCATCACAACAGATAGAAAAATAAACAACAGGGCTCACCGCGAGCAATAAAGAAAGCAAACAAACCAACAGCACCAAAAAGACAGGGATATCTGGCAAGAACAGCAAAAAAACTGCCACAACAAGTAGAAAGACAAAAAACTCCAGAAAATCACCCACCATCTCAACATCAAAAAGCAGATCAGGCAGCAGCAACGGCTTAGTCAATGCCACGACAGCAGCATGCTGAAATGTTTGCACCAGACCAAAAGCCAGGAAAGCAAAACAAAAACCGGCATAAGCCGCTATGAGCCAGCCATTTAAAAACAAAAAAACAAAAACAAAAAGGTGAGTGACAAGCAATGATGCAAGCAAAAATCTACGCGCACCACCACCACTTACCAGCATATCCACGAGTGGTCGCAAAAAAGCTGCCGGCAACAGCATCAGCATTCCTGCGATAGCCAGCTCACTGACACTCCCTGTCGCTTTATACGCCCACAGCAGCAATATGCATTGCATCACAACCGAACTTGCTTGTGATGCCACCTGACCAAACAGTACAAACCAGAACATTCACCCCAACCACAAGTAAGATCATGCGCGTCAATCGGTCGCCAGGCGCACCCATGACCAACATGCAAAAAGCCTGGCTACCGGCTCACATCAGGAAGAAAAATTCCCGCCCAACGCTTTATACAAAGCAACAAAGTTGCTCATTTCTGCGGCACGCAAATCAATCAAAACCTGACGTGCACCATATAGCTGACGCTGAGAATCAAGCAGTTCCAGCCGCCCTTCCATTCCGGCACGATAACGGAGGTTAGATAGATTCAGTCTTTTCTCTGCACTGGCGACGGCACGTTGTTGTGCCTCTATCTGGCGGCCATAGGTTTCACGCCCTGCCAATCCGTCAGCCACCTCTCTGAATGCGATCTGAATGGCACGCTCGTACTCTGCAACGGCAATAGACTTTCTTACCTCTGCCAAGCGTAACTCAGCCCTTAGTTTGCCCGCGGTAAAAATGGGAAGACTGAGCTGAGGGACAAATGTCCACGATCTGCTATCGCTCGAGAACAGATTTTTCATCTCCGCACTACCATATCCAAAGGTTGTCGTTAATGAAATCCGTGGAAAGAATGCAGCCCGCGCAGCGCCAATATCTGCATTTGCAGCACGTAAATTATGCTCTGCTTGCAGTACATCAGGGCGGCGGGTCAATAAGGCAGATGGCAGGCCGACCTGCAGCACGGGCCGGGGTAATGTTTCAAGCAAAGGAACAGGTACCATTTGTTCTGGCACATCCCCACCGGTTAACAACTGCAGATTATTGTTTGCTTGCAATAAAGCGCGACTTCTGGCTTCAACATCTGCCTCCGCACTCGCCACCTGACCTTCAGCCTGCGCTACATCAAGCCCGCTACTTTGATTAGCATCTTTTAATTGACGGACTAGTGCCAGTGACTGTTGCCAGTCAATCAGCGTTTTTCTCGCTAGTTGCCACTGCTCTTTTGCCAGCAACTGCGCATGATAGGCATCGGCAACAGCGCTAATCAGCGATATTTCGGCTGCATTCCGCCCTTGCTCACTGGCAATAAAACGATCAAATGCGGCATCAGTCATCGTACTCGCACGAGAAAACAGATCTACTTCAAATGCACTTGTTCCTATTCCGATGTTTTTCAGTGAGCTCACCGTTGCACCACCACCATTGGTATTACTACGCTGACGGGTAAGACTCACCGTGGCATCAACAGAAGGAAAACTGGCTGAACGCTGAATACCATACTGCGCCTGAACGGCTGCAACATTAAGCGTTGCCAATTTAAGGTCGCGATTATTCACGAGAGCGTGTTTGATCAACTGCTGCAAGCGAGGATCAAGAAAAATTTCAGACCAGTCGCTATAGACTTTCTTCACCTGGCCGTCCTCACCACCAGACAATGGATAAAGCTTCGGCACCGGGGTATCCGGCATCACCAGTTCCGGGGTGAGTGAACACGCAGACAAGGTGGCCATGGATAACAAAATGACTAGATGTTTTCTCATCAGACAGACCCCTCATCTGCAGCATGGCGATGAATCTGGCGCTTACCTGCCCAGGCATTGACTTTTTCCTGCAGGCTCATCACAAAGACAAAGAAAACCGGCACAAAAAATATGGCCAGCACGGTCGCACTCACCATGCCGCCGAACACACCGGTGCCAATAGCATGCTGCGTTTCTGCACTGGCACCTGCGGCCAACATCAACGGTACGACACCAAGGCCAAATGCCAGAGAGGTCATCAGAATCGGGCGCAAACGCAAGCGTGAAGCGGTCAATACTGCGTCGGCAATGGTCTTGCCTTGTTCTCTGAGCTGTTTGGCAACCTCTACGATCAAGATGGCATTTTTCGCCGAAAGACCAATCACGGTAATCATACCTACCTTAAAGAACACATCATTTGGCAGCCCCCTGAGCAAGACTGCCGCCACGGCACCCAGTAGCCCCAACGGCACCACCAGCATCACGGCCATCGGAATACTCCAGCTTTCATAAAGTGCAGCAAGCACCAGGAAAACCACCAGCATCGACAACAGCATCAACAACGGTGCTTGTGTTGCAGACCCACGCTCTTGCAGAGACTGCCCCGTCCAGGCAATGCTGAATCCCGGTGGCAGCTGCTTGGCCAGGCGCTCCATCTCGGCCATGGCCGCACCACTGGAAGCACCTGGTGCCGCACTACCGGATAGTTGCGTGGCTGGCACACCCTGGTACCTCACCATTTGCAATGGCGTTTCATTCCACACTGGTTTCACTACTTCCGATAATGGCACCATGCCACCTTGGGCATTGCGTACATATAACTTGAGGACATCATCAATCTGCATGCGTGCCGGTGCATCAGCCTGCAAAATGACCTGCTGCATACGCCCGGCATTAGGGAAGTCATTCACGTACAGTGACCCGATAGCAGAAGATAAGGTATCGCTGATACTGGTAAACGCAACGCCCAATGCCTCTGCTTTTTGTCTGTCAATATCAAGACGAATACTGGTTCCAGCAGGCAGTCCATCCGGATAAACGTCTGTTACCACCGTACTCTTTGCGGCCAACTCAAGCAGTTTGACTTCCGCAGCTTTCAACGCCGCATACCCCTGATTGGCACGATCCTGCAACCGGAGCGTAAATCCCGAGCTGGTGCCCAGTTCTTCAATCGCTGGTGGCGACATATGCATAACGCGGCCCTCTGCGACCCCCTCGGTCGCTTTCGATGCAGATTCCACTTCAGATTTCACAGTAGCGCCGCCGCGTTGGTCCCAATCCTTCAGCGTGGTAAAGGTCATGGCAGTATTCGGGCCGGACCCGGAAAAACCAAAACCCAGAACCGATAGACTGGCATTGACTGCCGGGCGCTGAAGCACATGTTTCTCGAATTTCTCCACCACTTCCAAGGTTCTGGGTGTCGTAGCATCGGCTGGCAGCTGGAAAACCGTCATGAAATACCCTTGATCTTCTTCCGGCAAAAATGAAGACGGCAGAATGTGGAAACCCGCAAGCAAGCACGCCGTTAACACCGAAAAAATCAGCATCATCCGCCCTGCTTTCAAAATCAGCTTGGCCACCTGGGAATGATAACGGCTTGCCATCGCGTCAAAGGTACGATTGAACCAGCCAAAAAAACCTTTCTTGGCATGATGTCCGGAAGCAGCAGGTTTCAGCAAAGTAGCGCACAAAGCAGGCGTTAGCGTCAGGGCCAAAAATGCGGAAAACAGAATGGAAACCGCCATGGACAAACTGAACTGCTGATAAATTACCCCCACCGAACCACTCGCAAAAGCCATCGGAATAAATACGGCAGTCAATACCAGGGTAATGCCGATTACCGCGCCGGATATTTCACGCATCGCCTTGATAGTGGCTTCTCGTGGCGACAGCCCCTCTTCGGTCATGATCCTTTCTACGTTCTCAACTACCACAATGGCATCATCCACAATAATGCCAATACCCAACACCATGCCAAACATGGTCAGTACATTAATAGAGGCACCGGCCAAAAGCATAACGGTGAAGGTACCTAGCAAGGCAATAGGTGCCACAATGGCGGGTATTAATGTGTAGCGGATATTTTGCAAAAACAGGAACATCACCAGAAACACCAATACCATGGCCTCAATCAAGGTATGGATAACTTTCTCAATAGAGGCTTTGACAAATGGTGCGGTATCAAAAGGTATCGAGTACGTCATCCCTTTGGGCATGGCTTGGCTAAGTTCGCCCAAGCGGGCTTTCACTGCATCAGCCGTTTTTACCGCATTGGCGCCGGGTGCCAACTGGATGGCAGCTGCGGTTGCACTTTTGCCATTCTCACGGTTATCAAAACCATATGACTGCGCCCCCAGCTCGACCCGCGCCACATCGCCCAGAACGACTTTCGATCCATTTGCATTCGATTTGAGCACCACATTGGCAAACTCATTTGGACTGCTCAGCTGGCCCTGAACGGTCAGCGGGACTGTGACCCGCTGGCCGGATACAACAGGCGCCGCGCCAATACTGCCCGGGGATATCTGGGCATTTTGCTGGCTGATCGCCGTGGACAAATCCGCCATCGTCAGCCCATATGCAAGCAGCTTGGCAGGATCTACCCAGATGCGCATGGCTTGCTCCGCACCAAATAGCTGTACGCGGCCAACGCCCTCAATGCGACGCAACTCTTCCACCATGTTGCGCGCCATGTAGTCGCTCAGTTCCACCTCGCTGAATTGGCCGGTATCGGAGCGCAGCCCGATAATCATCAAGAAACCGGACGAAGCAGACTCGACCGACAGGCCATTCTGGCGAACCGCTTGTGGTAAACGGGACTCGATTGATTTGAGCCTGTTTTGTACGTCGACTTGTGCCAGCTCTGGGTCAGTACCGGGTTTGAATGTAACGGTGATAGAGGCCGAACCCGAGGTATCCGTGGTCGATTCGAAATACAGAAGATTCTTTACACCGGATATTTCACGCTCGATCAGACTCAGCACCCCATCGTTCATGGCCTGTGGCGTCGCGCCAGGGTAGCTGGCGGTTATCGTCACGCTTGGCGGCGCCACCGAGGGGTAGCGGGCGATAGGCAGATTGGGAATAGCCATCAAGCCAGATAGCATGATGAAAAATGCGATCACCCAGGCAAATACCGGGCGATCAATAAAGAACTTAGCCATGAATAAACCCTTCCGTCCGGTTAGCGCACAGCCGGCTGAGTCGCCGCCAGATTGCTGCTTAGCGTGACCGGCATACCCTCGACCAGACGCTCCATACCCGCCACCACAATGCGCTGGCTTCGTTTCAGACCCGATACGATGCGATAACGCTGGCTGACCAATTCGCCCAATTCAACCGGTGCAAGGTGCGCCACATTCTGGCTATTGATGGTCCAGACGTGGGCTTTGCCACCCGGCCTGACCACCGCTTGTTGCGGCACACTCAACGCGTCCGGGTAACTGGCCAGCGGAATCCTTGCCCGAACAAACATGCCCGGCAGCAGTTGGCGCTTCGGATTATCGACTTGCACACGCAAGAGGACATCGCCAGTACCCGAGTCAACATTGACCCCGGAAAACAGCACCTTTGCGCTTACCTCATAGACACCGCCAGTGCTTTTCAAAATGGCGACAGGCATGCCGTTGCTGGTATTCACACGATGCTTTTCCAGCGCCTGTTGCAAAGCCTCCAGCGAAGCCGCAGGGCGACGGACATCAACATACACTTTGTCAATCTGCTGAATACGCGCCATGGGGCTGGTGTCGGATGTGCCAACCAGCGCCCCTTCCGTCACCAATGCCTGATCGATGCGGCCAGCAATCGGGGCATCCACGGTGGTAAATTTCAGGTCCAGTTGCCGACGAGCCAATGCCGCACGTGCCTGTGCGACGTCCGCAGCAGCTTGATCACGCTGGGAAACAGCATCGTCGTAAACTTGGCGGCTAATCGCATCAGACGCCAGCAACGGTGCCAGACGCTGGGTCTGGACTTGCGCACGCGTCAAAGCAGCCTCAGCCCTTTGCAGTGCAGCGTTGGCCGTGTCTTTCTCGGCAACAAACGGAGCCGGATTGATCTGGTATAGCGGCTGGCCGGCGCGGACTTCCCCGCCTTGCTCAAACAGCCTTTTCTGGACGATGCCGCTGACTTGTGGCCGAATTTCGGCAACGCGAAACGCCTCCACCCGCCCCGGGAGGTCTTCGCTGGTGTTGAATGTCGCGGGAAGCACAAGCTCGGTAGACACCACTGGGGATAATGGTGTTTCATCTGCGACAGGTTGCTCGCAAGCGGCCAACAACAATGACACGGCGACTGCACCACCTTGCAGCAAAACCTGATTTATCTTCATACAAACCTCGCCAGGAACGGGTAAAAAAGCAAGCCAAGGTAGATTTTGCATTTACCTGATGGATTTATAGTTGGCGTTGTGTGGAGACTGGATGGAGATGAAATAAATTGTCTGACCTGAATGAAGCGGCACGCTCCCCGTCTGGCTTGATCCTGATAGCAGAAGACGAGGCCGAGATTGCCGAAATACTGGCCGCCTATTTGTCACGCAGCGGTATGCGCTGTGTGTTTGCGGCAAACGGGCGCGAAGCACTGGCGCTACACCATAGCGCCAGACCGGACTTGGTCTTGCTGGATGTACAGATGCCGGAAATAGATGGATGGCGCGTATTGTCAGAAATACGCCTCCACAGCAATACACCCGTCATCATGCTTACGGCCATGGACCAGGATATCGACAAGCTGATGGGGCTGCGAATCGGTGCGGATGACTATATTGTCAAACCCTTTAACCCGGCAGAAGTCGTCGCTCGCGTTCAGGCAGTGCTGCGGCGTAGCAATATGCACCAGCCCCCTCTTCAATCATCATTACTCAGGGCAATGCCCTTTCTGATCAACTTGCAAAGTCATGAGGTGATGGTAGAAACCGGTGAGGGGCCGTTAGTGCTGGAACTGACACTGACTGAATTCAAGCTTTTAGCCCAATTGGCTACCGCACCCAAGCGAGTATTCAGCCGAGCGGAACTGCTCGCCAGCTGTTTGCCAGAGGGCGATACCCTTGAACGCACGGTTGACAGCCACATTAGCAAACTACGGAAAAAGCTGGAAAAAGCCGGTATAACAGACATGCCACATGGTGTACGTGGTGTTGGCTACCGGCTTTGGAGTTAGCGATGAAACTGGTTGGCATCTATCGTCAGATTGCACTTACCATGATGGCCATGGCTGTTGGCATCACGCTATTGGTCGTGATTACCTCGTATGTGCTTTACGCTCTTTGGCAAAAATATTGGCCAAACTACTTTCCTGACGACGATTACATGCAGACGGGTCCGGAATGGGTCTGGTTCATATTAACAACTTTAACCGCACTGGGACTAGCCGTAGGCGTTGCATCCCACATCTCAAAACGAATACTCTCACCATTAAAATCCGTCACCGACAGTATCAAAAAAGTGGCCGATGGTGATTTATCAGCACGCGCAGTCGCTAATGAAAATGCCCCGCTTGAGGCGTTTCATCTTGTCAATGACTTCAACGTGCTCGTTGAAAAATTGCAGCAAGCTACCAATGAGCAAGTATTCTGGAATGCTGCGATTGCACACGAATTGCGTACACCAGTCACCATTCTGAGGGGGCGCTTGCAAGGTTTGGCCGAAGGCGTGTTCGAGCCGGATGAACGACAATTCCGCAGCCTGCTTATGCAAATTGAAAGCCTAAATCAGCTCATCGAAGACCTGCGAGTCGTTAGCTTGGTCGAGAGTGGGCACTTACCCCTGAACCAGCAGAAAGTTGATATATCTTTGGAAATTCAACATGTCGTTGAGTCAATGACAGATGTGCTGAAAAAAACAAATCAACACGTCATCATGGACATACAGGCAAATTCTGCTTTTTGCGACCCGCTGAAGATACGACAGGCCATTCTGGCACTACTGGAAAATGCAACAAAACATGCCATGCCAGGAGGTATCCTGATTAAAACCAGCATGGTGAATGAAACATTTTCGATCAGTATCGAAGATGAAGGCCCTGGTATCCCGGACACATTCATAGCCCAAATGTTTACTGCCTTCAGGCGCGCGCCAACTGCGTGCGGCCAAGGTAGTGGCTTGGGCTTGGCCGTTGTGGCTGCCATCGCCAAGGCTCATGGCGGCCAGGTAGCTTATGCTAAAAACGTCAAGAACGGCTCGTCATTTACGATAACCCTTCCTCATCACATCAGCACCTTGCCGTAGCCGCATCATGATTTAATTCAGCACAGCACCATTGTAGAAGGTGAGAAAACCACATGATGAATGATGAAATAATCCTGAAAAAAACCACCCCTGATGACATCGCGGCCTTCAAGAAAGAACTGCAGGAAGCTTTCTCTTTGGCATGCATGGGTGAACCAGGATTTACCCTTGATGAACCGATACCATCAGATGATGATCTGGACAAATCCATCACATCACCCAATAGCGTCATGCTGCGCATCCTATACAACAATAAAAAAGTAGGTGGGGCTATCGTCAGTATCAACCAGCAAACTCACGACAATTCGCTTGATTTTTTCTTCATAAAATCAGGTGAGCATGGAAAAGGTTTAGGTCGAAAGGCTTGGTTTGCCATTGAAGCACATTACCCGGAAACCAAGTCTTGGCAAACACACACGCCCTATTTTGAAAAGCGGAATATCCACTTTTATGTGAACGTGTGTGGTTTTAAAATAGTGGAATTCTTCAACCAAAAACATCTCGATCCGCATGCGCCGCCGTCGGATAACTTGACTGGGCCCGATGAAGCGTTCAGGTTTGAAAAGTTGATGTAAGAGATGAACGGCCAACTATCCGCACGGCGCCAGCCCGGACCGCACCGGCGCCGGCTTGCAGAGCCACAAAACGGAGGCAGCGTGTCGCAGCGGTGGTCGCAAAGCTTGAAACCATTACGTCGTCCAGACCAGCCCTGCATGAAAAAGGCCCTGCATCAGCAGGGCCTCGCATGCGCTGGATGTGTAACGCCATCAGCCGCTTGATCAGGGCTGGCGATACACCTCTTTACCCGCCAGAACAGTAGATAGCACTTTCACCCGCTGGATATCCGTAGCCGGCATCTGCAGCAGATTACGGTCCAGCACAATCAGATCGGCCCACTTGCCGGCTTCAATCGAGCCGATATCCTTTTCCCTGCCCAACGAGTACGCCGCATTGTAGGTGAAGGCACGAATGGCCTGCGGTACGGTCAGGCCGGGGTCATCGCCCAGACGGCCGGGGTAGCGGTCGGCTTCGCCAGGGTTGGCACGGGTGACAGCAATCTGCAGCGCAAACCATTCGTTTAACGGATCAACCGGCCAGTCACTACCAAAAGCAATGGTGGCACCGGCCTGCTGGAACTTGCCTGCCGTTTCCAGATAGGGGTAACGCTCATGGCCGATATACGGTTTGACGGTATCCAGCGTGTCAGCTGCGGGCTTGCCCCACTGGAAAGACAAAATGGGCAAGGCGTTCAGCTGGCGGTAACGCGGGTAGTCGGCCGGGCGAACCAGCTCGTTATGCGCCAGGGCCGGGCGCAGCGTGCTGTTCGGGTAGACCTTGCGCAGTTTTTCTACCGCGTTAAGGGCAACGGTGACGGCTTGGTCACCATCGGTATGCAAATGCGGGGTGAGCTGCCGGCGAGCCAGGGCCAGCACCAGCTGGTCCAGCTTGACCTGGTCAAAGTACAGTTCGCCGCGCTTATCACCGGCACGCCAGTCCGGCGCGGCCTCGCTGCCATGATTGTGCAGATAGGGTGCGTGCAGTGCCGCCGTTTGAGCCGGGGCCTGGATCACGCCGTCCATGAAGATTTTGGCAGTGGTCAGCCGGATATCCGGTTGACCGTCCACGCGCGGCTGGTGGTAGCGCTTGGCCAGCTTGCCTACGTTGGCCGCAGCCTGCTCCGGCTGGCGGGCTTGGTCCGGGGTAATGACCGGGGCAAAATGCGCGCGCGCCGTTAACTTGCCTTCCGCCCGCAAGGCAGTAAATGTCTGCAGGCTGTGCGGATCGGCGGCGGCGTCCAGAAAGGTGGTCACCCCTTGCGCATTCAGGGCGGACAAAGCAGCCAGCGCATAGTCGCGGCGCTGGGCTCGTGCAGCGGCAGCCGGCAGCGGCGGCATGGCCTGCATCACGTTTTCCATGGCCCCGTCTTCAAAAATGCCGCTGGGCCGCCCGTCCGGCAAACGCAGGATCTTGCCGTTGCTAGGCGCTACCGTGGCGGCACTGAGTTTGGCGGCACGCATGGCGGCACTGTTGGCCGCCAGGGTGTGGTGATCGCTGGAGACCACAATCACCGGGCGGGTGGGCTCGATGCTGTCCAGCACGGCGGCACTCAGGTCGGAGCCTGCCGGCATGCCCTGGCGGAACCAGGCTTGTACCTGTAACCATGCCCCGGCCGGCAGTGGCTGGGCGGTCAGGCACTGGCGAATCCGCTCACCGATGGCGCTGGTATCGAGTGATTCATACGCCAGCGAACAGCTGCGCAGCAAGGCGCCCCCGCCCAGCGGGTGCAGGTGGGCATCAACCAAGCCGGGCAGCATCATCTTGCCGGCCAGATCAACGGTGCGGGTGGCGGGGCCGGCCAGAGCGCGAATCTGCGCATCACTGCCCACCGCCATGATGCGGCCATCCCGAATGGCCACGGCTTGTTGCACACTGTCGCTGGCATCTACGGTATAAACCACGCCGTTTACATAGATGTGGTCCGCAAATGGAGCCGCCACGGCCGTGCCGGCATACAGGGTGGCCGCAACAGCCAGCGTAAGGGCAGCCAGACTGCGGCGGCGGTATGGATGGGTAGTCGTCATGAGGCGTTCCTGTGGGCTTGGAAATAGTAAGTTATTACTTACATTTATTCATAGCAAGCAAACCTGCTAGTATCTGCCGACGTCTTCCCTACCCTGTGTCTTTTCGTCCGCATGATCGACTGCTTCGCCTTCCTGAAAAAACAGCCTGCCCAGCAACGCTCCCTGGACTCGGTGAACCGCATCCTGGACAGCAGCCGCCAGATCCTGGCCGTGGCTGGCTACGAGGCGCTGAGCACCAACCGCATCGCCCAGGAAGCCGGCGTAAACGTGGCCTCGGTCTACCAGTATTTTCCGGATAAGGAAGCCATCCTGTGCACGCTCTACCTGCACTGGGTCGCACCGGTGTACGCCATTTACGATGACATGCTGGCGCAAGCCAGGCAGGGTTTGCCTTTCGTGGCGATGGTCAGACAGCTGGAAAGCCGGCAAAGCCAGCTATATGAAAACACCTGGGGATACCAGCACATGGCCCATCTGGTGGAGATGCTGCCTGCACTGCGCCAACTGGAAAACGAACACGTACAGCGCAGTGCGGCCTATCTGGCCGACCTGCTATCGACCTACCGCCAGGGTTGGCCGCGGGCGCAGCTACTGACATACGGGGCCATGCTGTACCGGGTAATCGGCACCTTCAATACCGCCTACGCCACGGCCACGCCCGGCGAGAAAGCGCTCATCCTGCGCATCTACCGGCGCACGCTGATCGGCATGCTGCGCATTTATCTGAACGCACGCACGCCAAGCAGTCGGGCTGTCTGCCAGTGCCCTCCGCCGCCAATACAGCGCTAGCCAGCGTATCCGGGTGTAGCGCATAAACACTGATCACGCTGCCACAGAAAACTGCTCAAAACTGGCACAGATCTGTCACAAGTGGCGTTGTGACAGTTTTAGCGATGCTAAAAACGCAAAACCCCTGATCCAATTTTTCAATTGAATCAGGGGTTTGTGTTTGGTTGCGGGAGCAGGATTTGAACCTACGACCTTCGGGTTATGAGCCCGACGAGCTACCAGACTGCTCCATCCCGCGTCTGATGTGTTGAATAATATACAGTATCTATCGTGATGTCAATGATTATTTACTGTAATTATCAATTTGTTTTCCGGAAGGCTTTGCCGGAAATGAAAAAGCCAATCTTTCGATTGGCTTTTTCGAAAACTTGGTTGCGGGAGCAGGATTTGAACCTACGACCTTCGGGTTATGAGCCCGACGAGCTACCAGACTGCTCCATCCCGCGACAGAGAGGAGCAACTATATCTGTAGAGCACTGCCGCGTCAAGCTTTTTACAAAAATAACTCAGGCTGCCGTCTGTACGTAGGCGTTAGCGGGGTAAATCACGCTTTCCACACCCGCAGGTGTGCGCATGGTCACTTCGTAACGGCGGCCTACTGCACGCACGTCCATGACTTCAAAACGCAGCTCTTCACCGCTATCGGTGACTTCCAGGATGCTATGACCTGGTTCCAGTTGGTTGATACGCATTGTAAATTTCCTTTTCAGTTTTCATTCTTGTTATGAACTATTGGTAAAACAGCTTGAAGCTACAGGACACCATACACAGTGTCAAAGGCATTGACCATACGTAAGACTACGAGGTTCCCGTGTATTGTCAGACAGCTTAGCAGCGGCAAATGAACGCCGGATGACAAACAAGAAAAACGCCCCGCAATGCGGGGCGTTGTGGTGTGGATACCGGTACAGCTTAGCCTACGCGCATGCCTGGCTGGGCGCCGTCGTCGGCATCCAGCAGGAACAGGCCACTGCTGTCGTCGTTACCGGAGGCGCAGACGATCATGCCTTGCGATACACCAAAGCGCATTTTGCGTTCGGCCAGGTTGGCTACCACGATCACCTTGCGGCCAACCAGCTTTTCCGGCTCCTGGTAGGCGGAACGGATACCGGAGAAGATGTTGCGCTGTTCAAAGCCCAGATCGACGGTGAACTGCAGCAGCTTGTCGGAGCCTTCCACAAAGTTGCAGGCCAGTACCTTGCCCACGCGCAGGTCCAGCTTGGCAAAGTCGTCGATCTTGATGGTGTCGGCCAGCGGCTCGTAGTTGGCCGCAGCGGCCGGTGCTTGTGCTTCCATTGTCTGTTTGTTCGCTTCGATGAGTTTGTCCACCAGCACCGGGTCGACGCGTTGCATCAGGTGCTGGTACGGCTTGATGGTGTGACCCAGCAGCGGCTGCTGGGCGTCGGTCCACTGCAGCGGCGCCACGTCGAGGAAGGCCTCCACGTCTTGCGCCACTTTCGGCAGTACCGGCTTCAGGTAGATGGTGAGCAGGCGGAAGGCGTTGATCAACACGGTGCACACTTCGTGCAGGCGCGCTTCCTGGCCTTCCTGCTTGGCCAGCTCCCACGGTTTGTTGGCATCAACATAGGCGTTCACCACGTCGGCAATGCCCATGATCTCGCGCAGCGCCTTGGCGTACTCGCGCGCTTCGAAGGCGGCGGCGATGTTGTCGGCCTCGGCGGCGATATTGCCCAGCAGGCGGGTTTCATCCTGCACGCTGTCGGCCAGCTTGCCGCCAAAGCGCTTGGTGATGAAGCCGGCGGCGCGGCTGGCGATGTTGACGTACTTGCCCACCACGTCGGAATTGACGCGAGCCACGAAATCACCCAGGTTCAGGTCGATATCTTCGATGCGGCTGTTGAGCTTGCCGGCGATGTAGTAACGCATCCATTCCGGGTTCAGGCCGCATTCCAGATAGCTCTTGGCGGTGATGAAGGTGCCGCGCGACTTGGACATTTTCTGGCCGTCCACGGTGAGGAAGCCGTGGGCGAACACGCCGGTAGGCGCGCGCATGCCGGAGAACTTCAGCGTGGCGGGCCAGAACAGTGCGTGGAAGTACAGGATGTCCTTGCCGATGAAGTGGTACATCTCGGTGTCGGTGTCAGGCTTGAACCAGGCGTCGAAGTCCAGGTTCAGCTGTGCGCACAGCTTCTTGAAGCTGGCCATGTAGCCGATCGGCGCATCCAGCCACACGTAGAAGTACTTGCCCGGCGCGTCGGGAATCTCGAAGCCGAAGTACGGGGCGTCACGGCTGATGTCCCAGTCCTGCAGGCCACCGCCGATCCACTCGTTCATCTTGTTCAGCGATTCCGGCTGCAGATGCGGCTGTACCACGCCGTCGGCACGGGTGGTCTGGCCGCTGGTCCAGTCGCGCAGGAAGTCGGCGCACTCGCCCAGGCGGAAGAAGTAGTGCTCGGAGGTTTTCAGCACCGGGGTGGCGCCGGACACGGCCGAGTACGGGTTTTTCAGCTCGGTGGGGTTGTAAGTGGCGCCGCACACTTCACAGTTGTCGCCATACTGGTCTTTGGCGCTGCATTTCGGGCATTCGCCTTTCACGAAGCGGTCTGGCAGGAACATCTGCTTTTCCGGGTCGAACAGCTGCTCGATGGTACGCGAGGTAATCTTGTTATCGGCACGCAGCGCGCGGTACATCTGCTGCGCCAGTTCCTTGTTCTCCGGGCTGTTGGTGCTGTAGTAGCTGTCGTGGCCAATCAGGAAACCCTGCGAGTCGGCCACGTGCAGCGCTTCTACTTCGGCAATCAGCTGCTCGGGGGTAATGCCGCGCTTCTCGGCTGCCAGCATGATGGGGGCGCCGTGGGTGTCGTCGGCACACACGTAGTAGCACTCGTGGCCGCGCATCTTCTGGAAACGCACCCAGATATCGGTTTGGATCTGTTCGAGCATGTGGCCAAGGTGCAGCCCCGCGTTGGCGTAAGGCAGTGCACTGGTCACCAGAATCTTGCGTGTGGTCATGGAGAAGCGTCCGGTGAAAGGTATTCGGTAAACCGTCGATTATAACGACAAAGGTTGGCCGCGACAGTCATCGCGGCCAACCTTCTGCAATTACGCTGCTCCGCCTATCGTTACAGCGGGTTCAGCTTGGGGCGATGGCCAGGCCGGCAGGGCCAGAGGCCATGCCCGTCAGGCCGATTGTGGCAGCATGTCCGGGTCGTCGCGCTCGGCCATGGCCACGGCCACTTGCGGGCGGGCCAGCCACACAAACAGCAGCGCCGTCACCACCGACAGCAGAGCAAAGCCGGTGATGCCACCAGCAATATAAGCCCAGCGGAACAGCTCGATGCCGATACCGTAGCCGGCCATGCACAGCATACTCATGCCCGCCGAGACCACGCCCTTGGGCAGGCTGCTGCTCATCAGGGCAAAGCGGTACAGCACGCCAAAGGACAAGCCCTCGCCTACCGCCATCAGGCTCATGCCCAACACCAGGAAGATGTGCTGGTAATGGCCATACAGTACGCCGGCCAGCATCAGCACCAGCCCGCCCACTACCGGCCACATACCCAGCAGCACGGAGCGGCCCAGCGGCCAGGCTTCGGCGCGAGCGGCCAACAGCAGGTTACCGGCGATCAGGCCACCGAATACCGGCAGCTGCCACAGGCCGTAGGCCAGCGTGCTCATGCCCAGGTCCTCGACCAGCAGCACCGGCGACAGGGCAATCCAGCCCATTAGCGGCAGCGCCAGCATGGGGATGCACAGTACCGACAGCACAAAGCGGCGGTCACGCAGCAGCTGCAGGTAGTCGCCACCCATGCGCGACAGCGGGCGCGGGTTGGCCGCAGGCTGCACGGTTTCCGGCATTTTCCACCACAGGCCCAGTAGCGCCAGCAGCGCGCAGACGGCAATAAACAGGAAGCAGCTGCGCCACGGCGCCAGTTCGATCAGCGCGGCACCGGCCAGCGGGCCCACCATGGGCGCAATCAGCGCCACGTTGGCCATCAGCGCGGTAACGCGTACCGCGGTTTTCTCGGCGTAGGCTTCCTGCACCGCGGCATAGCCCACGGCATTGATGAAGCACAGGCCCATGCCCTGCAGTACGCGCAGCGCCATATAGGCTTCGATGCTGTGCACCAGATAGGTGGCCAGGCAGCTCACGATAAAGAACACCACGCCGGACAGCAGCACCGGGCGGCGGCCGTAGCGGTCGGACAGCGGGCCGGTAAGCCACGATAGCGCCGCACCGCCCAGCAAAAAGAACGTCATCGACAGCGGCACCCAGCCGGCGTCCACGCCGAACTCGCGGGTAACCTGCAGCATGGCCGGCTGCGCCATGTCGTTGGCGATATACACGGCAAACTCGAACAGCACCAGGGCTAGCGGGAACAACAAGGTAGCAACAGACAGGTGGGCAATTTTATTATTGGCAGACAAAAGAACACCTCAAAAAACCATGACAAGGCAGCAAGCCGCCGCGTCACGTTGACAAAAAGGCCGGGGATTCTACGTGAAATCAGCCACTTAGGCCAGCGCTTATTGCCACCGCGCTGCCAGCGCGGGCGGCTGGCGGCGCTTTGGGCTATCATTTACCGCATTCCCCGCGCCCCCGGCGCCTGTCGGCGGGGGCAAAACCTGATTAAAATAGTCGGGTAATCCCGACTTGGCGCACGATATGTTCTCCCGACTAGGCAAACTGTTTGGCAGCCCTGCCAACACCGACACCCCACGGACACCCGACATGGCTCACAGCGACGCAGATATCCTGGCATCCCTCGCCACCCTTATCGACCCGGACACCGGCAAGCCCTACCGCAAAGGCCTGGCCATTGCCTGTAACGACAGCAGCCGCCTGGCGCTGAGCGTCAAACTGCCCTACCCGGCCAAAAGCCGCTTTGCCGAGATCGGCGCGCTGTTTACCGAAGCGCTGGCCCCGTTTGCCGACGGCCGCCCGGTAACAGTAGAGGTCAGCAGCCAGATCACCAGCCACGCCGCCCAGCGCGGTGTGCCGCTGCTGCCCGGCGTGAAAAACGTGATTGCGGTGTCGTCCGGCAAGGGCGGCGTGGGTAAATCCACCACTGCGGCCAACCTGGCACTGGCGCTGGCAGCCGAAGGCGCGCGCGTGGGCATACTGGACGCCGACATCTACGGCCCCTCCCAGCCGCTGATGATGGGCCTGCAGGGCCAGAAGCCCGAGGTGGTGGACGGCAAACTGAAACCGCTGGAAGCACACGGCGTGCAAACCATGTCCATTGGCTACCTGGTAGACGACGACCAGGCCATGGTATGGCGCGGCCCTATGGTCAGCCAGGCGCTGCAGCAGCTGCTCAACGACACGCTGTGGGACGAGCTGGACTACCTGGTGATCGACATGCCGCCGGGCACCGGCGACATCCAGCTGACGCTGTCGCAAAAAGTACCGGTGACCGGCGCCATCGTCGTCACCACGCCGCAAGACATCGCGCTGATCGACGCCAAGAAAGGCCTGAAGATGTTCGAGAAGGTGGGCGTGCCCATTCTCGGCATTGTGGAAAACATGGCCATGCACGTGTGCAGCCAGTGCGGCCACGAAGAACACATCTTCGGCCACGGTGGTGCCGACAAGATGAGCGCGCAATATGGTGTAGACGTACTGGGCTCGCTGCCGCTAGACCTGTCCATCCGCCTGTCTACCGACGAAGGCAAACCCACCGTGGTAGCCGAGCCGGATGGCAAGCTGGCCGCCCGCTACCAGCAAATCGCCCGCCGCGTGGCGGTGAAAGTTGGCGACAAGGCGCGTGACTTCTCCAGCAAGATGCCGAAGATCGTCATCCAGAACAGCTAGGGCACACGCATGATCGGCATGTTCGATTCAGGCCTGGGCGGCCTGTCGGTATGGCGCCAGCTGCGCCACGCCCTGCCACAGCAGGATGTGGTGTACCTGGCCGACCAGGGCTACTGCCCCTACGGCGAGCGCAGCCAGGCCGAGCTGATTGCCCGCGCCGAGGCCATTACCGCCTGGCTGCTGGCACAGGGCGCGCAGCTGCTGCTGATCGCCTGCAATACCGCCACCAGCGCCGCCGCGCGCCACCTGCGCGAACGCTACCCGCAGCTGCCCATTGTCGGCATGGAGCCCGCCATCAAGCCCGCCGTGCTGGCCAGCCAAAGCGGCCGCGTGGGCGTGCTGGCCACCCACGCCACGCTGCAGGGCGACAAGTTCCGCCAGCTGGTGGCACAGTTTGCCGGCGATACCCTGGTAGTCGCGCAGGCCGGCAAGGGCTTTGTCGAGCTGGTAGAGGCCGGCGAGCTGGACAGCGAGCGCAGCCGCGCCGTGGTTGGCCGCGCCCTTGCACCGCTACTGGAACAAGGCGTAGACCACGTGGTACTGGGCTGCACCCACTACCCGTTTCTGGCTCCGCTGATACGCCAGCTGCTGCCGCCACATATCGACATCATCGACCCCACCGACGCAGTGATCCGCCAGACACTGCGGCTGATGCAGCAGCACGGGCTGCCCGCAGCCAGCGGCCCGGCGGCGCACTACCGTTTTGCCAGCACCGGCCAGCCCGACAATATGGCGCACTTTCTGCAGCACACCCTGGGCACCCAGGCGCAGGTGGCATACCTCGATCTGCCCGGCTAACACCGGCATCCCCCAACAGCAGGCCCGGGCACAGCCCGGGCCCCAGGCTGCTGACAAAGTACCAACAAAGGCCCTACCGGACCCGGCAAAGCCGGGCCGCTCAACATAGGTACTTGAATCCGCAGCCTTGCTGTTTACAAGACAAACCCTGCTTGCATGGCAAACAGGGTTTGTCCTCAATCTCGGGCCCAGGTACACCCCGGGCCTCTTGCTTTTCAGCACCGCTTACAACTGATGTCATGCAGCTGGATTGACAGAAAAATATCTCAGGTTTTACCCGCCACCGCCGATAAGCAAACATGGGGCAGCACACGGCAACGCCAGTGAATGCAAGGCCCCGGGGCAAGGCAGGAGGCTTACATCATGGGTAATCTCAGCTGGTGCGCCGCAGTGCGCGGGCAGGACGCTTATCACCAAGCCACTGCCATGCTCAAAGCAATTGAAGAACATAAACAGGCTATAGCCAGGCTGGAAGCCAGCCTGGCAACACTGGGTGACATCGTGGATCTGGCACGCGTAGACCGCATGGCTGCCCAGCTACTGGTAGAAGAGCGCCTATCAATAAGCGACCACAAACAGAGCGGTTAAACCGCCTACCATAGTCTGATACCGCAAGGTGCCAACTATAACGGCCAGCCCTGGCAACAGGGTTGGCCGCTCTTCTTTGTAGCCGCTGGCTAGCGCAGCTGCGGGTAACTCAGCCAGGCCAGGTGCAGCACATTAAACCCCGTATGCAGCAAGACAGCGTAAGCCAGCCGGCCGGTAGCGGCGTACAACAGCGCATACGCGGCACCAGCCAGCGTGGCCACCAGCGCCCACAGCACGCCACCGGGCACATGCACCAGGCCAAACAGCGCAGCGGATAACACGCAGCGCTGCCACAGCGGCCAGCGTGCCGCCGCCGCAAACACGCCCTGGCGAAACAGCGCCTCTTCCGGCAAAGACACCAGCAGCAGGTTGGCCGCCAGCCACGGTAGCCACCAGGCCGGCCATTTGGGCTGCCACGTCAGCAGCCCGCTCGCCAGTGCCAACCCCAGCGCGGCCAACAGGCAGGCCGCGCACGCCAGCAGCCATTTCCCCCGCCTTGCCACCTTTGGCAAAGCCACGCGCGGCAGGCACAGCAGCAGCCACAAGCCGGCCAGGCCCTTATCCCAGTGCCAGTAGAGCGTGTAGGGCTTGCTGTTATCAGCCAGCTCGCCCTGCCACCAGCGCGGCGGGGAAAAGCCGGGCAAGATGTGCAGCGCCAAAGCCAGTATCAGCAGCACCGCTGCCAGCCCCGGCCAGCGCGCCTGCGGCCAACGCTGGCACAGCCAGGCGGCCAACCCCAGTAGCATGTAGGCCAGGCACGCCTGCAGCCCCAGCACACCCGCCCACAGCGCCATGGCGGAGGCTGGCAGCACCATGCCCAGCGCTAGCCGGCGCTGCCCGGACAGGGCCGCCAGCAGCGCGATCGCCAAAAACATAAAGGCAGCCAGCACGGGCCAGTCGGGTACGGTATAAGTCATGTCAGGGCAAAAAGCAGTAAAGCGCGCCAGTGTAGCGCAAGGCAAAAGCATTGCGGCCAACCTTGGGCAGGTTGGCCGCAACGGTAGGACAGCAAGGGCGGCGAGTTACGCCTGGCGCACAGCGGCGTCCAGCGCCTGCACCACGTCTGCCAGAATATCGTCCACATGCTCGATGCCGATGGACAGGCGGATCAGCTCCGGCTTCACGCCGGCACGCAGCTGCTCTTGCGGCGACAGCTGGCGGTGCGTGGTAGACGCCGGATGGCACGCCAGGCTCTTGGCGTCACCGATATTCACCAGCCGCGTGACCAGCTGCAGCGCATCGATAAAGCGGCCACCGGCCTCTACCCCACCCTTGATACCGAACGACAGGATGCCCGACGCGCGGCCGCCCATGTATTTGTCCACCAGCGGTCGGCTGGGGTGGCCTTCCAGCGCGGCGTACTCCACCCACTCTACCGCCGGGTGCTGCTGCAGGTACTGCGCCACTTTCAGCGTGTTGTCGCAGATGCGGTCCAGGCGCAGGGCCAGCGTTTCGATACCCAGCAGGATCTGGTGCGCGTTAAACGGCGAGATCGCCGCGCCCATATTGCGCAGCGGCACCACGCGGGCGCGGGCAATGTAAGCCGCCGCGCCCAGCACTTCTACATAGTTCACGCCGTGGTAGCTGACGTCTGGCGTGTTCAGGCGCACAAAGCGCTCTTTGTGCTCGCCCCACGGGAACTTGCCGCTATCCACGATAATGCCGCCAATGCTGGTACCGTGGCCGCCCAGGTATTTGGTGAGGCTGTGCACCACGATGTCGGCGCCGTGCTCGAACGGGCGGCACAGGTAAGGCGACGGCACGGTGTTATCCACAATCAGCGGCAAGCCGTGTTTGTGGGCTTCGTCGGCAAAGGCGCCAAAGTCCACCACATTGCCTAGCGGATTGCCGATGGATTCGCAGAACACTGCCTTGGTCTTGTCGTCCACGTTGGCCGCAATATCCTGAGGGCGCGACGGGTCGATAAAACGCACGGTAATACCCAGTTGCGGGAAGGTGTGGGCAAACAGGTTATAGGTGCCGCCGTACAGCGTACTGGTAGCAATGATGTTGTCGCCGGCCTCGGCAATGGTCTGGATCGCATAGCTGATGGCCGCCATACCGGACGCTACCGCCAGCGCACCAATACCACCTTCCAGCGCGGCCACGCGTTTTTCCAGCACGTCGGTCGTGGGGTTCATGATGCGGGTGTAGATATTGCCCTGCACCTTCAGGTCGAACAGGTCAGCACCGTGCTGGGTACTGTCAAAAGCGTAGCTGGTAGTCTGGTACAGCGGTACTGCTACGGCTTTGGTGGTCGGGTCGGGGCTGTAGCCCCCGTGTACGGCGAGCGTTTCCAGTTTCATCTTTGTATATCCCATGGGGTCATTATCACCGGCCTGCGTCATGGCCGGCCGCAGGCCATACCTTAACGTCATGCTGCCACAAGATAAAGTCTGTTTTTTGCAAAGCTTTGCAAGCCGGTAGCGCTGCAACCGCCCAGCCAAGCCGGCCAGGAGCACCTATGCTTCAATAAAACAAGATAACGGGTTACCCATGCTGCAACGATTTTTCCCGCTGGCACATACCATCAGCCGCCAAATGTTCTGGCTGCAGGCCCTGTTGGTCATCCTGCTACTGAGTGCCATGGCATTCTTGCATTACTACAGCGACGAGCAAGCCTCGCTACTGGCGAGCGAAAGCCGCCGCCATGCGCGCGAACAACAACAGCTGGGCGACACCGTGTCGCGGCTGGGCGACCTGCACAACCGGCTGATCTTGCTGGTAGAAGAACAAGAGGCCGAGCAGCTCAGCAGCACCGATATCATGCGGCGCAAACTGAGCCTGCAACAAGCGCTGAACCGGCTTACCCGGGACACCTTGTCTCTGAGCGAACAAACCCGGCAAAGCCCATCGCTGGCGGGCCTGGTACGCGATATCCAGGCCGACCTGATGCGCTACCACACGCAGGCAGACAAGCTGCTGCAACTGCTGCCCAGCGAAACCGAGGCCGCAGAAGAACAGGCCCTGATCATCAGCCGGGAGGTGACCCATGACATGGAAAAACTGCGCAAGCTGGCACGCCAGCAGCGCGAAATGTCCATCCGGCACTTTGAGGCTGCGCTGCAAGACACCGTGCAAACAGGCCACCGCATGCAAAGCATTTTGCTGGGCCTGCTACTGGCAGCCCTGGGCTTGATAGGTTGGCGCATGCACCGCATCGGCCACCAGCTACAACGCACCGAAGCCTTGCTGATCGCCCTGGGCAGTGGTGACACCAGCATCGATCCGCCATTAGGCGATGCCCTGTTCCGCCCCGTGTTTGACGCGCTGCGCCGCTTTCGCACCTTGCTGCTGAGCCAGCAAGCCCTGCTGGCCAGCAGTGAAGCCCAGCAACAAAAACTGGAACACATGGTGAACGAGCGCACCGCTCACCTGCAACAAGCCAACCGCCAGCTGGAAGACGAAATCCGTCAGCGCCAGCAGGCAGAAAAGCGTCGCCGCCTGTACGAAATGGTGTTCGAGCACACTGAAGATGCCGTGATCATCACCACGCCCGATACCCATATCGTGGCAGCCAACCCGGCCTACCAGATGATGACCGGCATGACAGCTGACGAGCTGTACGGCAAGCGCCCGCCCATCACCCGCTCTGGCCACCACGACCGCCAGTTTTACCAGCAACTGTGGGCACAGCTGTCCAGCGCCGGTCGCTGGCGAGGTGAAATCGTTAACCGCCATGTTGACGGCAGCCTGGTACATGCCCTGCTCACCATCAATGCCGCCACCGAACCCGACGGCTCGGTCACGCACTATGTGGGCATTCTGTCCGACATCACCCAGCTGAAACTGGCGGAAAACCAGCTACGGCGGCTTGCCTACTACGACCCGCTCACCGCCCTGCCCAACCGCGTGCTGCTGAAAGACCGCCTGGCACACGAGATCGACATCGCCCGCGAAGAAAAGCGCAGCTTTGCCACCATGCTGCTGGACCTGGACCGCTTCAAATACGTGAACGACACGCTGGGGCACAAGGCTGGCGACGAACTGCTGATGGATGTGGCCGAACGCCTGCGCGGCACCGTGCGGCTGGAGGACACCGTGGCCCGGCTATCGGGGGACGAGTTTTGCATCATCGTGCGCGACTGCAGCCCTTCGCAGGTAGCCCGCACCGCCGAAGCCATCGTCACGGTGCTGAACCTGCCCTTCCGCCTGGAGGCACGCGACGCCGAGGTGGGTGCCAGCATTGGTATCGCCATGTTCCCCGGCGATGGCGAAAGCAGTGAACACCTGATGAAAAATGCCGATGCCGCCATGTATCAGGCCAAGGCACTGGGGCGTAACCGCTATTGTTTCTTCGAGCCTGCCATCGAGGCGCGGCTGCGTGACGAGATGGAGCTATTCACCCAGCTGCGCCACGCTATAGAAGACCAGCAGTTTGTGCTGCACTATCAACCCATCGTGCCGCTGGCAGCCGGGCTGGGCAGCTATGGCGAGGCGCTATTGCGCTGGCCTGGCGGTGGCAACCAAGCTTCGCCGGGGGTGTTTATCCCCTTTGCCGAGCAACACGGCCTGATAGAAGGCATCGGGGATTTCGTGCTGGAGGCTGCCTGCCGCTTTATCGCGCTCAGCGTAGAACAAGGCCAGCCGCAAAGCATCAGCATTAACCTGTCGGCACGCCAGCTGGCCATGAGCGACTTGCCGGAGCGGCTGGTGCAGGCCGTGTCACAGCATGGCATTCCAGCATCTGCCATCGAGCTGGAGCTCACCGAATCGTCGCTGATCCAGAATCTGGAAGCCATTTCGGTCACACTGACCCGGCTGCGCCAGGCGGGCTTTCGCATTGCCATTGATGACTTTGGTGCGGGCTACTCCTCGCTGAACTATCTGGTAGAGCTGCCGGTAGACAAGGTAAAAATCGACCAGCGCTTTATCTGGAGCCTGTTCAACAGCCCGCGCAACCAGGCCGTAGTCAAAGCGATTCTGTCGCTGGCACGCACCATCGGCATCCAGACCGTGGCAGAAGGCGTGGAAACCGCCGAACAGCTGGCTTTTCTGCAGGCCCATGGCTGCCACTACGTGCAGGGCTATTACCTGGCCAGACCCATGAGCCAGCAAGACTTTCTGACCTTCCAGCAGCTGGGCTCCGGCAACGCAACGCCTGCGGGCTAAGCCGCGGCCAACCCTGCCCGCAACGGCACCGCATGCGGCGTGGCGTACACATACCGTCGTGATAAACAAAACCCCCTGCCGGGTAAGCGGCAGGGGGTTTTGTTTGACAGTACGGGCTACCATCGGGGCCCGCTCTGGGAGCCGATACTAGTCAGCAGCAGGTGCAGGTGGTGGGGCGATGACCAGCACTTTGTCTACGCGAGTGCGATCCATGTCCATGACCTCGAAGCTGAAGCCATTCCACACCACTTTATCGGCGGCGCTAGGCACGCGGCCCAGCATGAACATGACAAAGCCGCCCAGGGTCTGGAAATTACCCGACTCTTCGCCCTCGATGCTGTCCAGCTCGAAGTGCTCTTTGAAGTCTTCCAGCGACATCATGCCGTCTACCAGCCAGCTGCCGTCTTCACGCTGCACGATTTCTTCGTCACCGTCGCCCGCTTCGGTCGGCAAGTCGCCCACAATGGCTTCCATCACGTCGTTGATGGTGACCAGGCCTTCGATTTCACCGTATTCGTCCACCACTAGCGCGGTATGGTTACGCGTGCGTTTGAACTGCTCCAACAGCTGCATCGGGCTGATGGCTTCCGGCACGTACAGCGGCGGGCGCACCGATTCGGCCAACTTGACCGACTTGTCGTCCAGCAGGCGGTGCAGCAGGTCTTTGGCCTGTACCATGCCCAGTACGTTTTCGAAACCGCCTTTTACCACCGGGTAGCGGGTGAACACGCTGCCACGAATGATCTTGAGGTTTTCTTCCAGCGGGTCTTCCACGTCCAGCGCAATGATGTCCTTGCGCGGCGTCATGATGGAGACCACCTTCTTTTCGTCCAGGCTGAAGATGTTTTCCACCAGCTCCTGCTCGGCGCGGTCAAAGATGCCTTCGTCGGCCCCCTGCTCCATCAACACCTTGATTTCCTCTTCGGTAATGGACGGGTCTTTGTTCTTTTTCACGCCCAGCACACGCAGCACGGCCTCGGTAGACAGACTCAGCAGGCGTACCACCGGCGAGGTGACGCGGGCCAGCAACAGCATGGGGCGGGCCAGAATAGAAGCCAGCACTTCGGGGTTTTGCATGCCTACACGCTTGGGCACCAGCTCGCCGATGATCAGCGAGAAATAGGTAATCAGCATGACTGTCACGGTCAGGGCGATCGGACGGGCAAACTCGGCCAGTAGCGGATAAGTTTCCAGATACGCCTGCAGGCGGTCGGCAATGGCGGCTTCACCGAAAGCACCGGACAGAATGCCAATCAGGGTAATGCCGATCTGGATGGTAGACAGGAAGCGGGTAGGTTCTTCTGCCAGCTTGAGCGCGGCAGCGGCGCCACGGTTGCCTTCGTCTGCCCACTGCTGCAGGCGAACCTTGCGTGAAGAGACGATGGCGATTTCGGTCATGGCAAAGATGCCATTGAGGAGAAAGAGTACAACTAATATAAGCACGTCCATTGGACAGGGTGAACACCATATAAAGAAGACAGCACCATTCTACATGCTGGCAGTTTTTTCGCCACTCCCCACCCTGCTACCCGCATGCCATAGCGGTGACAGCGGAATCATTGGCAAGGCAAATTTCAAGCACTATAAATAAAAGCACCAAGCCGATAGTGCGTCATTTTCAAGGAAACACCATGAAGCAAATATCGTTACGCACCCACCTCATCCTGATAGTGAGCATCGCCATTCTTTTTTGCGTGGCGCTGGGTACGAGCGGGCTGCTGGGCTCACGCAGCATCGCCAGCGAAGTGAACGACTTGCTGAACATCCAGAAAATGATCCGCCAGCAAACGGAAGCCGACATGATGCACGATGCCGTGCGCTCCGACGTGCTATCGGCACTGTACCGCGACAAGCTGGGCGAAAAAGACAAGCTCAAGGGAATCGCGGCAGACTTGGCCGAGCATGCCAAGCATTTTCGCGAGCTGATGGCCGATAACACCCAGCGCGCCAGCGGCAACCCCCAGCTGACGGCACTGTACGGTGAAGTGGTGCCGCAGGTAGAGCGCTACCTGCAGTCGGCTAGCGTCATCATCGGCAGCCTGGAAAGCCAGCCGGACAAGGCGCTGGCCACCCTGCCCGCTTTCGAGCAGGATTTTGACGCACTGGAAGGCGGCATGGAAAAAGTGACCGATGCCATCGAGCAGTCTTCCGATAGCGCGCAACACACCGTCGATGCAGGTATTACCAAACAGTCCATCATCAGTGGCACGCTAGCGCTGGTAGCCGCCGCACTGCTGGCGGCTTACGCAGCAGTGCTGAGCAAGCTGCTGCTGCGCCCGCTCAAAGCGCTGACCCATACCGCCAACCAGGTGATCAAAACCGGTAACCTGAGCCTGCGCGTGGATGACCATGCCGGGCTGGAGCTGGCAATATCGATACAAGCCTTCAACCGCATGCTGCAGTCACAGCAAAAGCTGGTGGCACAGCTGCAAGACGTGGCCGGCTCGCTGGAAAGCACCAGCGGCAGCATCGGCGAGCTAACCGCCCGGGTGCGCAGTGATGCGGAAACACAGAGCAGCTCGGCCGAGCATATCAGTAGTGCCATCAGCCAGATGAGCCACAGCGTCGCCAACGTCAGCCAGAGTACACGCAGCGCACTGGAGTGCAGCCAGGCAGCGGGTGAGCAGGCGCGCAGCAGCAGCCAGACGGTTACGCAGTCGGCCAACGCCATCCTGGCCGCGACAGAATCGGTACAGCATGTGTCCAACGTGATCCACTCGCTGGAAAGCAGTGCCATGCAGATTGGCAAGGTGGTGGAGGCCATCAGTGGCATTGCCGAGCAAACCAACCTGCTGGCTCTGAATGCGGCCATTGAAGCGGCCCGTGCCGGGGAAAGCGGCCGCGGCTTTGCCGTGGTCGCCGACGAAGTGCGCAACCTGGCAGAGCGCACCAGTACGGCCACCAAGGAAATCCAGACCATGGTGTCGGGCATCCAGACGTCGGCGCAGCAAGCGGTACACGCCATGGAAGACGGCATCCGCCAGGTAGCCCAGAGCTCGGAAGACGCGCAAAAAGCCGGCAATGCCATCGAGCTGATTGAAGAGCGTACCCGCGAGAGTGTCAGCACCATGGGGCAGATCCACCAGGAGCTGCAAGAACAAGCCAGTGCCAGCCAGGACATCGCCGGTAACGCCGACCAGGTTTCCGACATGGCCAAGCGCACCCTGGGTAGCGCGCTGGAAGTCGAAACGGAAACCCGCCGCCTGCTGCAGCTGGCACAAAGCCTGAATAAAACCCTGGCCAGCTTCAGCGGCTAGGCCGGCGTGCCGCGACATCGCCAAGCTATACATAAAAACCCCGCCGGCTTGCGCTAGCGGGGTTTTGTTTTGCCTGCGGCCAACCTGCCAGGTTGGCCGCATGGACGTGCTTACTCGTAGTTGTCGATAGACGGGCAGCTGCACACCAGGTTGCGGTCGCCGTATACGTCGTCGATACGGTTCACGCTAGGCCAGAACTTGTTTTCCAGCACGTACGGCAGCGGGAAGAACGCCTGCTCGCGGGTGTACGGGCGGGTCCACTCGCCAGCAATGTCGGCCTTGCTGTGCGGTGCGTTGCACAGCGGGTTGTTGTCTTTTGGCCATGCACCGTTTTGTACCGCGTCGATTTCCTGGCGGATAGACACCATGGCAGCAATGAAACGGTCCAGCTCGGCCTTGGACTCGGACTCGGTCGGCTCGATCATCAGCGTGCCCGCTACCGGGAAGCTCATGGTCGGCGCGTGGAAGCCGTAGTCCATCAGACGCTTGGCCACGTCTACCTCGGTCACGCCGGAGGCGGCCTTCAGCGGGCGCAGGTCGATGATGCACTCGTGCGCCACGCGGCCGTTCTTGCCGGTGTACAGCACCGGGTAGTGGGCTGCCAGCTTGTCTTTCAGATAGTTGGCGTTCAGCAGTGCGATCTCGGTAGAACGCTTGGCACCTTCTGCGCCCATCATGCGGATATACATGTAGGAGATCGGCAGGATGGATGCCGAGCCGAACGGCGCAGCGGAAACCGCGCTCTGCCCGGCTACTGCACCCGGCACCTCGGCTACCACGTGGTTGGCCATGAACGGCGCCAGGTGCGCTTTCATGCCGATGGGGCCCATGCCTGGGCCGCCACCGCCGTGCGGAATGCAGAAGGTCTTGTGCAGGTTCATGTGCAGCACGTCGGCGCCGATGTCGGCCGGGCGGGTCAGGCCCACCTGCGCGTTCATGTTGGCACCGTCCATGTACACCTGGCCGCCGTTAGCGTGTACCAGTTCGCAGATTTCCTTGATGGACTCTTCGAACACGCCGTGGGTAGACGGGTAGGTAATCATCAACGCGCCCAAGTTGGCCGCATGCTGCTCGGCCTTGGCCTGCATGTCGGCCATATCCACGTTGCCGTTGTCGTCGGTTTTCACCACCACCACCTGCATGCCCAGCATCTGTGCGGTCGCCGGGTTGGTACCGTGCGCCGACTGCGGGATCAGGCAGATGGTGCGGTTCGCATCACCACGGCTGGCGTGGTAGCGACGGATCGCCAGCAGGCCGGCGTACTCGCCCTGCGCGCCGGAGTTAGGCTGCATGGAGATGGCGTCAAAGCCGGTAATGGCCAGCAGCTGCTGTTGCAGGCCATCGATCATTTCCAGGTAGCCGGCGGCCTGCTCGCGCGGGGCGAACGGGTGCATGTTGGCAAACTCTGGCCAGGTCACCGGAATCATCTCGCTGGTAGCGTTCAGCTTCATGGTGCAGCTGCCCAGGCTGATCATGCTGTGGTTCATGGCCAGGTCGCGGTTTTCCAGCTTCTTCAGGTAGCGCAGCATTTCGTGCTCGCTGTGGTGCTCGTTGAACACCGGATGGCTGAGGATGGCGGATTCGCGCTTCAGGCTGGCCGGGATCGCGTCGGCGGCGGCAGCGTCCAGCGCGGCAATGTCGGCAGCCTTGCCAGTGAAGATTTCAATCAGCTGGGCCAGGTCGGCTTCGGTAGCGGCTTCGTGGAAGGCCACACCCAGCACGCCATTGCCGGCGTCACGCACGTTGATACCGGCAGCCAGCGCCGCAGCGTATACGTTGGCCGCATTGGCACCCAGCTCGACCTGTACGGTGTCGTAGAACTGTTCGAATTTCAGCTTGCCGCCCGCCGCTTTCACCGCGTGGGCGAAAATGGCAGCCAGGCGGTGGATACGCTGGGCAATGCGTTTCACGCCAGCCGGGCCGTGGTACACGGCGTACATGCCGGCCATATTGGCCAGCAGCACCTGGCTGGTGCAGATATTGGAGTTGGCTTTTTCGCGACGGATGTGCTGTTCGCGGGTTTGCAGCGCCATGCGCAGCGCGGTCTTGCCCTTGGCATCGATGGACACGCCGATGATGCGGCCAGGGGCCGAGCGCTTCATGTCGTCGCGGAAGGCAAAGTAGGCCGCGTGCGGGCCGCCAAAGCCCATCGGTACGCCAAAGCGCTGGGTGTTACCCAGTGCTACGTCGGCGCCCATTTCGGCTGGCGACTTCAGCGCCACCAGCGCCATCACGTCGGCGGCCACGATGGCCACGCCACCTTTGGCTTTGACGGCAGCAATGTACGGGGTCAGGTCCAGCACGTCGCCGGCTTCGCCCGGGTACTGGAACAGCGCACCGAAGTAGTCGCCATTACCGGCTTCTTCCGGGTGGCCCAGCACCAGCTCGAAACCGAAGTACTCGGCGCGGGTTTTCAGTACGTCCAGGGTTTGTGGCAGTACGCGGCTATCCACAAAGAAACGGTCGCCTTTTACCTTGGAGGCACGGCGCGCCAGCGCCATGCCTTCGGCGGCAGCGGTAGCTTCGTCCAGCAGCGAGGCGTTGGCGATGTCCAGGCCGGTGAGGTCGATCACCATTTGCTGGAAGTTCAGCAGCGCTTCCAGGCGGCCCTGGGCGATTTCGGCTTGGTACGGGGTGTAGGCGGTGTACCAACCTGGGTTTTCCAGCACGTTACGCAGGATCACGCCGGGGGTAATCACCGGGTAGTAACCCATACCGATAAACGATTTGTTGATGACGTTCTTGCTGGCCACGGCTTTCAGGTCGGCCAGCGCGTCTACTTCGCGCTGTGCTGCGGGCAGGTCCAGCGCACGGTTGAAGCGGATACCGGCCGGCACGGTTTGTGCCACCAGATCTTCCAGCGAGCTGGCGCCGATTTCGGCCAGCATCTGTTGCTGTTCGGCATCGCACGGGCCGATGTGGCGGGCGATGAATTCTTGATGATTGAAGAGTTGCGAGAGAGACATGTCTGCGATTCCGTCTTATCGATTAGCCACGAAAACACACGAAAAAACACGAAAGAAAACCCGCTAGGGCAACAGCTAAAACCTGTTGCGGCGTCACCCCAAGCCGGGCATGAGCCAAAGGTGTAGCCGCCTGGTTGTGGCAATCGCTTCGAGCGCCGCCAGGCATTTCCGTGTCCTTGCGTGTGTTTCCGTGGCTAATAAAAAATGCCCCGCCATCTTGCGATGGCAGGGCCGTTTTATCAGGCGCCGATTTCGGCTGCGTAGGCAGCGGCGTCCAGCAGGCCATCCAGATCAGCGGCGTTGGCCGGCTTGATCTTGAAGAACCAGCCTGCGGCGTATGGCTCACTGTTGGCCAGCTCCGGGTTGGCTTCCAGCTCGGCGTTCACTTCCAGGATTTCGCCGGCGATCGGGGCGTATACGTCGGAAGCGGCTTTTACCGATTCCACCACGCCGGCTTGCTCTTCGGCAGCCAGGTTGGCGCCGACGGCAGGCAGCTCGACAAACACGATGTCACCCAGCAGCTCTTGCGCGTGCTCGGTAATACCCACGGTTACGGAGCCGTCGGCTTCCAGGCGCAGCCATTCGTGGCTGGATACGTATTTCAGTTCGGCAGGAATGTTGCTCATCGTTTCTCTCCAGAAAAATGTGTCGTGATGGTGTAGCGGGACAGGCTCTTGCTCGCCCCGTCGTTATACACCAGCTTATTCAAAAACTTTCTTGCCGTTACGCACGAACGGCATTTTCACCACACGCACGTCGGTCAGCGTGCCGCGCAGGTCTACCTGGGCGGTAGCCGCAGTGGCAGCCGGTACACGGGCGATGGCGATGGAATGCTTGAGGGTGGGCGAGAAGGTGCCGCTGGTGATGATGCCTTCGCCGATGCCTTCTACCACCACTTTCTGGCCTTCGCGCAGCACGCCGCGGCCTTCCAGCACCAGGCCGACCTGCTTCATGGCAACACCGGCTGCCTTCTGGGCTTCCAGCGCGCTACGGCCGATAAAGTCGCGGCCTTCGGTCATGGCGATGGTCCAGCCCATGCCGGCTTCCAGCGGGGAAACGCTGTCGTCCATATCGTGGCCGTACAGGTTCATGCCGGCCTCCAGGCGCAGCGTGTCGCGGGCGCCCAGACCGATAGGCGCTACGCCAGCGTCTTTCAGCTCGTTGAAAAAGGTAATGGCTTCGGTAGCGGGGATCATGATTTCCAGGCCATCTTCACCTGTGTAGCCGGTGCGGGCAAAGAACCACTCGCCGGATGGCAGACCCTGGAACACTTTCAGTGCACGGATGGCGTCGGCCAGTGCCGGTTTTACGCTGCAGACTTTGTCGATGGCGGTGGGGCCTTGCACGGCCAGCATGGCCAGGTCGCGGCGTACTTGCAGGGTCACGTCGAAACCGGCGGATTGTTTTTCCATCCAGGCCAGGTCTTTTTCTGTGGTGCCAGCGTTAACGACCATGCGATAACCAAAAGCGGTGAGGTATACGATCAGATCGTCTACCACACCGCCTTGTTCGTTCAGCATGCCGGAGTACAGTGCCTTGCCCTCGAAACCCAGCTTGGCTACGTCGTTGGCAATCAGCTTTTGCAGCCAGGCCTTGGCGTCGCTACCGGTGATGTCCACCACGGTCATGTGGGATACATCGAACATGCCGGCGTCGCTGCGCACGATCTCGTGCTCTTTCAGCTGGGAGCCGTAATGAATAGGCATTTCCCAGCCAGCGAAATCAACCATTTTCGCGCCGGAAGCCACGTGGGCATCAAATAGGGGGGTACGTTTCGGGGCCGTCATTGCAAGTCCTTAGGAGTGAGATTATCCCTGCCTCACACCCCTCTGTCCCTGCACCTGAGATTTTCCGGCATTGCGCCGTTAGCCCCTTCGGTGGGCGCATCCTGTGCGCCACTCTCCAGATTCTGCGGGGAAAACCCCGATTCTTGCAGTCCTTTTGCCTGAGCGATTGCGGGTGCACTTGCGCCTTCGGCGGCGGTTTTGCCCGGTGGGCAAACCGCTCTCTCCTGCGGAATGCGCGCATTATCGTTGCCACAGCGTAGCTTGGCAAGCTGGATTTGGCGGCACTGTGGCACCCAGCGGCCTGGCAACACGACGGGCAGATGACAAGACAAAAACAGCCATGTCACCCGGCTTGAGCCATCACTATCGCCACGGGCAGTCATGCGACACCTTGCTGCGCGCAGGCCTGGGTTACTGACACAAACCGGACACACCCAGGACAAGCGCTGCGTACATGATGCAAGAAGCATGGTATGCAAGCTACTGTTTGGTAAGCCTACCCTGCAAGACCACGGCTACCCAGACCAAGGCGCCAGCACGCATATACCGGGGCCCAGCCGTGGCTGCCTTAGCGTACAAGTACAGAGGGAGCAGCGACATGCAGCCATCAATTGATGACATTCTGGCCAGCCTGGAAAATTGCGGTGAACACGCTGCGCAACGGTGCGACGGGGACAGGCAGCTTTATACAGCCGCGCTACATGGCATGCTGCACCAGGCCACCATGCATCTGCCGCCATTGGAAAAACTACTGGTGATCCATGCCGCCATCACCCTGTTTGGGCCCGATGCCAACATCAACGATGACACGACTGATGACAAAACGGGTGATCGTGATCTACTCGGCGATGAGCAAACACTGATACCGCTTCATCTGGGCGCATAGCGCAAAAGCAACAAGGGCCGGCGTGCCATGCACACCGGCCCTTGCATCATGTTGGCCGCAGGCTACCCTGCCCCACCGAGCTTAGCCTTTCACCAGGCGCTCGCGCAGCTGCCACAGGTACACAGGCAGGCCGGCCAGCAGCAGCAGGATGCCCCACATGACCACTTCGGCACCGGAGCCGTAAATGGTCCACATGGCAAAGATAAAGCCGCCAAACGAGAACGCCAGCGGCGCGTACCAATCGCGGCGGCTGAACTGCTGGTGGCGCTTCAGCATCACCGCCAGCAGCGCCATGGCGCAGAAGGCATACGGCAGCAACGTGGTGGCCGTGGCCAGCAGGATGACAAACTCGAAAATCTGCACGCCACTGTCGCCACCAGCGTACTTGCTGGCCAGCAAAATGGTCACCAGCACGGTAGACAGCACCAGGCCGACGATGGGCACACCGGCTTGGTTTTCACGCACGAAGAAGCGCGGAAACAGCTTATCGCGGGCGGCAGCGGCCGGAATATGCCCCTGCATCAGGCACCAGCCATTGAGTGCGCCAAAGCAGGACACCACGGCACCCAGGCCTACCGCGTAGTAGGCCCAGTTACCCCACAGCTGGCGGGCTGCATCGGCAAACGGTGCGCTGGATGCGGCCAACTGGCTGGCGGGCATCAGGCCCTGCAGTGCAATGGTGCTCAGAATGTACAGGCCGGCGGCAATCAGCGTGCCCAGCACGGTGGCACGCGGGATGGTGCGCTCGGGCTGGTCCACATCCCCAGCCGGTACCGAGGCCGACTCCAGCCCCAGAAACGCCCACAGCGTCAGCGCCATGGTCGCGGGGATGGCTTCGCCCAGCGGCTTGTGCTGCGGGTTGAACTGTACAAAGTCGGGGTTCAGATACAGCAGGCCGGCGATGGTCACGCCCCCCAGCGGCAGCAGCTTGATCAGCGTGGTCACAATCGCTACACGGCCGGAGCTTTGCGGGCCGCGGCTGTTGATCCACGTTACCAGCCAGATCAGGCCGATGGCGGTGGCACCGGCGGCCAGGTTACTCTGGTTCAGCACCGGGAAAAACACCCCCAGATAGCTGACACCGGCCACGGTCAGCGCCGCATTACCGGCCCACAGGGCAATCCAGTAGCCCCAGGCAATCAGGAAACCGGCAAAGTCGCCAAAGCCTTCGTGAATATACGCATACGGGCCACCGGCTTTATGCGGCAGCAGGGTAGCCAGCTTGGCAAACACCAGCGCCAGGCAGATGGCGCCCAGCGAGGTGATGGTCCAGCCGATCAGCGACGAGCCGCCGTATTGCGCCAGCGAGGCCGGCAGCAAAAACACGCCGGAGCCGATCATATTGCCCACCACCAGGGCGGTACACATCCAGAAGCCGAGCTTGCCCGGTGCGGCCTTAGTCATGGCAGCCTCCCTGGCAGGCGGGGTAAACGGGGGGAACAGCTGCGTGCGGCCAGGCCGCACGGGGAATGAGGTATTGCATGGAAAGTCCTGATTGTTCTTGGGTTTTGCTGGTGTCCACAGGCCCGCCCCTGTCTCGGGGCGTGGCCATGCCGCACAGGCGGGCTGCACGGCATCACAAAACAAACAGGGCCTCGACGAGGAGGCCCTGCTGCTGTGCACAAAATTATAGCGTTTTTTGGCTATGCCAGGACGATAGGCCCGGCCGGCACACTCGCCAGCTGCCAGTTTTGTCGCGCCCACTGCCATATCTCGTCGCGTGTCTGTACGTGGGGCGGCACCGGGTGCCCTAGCCGCGCCAGTGCATCGCGCAGCTGCTGCGCCACGTTGGCCGCATCAATCGCCGGGGCCAGCGTCTGCTTGGATAGCTTCTCACCCGCCGCATTCACCATCACCGGCAGGTGGCAATGCGTGACCGCCGCACCACCCAGACACTGGCGCAGCCATAGCTGGCGCGGGGTAGACACCAGCAGGTCGGCACCGCGGACAATGTCGGTCATCCCCTGAGCGATGTCATCCACTACCACCGCCAGCTGGTAGGCCCAGAAGCCATCCGCCCGCAGCAGCACCACATCGCCGATATCGCGCTGCAGCTGCTGGCCATAATGCCCCTGTAGCCGGTCGGTAAACGCCAGCTCTTCGTCGGGTACGCGCAGGCGCCAGGCGCGTGCCTGCCGCCCGGCAGCCACGCCGTGGCGGCAGGTGCCGGGGTAGACCGTGCCATCCACGCCACGCTGGCCCTGCTCGGTAATTTCCTTGCGCGTGCAGGCGCAGCCGTAGGCGTGGCCGGCATCAATCAATTGATCCAGTGCCGCACGGTACAAATCGTAACGGTCGTGCTGCCAGGCCAGCTCGCCCTGCCATTCAAAACCAAATGCTTCCAGCGTGTGCAAAATGGCGCTGGCGGCACCGGGCATTTCCCGTGGCGGGTCCAAGTCTTCCATGCGCAGCCACCACTGGCCGCCATGGCGCCAGGCTTCCAGATAGCTGCCCACCGCCGTGGTCAGCGAGCCGGCATGCAAGAGGCCGGTGGGGCTGGGAGCGAAACGGCCACGGTAAACGGGGGCAATAGACAAAGTAGAGGCAGACATGGCGGGCAAACAGGGCAACAATGACTAGATGGGCGCTATGCCCGGCTAGCAGGAGATGATCGTGACGCACGTTGTAACCGAAGCCTGTATCAAATGCAAATACACCGACTGTGTCACCGTGTGCCCGGTGGACTGCTTTCACGAGGGGCCGAACTTTCTGGCAATCGACCCGGACGAGTGCATCGATTGCACGCTGTGCATTGCCGAGTGCCCGATCGATGCCATCACCACCGATACCGACCTGCCCGCCGGCCAGGCGCACATGCTGGCGCTGAATGCCGAGCTGGCGGCGCAGTGGCCGGTGATCACCACGCAGCAGCCCCCGCTGGCTGACCACGAACACTGGGCTACACAAACGGGCAAGCTGCCGCTACTGGAACGCTAGACGCAAAAAAGGTTGGCCGCGGCCAACCTTTTGCTTGTACTGCAGCACAGGGCTAGATGAACAGGTCGATATCGCCACCGTGCTTTTGCTCGGTATCGCGGTCGATACGGCGGCGGTAGCTTTCTTCTTCCTGCACCAGGGTTTGCTGCGGGTTGATCTTTTTCACCATCACCTTGCCGGTATCGGTAAAAAAGTAGATCTTGCGCGCGATATCCAGCCCCAGGTCTTCGGCCACGATGGGAATGTTTTCCTGCGCCAGAAAAGCGCGCACGAAACCGGCATTGCGCTGACCGATATTCACCGTGGTCATACCGGCAATCACGTTGCCGCCACCAAACACCTTGGCCTCTAGTGTGCTGCGGTTGGCGCCCAGCTTGAGCATGTCGTTGATCAACAGCTCCATAGCGTGGGTGCCAAAGCGCGCCGGCATCAGGCGGTCGCTATTACTGCTGCCCTGGTCTGGCAGCATGAAATGGTTCATGCCGGCGATACCGGTTTTGCGGTCGCGCAGGCAGGCCGACACACAGGAGCCCAACACGGTAACCAGCAGCAGCCCGTCGCCGGAGGCTTCGTATTCGCCAGGCAGTAGCTTGGCCGCCGCGCGGTTGAAACTTTTATCGAAATATCGATGATGTGCGGTACCGGCAGTCGTCATCAGGCCTCCCGCATGGTTTTGCCAGCCAGGTAGGCCAGTACGCGTTCCGCCACTTTATCCAGCGGGGCGACCTCGTGTACCGCGCCGACTTCAAACGCAGCACGTGGCATGCCATACACCACGCAAGACGCCTGATCCTGGCCAATATTGAACGCACCGGCTTCGCGCATGCGCAACATGCCTGCCGCGCCATCGCGCCCCATACCCGTCAGAATTACGCCGACAGCACGCTTGCCCAGCAGGTTGGCCGCAGAGTCAAACAGCACGTCTACCGACGGGCGGTGGCGGTTTACCGGCTCACCCTGCCCCAGCTCGGTAACGAAACCACTGGCCACCTTGCGCAGGCTAAGGTGGGAATGCCCTGGCGCGATATACACATGGCCGGGCAGTATCGGCTGGCCGTCGGTGGCCTCGCACACCGACATGGCACAGCTTTGATCCAGGCGGCGCGCAAACGACAGGGTGAAATTTTCCGGCATGTGCTGCACGACCAACACCGGCGGGGTATCGGCCGGTAGCGCCGACAAGAACTCGCGCAGGGCTTCGGTACCGCCGGTGGAGGCCCCCACCACAATGATGGCATCGCGGCGCAGGATAGCCGTTTGCGTGCGCGGCGCAGCCGGCTTGCTATCCCGCTGGATAAACCGCGGCGGCAAGCGCACATGCGCCCCAGCAGCCATACGGATTTTTTCGCAGATTTTCTCGGCGTAATCCAGCATGCCGCGGCTGATGTCCAGCTGTGGTTTGGCAATACAGTCCACCGCGCCCAGCTCCAGCGCCCGCAAGGCGGTTTCCGAGCCACTGGCGGTGAGGGAGGAAATCATCAGTACAGGGGTTGGCCGCAGGCTCATCAGACGGCGCAGGAACTCCAGGCCGTCCATCTTGGGCATTTCCACGTCCAGGGTGATCACATCCGGGTTGGTTTCACGGATACGCTCGCGTGCGGCAACCGGATCGGGGGCAAACGCCACCACTTCCATATCGTGTTGCTCATTGATGATCTTGCCTAGCAGCTCGCGTATCAGCGCCGAATCATCAACCACTACCACGCGTATCTTGCGCTCCGTGCTCATGGTGTTTTTCCACTCGCCAGGCGGTAAGCCGTCTTGCCGCAGGGCGAAAAGGTATCAGTAATATGCTGGATATTCTCGGAATGCCCCAGCAACAACAGGCCGTGCGGTTTCAGGTACTGGGCAAAATGCTCCAGGATCCCGGCTTGCGTGGGCTTGTCGAAATAGATCAGCACATTGCGGCAGAAGATGACATCAAACATGCCAAGCTGCGGCCAGTTGCGGTCTACCAGGTTGATCTGGCGAAACTCCATATTGCGCATCAAACCGGACTTGATCTTGACCATGCCTTCGTTCTGACCGCGCCCGCGCAGAAAGAACTGCTTGAGCTGCTGGTCGCTCAGCTTGGCGATCCTGTCCAGAGCGTACACCCCTCCGGCAGCCTTTTTCAAGACATTGGTATCGATATCTGACGCAACGATATGATAATTACCCGACCTTACCGCCGGATCCAGCGTCATGGCGATCGAATAAGGCTCTTCACCGGTAGACGAAGCAGAGCTCCACACGCGGTAGGCGTCACCACGATCCGCGTGCTGTAGGGCGTGCTGGTGCAGGATATCGAAGTGGTGCTGCTCGCGGAAAAACGAGGTCAGGTTGGTGGTAAGCGCATTGATGAAGTGCTCCCACTCGTGCTCCCCTTCCGGTGAGCGCAGCAGGGCCAGATAGTCGGTAAAATTGGCTACGCCCAGGCGGCGCACATGCTTGGCCAGCCTGGCGTAGGCCATATGGTTCTTTACCGCACTCAGGGCAATACCGGTTTTGTCGTAAAGCAGCTCGCGGATGATGCGGAAATCTTCATCGGAAAAATGAAGATCCCGCGCAAAGATGCTTTCCTTATCGCTGGCGGTGCTCAGAATTCCTCCCACTCGCCTTCATCCGTGGCGGCCGGGCGCACCGCCTGGTGGTTCATGGCAGGCAGGGCCTTACGCACCGGCGCTGCCGGCTGGTGCACCAGCACGCTGGCTTGCGGCTTGCGTTCCGGTTTGCGCAGGCTGGCCGCTGCGCCTAGCTGGTCCAGCTTGAAGATGGCCACGGCATCGCGCAGATTGGACGCCTGCTCTTCCAGCGATTCGGCAGCAGCAGCGGCCTCTTCCACCAGGGCGGCGTTTTTCTGCGTGTTTTCGTCCATCTGGCTCACGGCCAGGTTCACTTGCTCGATACCCGAGCTCTGCTCGATGGAGGCCGCCGAGATTTCGCTCATGATGTCGGTCACGCGGCGGATGGACGACACGATTTCTTCCATGGTGCGGCCCGCCTCGTCTACCAGACGGGTACCGGATTCCACTTTTTCTACCGAATCGCCAATCAGGCCCTTGATTTCCTTGGCAGCCGCCGCCGAGCGCTGTGCCAGGTTGCGCACCTCGCTGGCCACCACGGCAAAGCCGCGGCCTTGTTCGCCGGCGCGGGCGGCTTCTACTGCCGCGTTCAGCGCCAGGATATTGGTCTGGAAGGCAATGCCGTCGATCACGCTGATGATGTCCACGATCTTGGTGGCACTCTCGTTGATCTCGTTCATGGTGGAAACGACCTTGCCCACCACCACACCACCGCGCGAGGCAATGTCGGAGGCACCCACCGCCAGGCTATTGGCCTTGCGCGAGTTCTCGGCGTTCTGTTTCACGGTGCTGGTGATTTCCTCCATGCTGGAAGCGGTTTCTTCCAGGCTGGCGGCTTGCTGCTCGGTGCGGCTGGACAGGTTCACGTTACCGGCAGAAATCTCCTGCGCTGCCGTGTTGATAGCGTCGGTCGCTTCCTTGATGTTGCCAACGATCTCTTTCAGGCGTGCCACCGTCAGGTTGGTATCGTTACGCAGCTGGCCGAACATGCCTTCGTATTCGGCTTCTATCGTACGGGTCAGGTCGCCGGCAGCCAGGCCGGACAGTACCTGGGCAATGTCGTTCAGGCCGCGGCTGGACACGTCCAGCAGCTGGTTGACCTGACCAGACAAGGTGGCAAAGAAGCCGGTTTTGCCGTCCAGCGGAATACGCTGGCTAAAGTCACCGTTGGCCGCAGCACCCACCACTTCGGACACTTCTTTTTCTACACGCACTTCTTCGGTACGGTCGGCCCACTCGACTACCGAGCCGATGCGCTCACCGCTATCACTGAACACCGGGTTGGCAATCAGGCGGAAGGTACGGCCGCCCACGCTGATCTGGCTGGTGTGGGTGGTTTTCAGTGCCTCTAGCAAACCGCGCTGGTGCGCAGGATTACGGTGGAAGACATCCATATTGGCGCCCTGCAGTTTGCGGGCGTCAAAGTTTGGCAGGACACGCTTGATGTCGTGCTCGGCCACTTGCAGCATGTCTTGTACGCTGCGGTTCAGGTAGATGATGTTGCGGTCGTTGTCGGCAATCATCACGTTGGACGACACATTGTCCAGCGCTTTGCGGATACGGGTATTTTCTTCCAGCATGCGCAGGTCGGCTTCGCGTTTTTGCTGCTCCAGCGCCTCGCGCTTCAGCTGCTCGGTAATGTCCTGCCACTCCACCACGGTACCCAGGGCGGCGCCTTGTTTGTTCATGATCGGGGTCACGAACAGGACAAAGGTACGCACCCCCACCTGGATGGTGGCTTTGTGCGGCGAGCGCATGCTGGCCAGCATGCTGCGCTGGTGTTCCGGGCGCTTGTGGAAGCCATCGATATTGCTGCCTACCAGGTCGCGAGCGCTAAAGCCTGGCAGCTCTTTCTTGATATCGGCCTCTGCGTTTTGCAGCATGTCCGCTACAGCGCGGTTGGCGTACACCACGATGTTATCGGCGTTGGCAATCATCACATTGGTCGCTGCTGCGTCCAGTGCGTTGCGAATGCGGATGTTCTCGATGGCTTTATCAGCCGCCTGCTTGATGTAGTAGAACAGGCTGCTGGTGTCTTTGTCGGCAACCTGCAGGGTACTGGTCACCTCGCCGCTAGCCAGCTCTTGCATCAGTTTGGTCGCGTCGGACGGCTCACCACCAATGACGCGGAACAATGAGCGACCAATCAGGTAGGCAGCCAGCAAGCCGATCACAAGAGACGCGACCAGGAAACCCTCGGTAATCAGCAATGAAGTATTGGCATCATGTTGCAGGCTAACCCCGTGCTCCTGTGCCATGCCTTCTTCGTAGGCAACCAGCGCCTCGACAGCGCTCAGGTAGGCTTTCTGGGCGTCACGCAGATGCGAAAACAGGAAAGCCTTGGCTTCGGGCAACTGACCGGCATTGAACAAGGCAGTAAACTGACGCAGCTTGGCACGGTATTCCTGATCGGCCTTGACCAGACTGGCTTGCATGGCAACCGACTCATCTTCCGGCGGACGCTGTTTCAGCACCTCCAAGGCGGCATCAATGTTTTTGAGCTGTTCATCCAGCTCTTTCACTTGCGAAGCGCCAATCTGTGGATCGTCTGCCAGCAGAGCGGTACGCACACCACGTGCCGTACCATTAATATTGTCCACGATCTTGTTCACCGCGTTGGCACGCGGCATGTGGTTCTCGGTGATTTCCGCACCACTTTCGATAATGGTCTGCAGCCGGAGAACCGCCAGGATAGACGATGCGGCAATCAGGGCCAGCAGCACGCCGAACCCGATAACCAGTAACTGTTTGACTTTCATGCCTTTTCCCCTGTGTTAAACGTTGGCCGCAACAGCCGCATCCATCAACGCCATCTCGTCACTGCTCATCAGTTTTTCGATATCTACCATGATGATCATGCGCTCCCCCACTACCCCCAGGCCCTGGATGTAGTTGGTATTCATCACGGCACCAAACTCCGGCGCCGGGCGAATATCATCACCGGATAGCTCGATCACATCCGACACCCCGTCCACGACCATACCAACAGTGCGGTTGAGCACGTTCAGGATAATGACCACAGTAAAGTCATTATAGATAACGTTACCCACATCAAACTTGATACGCATATCCACAATGGGCACGATGTGCCCGCGCAGATTGATCACGCCTTTGATAAAGCTGGGCGACTTGGCCAGGCGTGTTACCGCGTCGTAGCCGCGGATTTCCTGTACCTTCAGAATATCGATACCGTATTCTTCCTTACCCAGCGCAAACACCAGGTATTCACGCCGGGCTTTGTCGGTATCACTGCTGTTGTTCGCGTCCATGGTGGCAACACCCATTACTAGCACCTGTTAATGAAGCTGCGCCGTGAGTATTTCACCGTGCGCCTTTTGTAAATTCATGCGGACAATCGCCGCCACATCCAGAATCAGCGCGACGCGGCCATCCCCCATGATGGTGGCACCGGACAACCCTTCTACCTTGCGGTAGTTGGCTTCCAAGTTTTTCACCACAAATTGTTGCTGCCCCAGCAGCTCGTCCACCATCAGCGCCACCTTCTGGCTACTGGATTCCACAATGATCAGAATGGACTTGTCCGGCTGCGATGCCGGGGCATCGATAGAGAAATACTCCGCCACACTGACGATCGGCAGATACTCGCCACGCACACTCACCACCTGGCCACGCCCGGCGATAGTCTTGACCTCGCTGGGCTTGGGCTGCAGCGACTCCAGAATGTAGTTCAGTGGCAAAACATAGGTTTCATCGGCAATCTTGATGGACATGCCGTCCATGATGGCCAGGGTCAGCGGCAGGCGAATGGTCATGGTGGTACCAATGTCCACCATGCTGCTGATATCGATACGGCCACCCATGGCGACGATATTCTTGCGCACCACGTCCATGCCCACGCCACGGCCAGACACGTCGGTGACCTCGGCGGCGGTAGAAAAACCCGGCTCGAAAATCAGCGCCCACACCTCGGTATCGCTCATGGTATCGGATACCGGCAGCCCGCTTTCACGTGCCTTGGACAGGATCTTGTCACGGCGCAGACCGGCACCGTCGTCGGTCACCTCAATGACGATGCTGCCCCCTTCATGGAAGGCACGCAGGGTCAGCAGGCCGGTTTCTTTCTTACCTTTGGCACGGCGCTGCTCGGGCGACTCGATGCCGTGGTCCAGGCTATTACGTACCAGGTGGGTTAACGGGTCGGATAGCTTTTCGATAAAGCCTTTGTCCAGCTCGGTATTCTCACCCACCATTTTCAGCTCGACTTGCTTGTCCAGCTTGCCGGCCAGGTCCCGCACCACACGCGGGAAGCGGTTGAATACAAACGCGATGGGCATCATGCGGATAGACATCACCGCCTCTTGCAGCTCGCGCGAATTACGCTGTAACAGCGAGATGCTGTTCAGCAGGTTTTCGTGCTCGACCGAGTCCAGCCCCGAGCCATACTGCATCAGCATGGACTGGGTAATGACCAGCTCCCCGACCAGGTTGAGCAGCAAATCGACTTTATCGGTGCTGACACGAATGGAGTTCTCGCCCGCTGTTGCAGCACCCGCTGTCGCCGCCCGCGGTTCGGCACGAACGGGCTCTTTTGCCGGACTGGGCGCATGATGTGCGGCGGGTACGGGTGCCGCCGCCGGGGCTGCCACGAGTGGCTCAAACAGGCCGAAGCCATCTTCTTCAAAGGCAACGCCGGGTTTGCTGCTGGCGGTGGCTGCCGGCAAGGGTGCAAACAAGCCAAAGCCGTCTTCTTCAAAGGCAATGTCAGCGTTTGGACTGGCAGTGCTGGCTGGCAAGGGGGCAAAGAGGCCGAAACCGTCTTCTTCAAACGCGATATCACCGGCAGGTGCCAGCGCAGGCAGCGAGAAGAAACCGACGCCGTCATCTTCTACCGTGATGTCTTCTACCACCTTGAATGACTCGGGTGGCAACAGAAAAGCCAGCATCTCGACGACATCATCGCAAGGCGATGCTGTCGTAAGCACCGCCAGCGCGGGAATCACCGGATCGGCTTGCTCGTCCAGTGCCTGCATGATCTGCAGGCTACCCAGTGCCGCCAGGCGTTGCCATAGCTCTTCCACCGCCATGGCGACGGGAGGATAAATTTCAATATGCAAACGGCCAGAAGCGGCGACCGCCGGTGCCGCCACAGGCGCGGAGGGCACGGCAGCCGCACCGGGGACTGACAACTGCTCCAGCTTTTGCTTGAGTACAGCAATGCGCGCCTCATCTACCGGCTCGTCACCACGGTGAAATGCCAGCATTTCCTTCAGCAAGTCACCGGACAGCAAGGACGCATCAACAATGTCCCGACTCAGCGGCAGCTCGTTCTTGCGCACCTTGTCGAGCAGGTTTTCCAGCACGTGCGTCAACTCGGCCAGATCACTGAAACCGAAGGTGGCGGCGCCCCCTTTTATGGAGTGGGCTGCACGAAAAATGGCATTGAGGTCTTCGGACTCGGGCTGCTGTACGTTAATCGCCAGTAGAAGCGATTCCATATTGACTAAGTGTTCTGCAGTCTCATCGAAGAACACCTGATGAAACTGCGACATGTCAAAAGTCATGGACGCCCCCTGAGAATGATTTTCTGATGGTTAGCCAACAAGGCGGCGTACAACGTCTACCAGTTTCTGGGGGTCGAAGGGCTTGACCAGCCAACCGGTAGCACCGGCGGCACGGCCTTGGGCCTTCATTTGATCGCTGGACTCGGTCGTCAGCATCAGGATGGGAACAGAGGCATAGTTTGGCAGGCGGCGCAGCGAGCGGATAAGTGTCAGCCCATCCATGCCGGGCATGTTCTGGTCGGTGAGCACCAGATCAACCTGCCCTGCTTGCGCCTTGGAAAGCCCGGCATTGCCATCGGAAGCCTCGACAACTTCATAGCCGGCACTTTTCAGGGTAAAGGCGACCATTTGGCGAATCGAGGCGGAGTCGTCCACCGTTAGAATTCTTTTAGCCATAGACTCAGCAATCCATCTAGATTAAGTATGCACACAATTTAAACGAAAAAGCCTGCGAAGCCACCATGTTTCTATACGTATTAGCCCATGCATGCCACTTTAGTCAATGTCATGCATAAAACTGTACGCATCTAACAGATCGCATCGCAAGCTGCCTGATGACAGCGCCCCTGGCTGCCTCGCCGGCCAGGCAGGCAAGCAACGCAGGGCGAATCAGGGTCAACGAATGGTAAACAGCTTGGTGAAGCAGGCAATTTCCAGCACTTGGCGAACGGTATCCTTGCAGTTCACCAGTGCCAGGTCTTTACCCGCTGCGCCTGCACGCTCTTTCAGCAGCAGCAGCATGCCTAATGCAGAACTATCCAGATAAGGTACCTGCTCAAAGTTAACATCGATACTGCTGACATCCGGGTTCTCCAGCAACTCCTGGCTGGCGGCACGGAAATCTTTGTGAACATTGAAATCAAACTGGCCAATCAGCAAGATAATCCCTGTCTTGCCTTCTACCTTCACGATGGGCTTCATACATTCCTCATCAAGTTGTTTGTATCGGTTGCACAACCGGTAGCTGCAGCTCGAAAACCGTGCCCCGGTCATCACGCTTGTACGTAATTGACCCTTTCATATCCTCGACCACCCGTTTGACAATGGCAAGGCCAAGACCAGTGCCATTTGCCCTTGTGGTAAAGAAGGGATCAAAGATCTGGGATTCTACCTGCTCGGGCACACCTGCGCCCTGATCAATTACCCGGATGACGTAAAAATTACCTAATAATTCCGCCTCCAGCACCACCCTGGATGACGCTGGCGCGTGCTCACAGGCATTTTCCAGCAAATTCACCAACGCCCCCAGCAGATCGGAACGCCCACCCGACACGATGGCATCCTCACCTATGCTTGGCTGCCACTGCAGCTGCTTGCTAGCCAGCTGCACCTGAATGATGGCCTCCAGCTCCGCCAGAACTGATGATAAACGAATGGCCTCAGTCCCATCCCGCACCGGGCCGACACGCACGAAGCGCAGCATATCCTGCACCAATACCTCCAGCGCCTGCAGGCGGTTCATCACCTTACCGGCAAAACGACTACGGCCCTCTGCCGGCAAATCATCACGCTGCAAGTTGGCCGCATACAACAGGGCCGTCGCCAGAGGTGTACGAATCTGGTGCGCCAGCGATGCGGCCATGCGCCCCATCACTGCCAGCCGCTCCTGCTGTGCCAGCTGCTGGTGCAGCTGGTGAAGATTACTGACGTCCACCAGCAACAAAAACGAACCCGCGCCAGGGAGCGGACAAGCCACCACGGTAAAAAACTGCAGGGCATCCTGGCGATGCACATAGACACCGTCCCGCTCGCTCTCGTGAAAGTGGTCGCTCAGCAGCCAGGGTTGGCCGCATTGCACATCCGGCAGCCAGCCACGCACAGCCGCATTTAACGCCACCACATGGCCGGCATCGTCCAGCTCCACTACCCCGGCTGGCATCACCTGCAGCAAGGTGGACAAGCGTGCGGCCAACTGCTCGTTGGCCGCAGACTTGGCAACCAGCTCATCATTGGCAAGCTGCAGTTTCACATTGAGCTCGGCGACCTGAGCTTCCAGCAGCTGATAAGCCTGAATCAGGTCATCCGTCACACTATTGAAGTGTTCCAGCGCGCTGCGAAGTTGACCTTCGTCTGCTTTCATTCGTAAAACCCCATTCAGATGCGACACATCCATTTGTAAAACATGCTTGAACAGTATGATAATGGACAAGAGACATCCGCGGCATCTTGCCGATGTACCAGGGCAAACAAACTTGCCCTAGCCTTTTTCCGCGGACAGAGTATGAATAGTATTGTCAGTGACCACGTTGAACGACAGCCAACCTCCGGAGGTTTCCGTGTCTGAACTACTTAAAAAAATTGATGCCCGCACCAAGCTGGCCGGCACTAACAAACTGGAGATCCTTCTCTTCTCCCTAGGCGTAGACCAGCGCACAGGCCGCAAGGAGACCTTTGGCATTAACGTGTTCAAGGTCAGGGAAGTGATGCGCACACCGGAAATCACCTCGGCACCGGAAATGCCGGCCTCGGTGGAAGGCATGGTGAGTCTGCGCGGCAGCCTGGTTCCTGTCATTGACCTGGCCAAGTACGCTGGCATCATTTCGGACAAACGACCGGAAATCATGATCGTGACCGAATATAACGGTCATACCCAAGGCTTTCTGGTAGAGGCGGTAGACACCATCCTGCGCCTGGACTGGGCCGCCATGCGCGTGCCGCCAGACATGATCACCAACCGCATGGGTGGTCTGGTCACCGCGGTCACCGAGCTGGATGCCGGCACCCTGGTGATGATGATGGATGTGGAAAAGGTTCTGGCCGAAACCGCGATGTACGGCGACGAGCACCAGTTCGTGAACATCGAGCCACTAAAAGAAGAGCGCATGGTGTACTTTGCCGACGATTCTGCCGTTGCCCGCAAGCAGATCGAGCGCACCTTCCAGGCCATGCAGGTGAAGTACGCGTATTCCATCAACGGCATGCGCGCTTGGGACGACCTGCAGCGCATGGCAAACCAGGCTGACCTGGCGGGCCGCAAGCTCTGCGACATCGTGCACTTGGTACTGACCGATGTGGAAATGCCGGAAATGGATGGCTATATGCTGACCAAGATGATCAAGTCGGATCCGCGCTTTGCCGGTATCCCGGTATTGATGCACTCGTCGCTGTCGGGTCAGTCCAACCAGAAACTGGGCGAGTCGGTAGGGGTGGACGCCTATGTGTCCAAGTTTGAACCGCAGAAGCTCTCGATGAAAATTCGCGAGATGCTGAAAATCTGAGCTACCTGAATAATCTCTGGAAAAACAAGGAATAGCCATGGCAGCATCTGACGCATCCCTTCTGGCCAGTGTCGACGCCCGCACCAAGCTGGCGGGGTCAAACAAAATGGAAATCCTGCTGTTCTCGCTGGGAACACGGGAAACGTTCGGTATCAACGTATTCAAGGTACGCGAAGTATCGCAAACCCCGTTCATCACCCGCACCCCCAACATGCCCTTTGGTGTGGAAGGTGTTTTGTCGCTGCGCGGCAACATCATCCCGGTGATCTCGCTGGCCAAGTTCATTGGCTGTGAAACCGACACCACCACCTACGGCACCATGATCGTGACCGAGTTCAACAAGAGCACCCAGGCCTTCCTGGTGGACTCGGTAGACCGCATCATCCGCGTAGACTGGGATAAGGTGCGTGCGCCGGAAAACGTGATGAGCACCACGCAGCAAACGCTGATTACGGCGGTGACCGAGCTGGAAGACGGCAAGCTGGTCTCCATTCTGGACGTAGAACAGATTCTGGCCAGTGTAGTGGGCGAAACGCGCGTACCGGATATTCCGACCGCTGCACTGGAACAAGACCAGTACGTCTTCTTTGTGGATGACTCGGTCGTGGCACGTAAAGAAATCAGCAGCGTGCTGGACAAAATGGGCCTGAAGTATCACCAGGCAAACAACGGCAAAGAAGCTTGGGACAAACTGCAGGTACTGGCCAATCGCAACTGGTCGGACAACGAAAACCTGCACGACACACTGAAACTGATTCTGGTGGATGCAGAAATGCCAGAGATGGACGGTTACGTACTGACCAAGCTGATCAAATCCGACCATCGCTTCAATGGCATACCGGTTGTCATGCACTCGTCCCTGTCGTCCAACGCCAACCGCGCCATGGGCACCAGCGTCGGCGTAGATGCCTATGTTGCAAAATTTGACCCCGCAATCCTCGCAGATACTTTAATTCCGTTCCTGCAACGCTAAAATAGCGGGTTAAACACCAATACTTGGTCAGGACAACGCCAATGGCAGATAAAAACCTCCGTTTCCTCGTGGTGGATGACTTCTCCACCATGAGACGTATCGTACGCAACCTGTTGAAAGAACTCGGTTTCACCAACGTGGATGAAGCCGAAGACGGCCAGGTTGCGCTACACAAGCTGAAAACACAGCATTTTGACTTCATCGTATCCGACTGGAACATGCCCAACATGACGGGCATCGAGCTGCTGCGTGCTGTCCGTGCCGATGCGCAACTGAAACACCTGCCCTTCTTGATGATTACCGCAGAAGCCAAGCGCGAAAACATCATTGAAGCAGCTACTGCAGGCGCTAGCGGCTACATCGTCAAACCGTTTACTGCCGCCACTCTGGAAGAAAAGATGAACAAAATCTTCCAGAACCTAAACAAATAACATCTACATCGCGAACATAGAGCGGTTGAGGAGGAGTAATCGTGTCTGATCACCTTCTTGAAAGTGGCGACTCTCCAGAACTGGAAGCACTTTTTGACAGCATTGCAGCTACCCAGCAACGCAGTGATGACGCTGTATCCAGTGCACCTGCCGCCGCAGGTGCACAAGCAGAAATGTCACAAGAGCAAGTCATGGGCATGTATGCGCAGATCGGGCAGATGACTCGCAAACTGCACGACACCCTGCGCGAGTTGGGCTACGACAAATCGCTGGAGCGTGTAGCCGATGCCATTCCGGACGCCAAAGATCGCCTGGGCTACATTGCCACCCTGACCGCCAATGCGGCAGAGCGCGTGCTGAATGCCACCGACATTGCCAAGCCGATCCAGGACGACCTGCAAGCACGTGCAGACCAGCTGAATCAGCGCTGGGAACTGCTCTACGCCAACAAGCTGTCCACCGAGGAATTCAAAACGCTCGCACAGGACACCCGTACTTACCTGGCGCTGGTGCCAAAACAAACCGAAGCGACCAGTAACCAGTTGCTGGAAATCGTGATGGCGCAAGACTTCCAGGACTTGACCGGCCAGGTCATCAAAAAAGTGATGGAGATGGTCAAAACGCTGGAGTCCGAGCTGCTGACCGTACTGATCGAGTACCTGCCTGCCGAGCGCAAGCTGGAGCTGAACACAGAATTGCTGAATGGCCCGGTGGTGAACCCCGATGGCCGCACCGATGTAGTAACCAACCAGCAGCAAGTAGATGATTTGCTGGATAGTCTTGGTTTCTAGGTCATACTCCAAGAACACGCATTAAGTCGACATACAAAGGAAGCAAAAATGAGCGACTTCGCCGGAATGGAAGAACTTCTGCAGGATTTCTTACTCGAGTCGACCGAGCTACTCTCCGATGTGGATAACAAGCTGGTAGAACTTGAAAAAAGGCCGAATGACCGCGCCTTGCTCAATGATATCTTCCGCGGTTTCCATACCATCAAGGGTGGTGCGGGCTTCCTGAATGTCGCACCGATGGTGACGATCTGCCACCGGACAGAAAACCTGTTCGACAAGCTGCGCAACTCCGAGCTGGGTCTGTCCTCCGAACTGATGGACGTGATTCTGGATGCTACCGGCGCAGTGCGTGACATGTTCACCGTACTGTCCCAAGGCTTGCCTCCGCCAAACCCGGATCCAGCCATGTTGGCCGCACTCGATGCTGCGCTTGCGGGCAATCTGGCCGCCGTTAAGGCACCTGCCGCCGCGCCAGTCGCACCGGTAGTGCAGGTACAGGCGCCAGCCCCGGCACCGACCCAAGCAGTGAACAGCAATGAGCCTAACTGGGAAGCCCTGCATCAGGCGGTTACCGGTACTGAGCAGCCCGCGGCTGCCGTCAATGTGCCAACTGCCGCGGCCGTGGATATGGCCGCTGCCGCCACCATGGTCGTGGAAACCGCGCCGGCCGAGTTGATACCGGTAGCCCAGGCCCCTGCCGCCGTTGTTCCGGCTGCACCCAAGCCACAAAACAAACCGGCCCCCTCGACTGGCGGCTCGATTTCCGGCCAGGAAAACACCATCCGCATCGACACCGTTCGCCTTGACCAAGTGCTGAACCTGTCAGGCGAAATCGGCCTCACCAAAAACCGCCTCACCACGCTGCGTACCGAGATTCTCCAGGGCAATATGGAGACCAACACGCTGCGCTCGCTGGATGAAGCCATCAGCCAGTTGGACCTGCTGGTAAGCGATCTGCAAAACGCGGTAATGAAAACGCGCATGCAGCCGATCGGCCGTCTGTTCCAGAAGTACCCGCGCCTGGCACGAGACCTGGCACGACAGCTGGGCAAAGAAGTCGAGCTGGTGATTACCGGTGAAGAAACAGAACTCGACAAGACCATGATCGAGGATCTGAACGACCCGCTGGTGCACTTGGTGCGCAACGCCGTTGACCACGGTGTAGAGTCCGCTGACGAGCGTATTGCCATAGGCAAAAAGCCGCAGTCGCTGATCGAGCTGACTGCCGAACAGGTAGGCGACCACATCGTTATCGAGATTACCGATGACGGCAAAGGCATGAACCCCGAGGTACTGCGCCGCAAAGCCATTGCCAAAGGCCTGATCGATGCCGAGACTGCCAACTCGCTGGACGAGAAGCAGTGCCTGCAGCTGATTTTCCTGCCAGGTTTCTCCACCAAAGACCAGATTTCCAGCGTGTCCGGGCGTGGTGTGGGCATGGATGTGGTACGCACCAACATCCAGAAACTGAATGGCCGTATCGACATCAACTCCATCCAGGGTGAAGGCACACGCATCAGCATTTCGCTGCCGCTGACCCTGGCGATTCTGCCGGTACTGGTTGTTCGTGCCTGCAACCAGCCTTTTGCGGTACCGCTGGCCATGGTGCGCGAGATCATTCCGATCGACACCACAGCCATTCAGGAAGTCTCCGGCCGCCCCACTATCGTGGTGCGCGACGAAATCCTGCCGCTGAAAACCCTGTCGGGCCTGCTGAACTGGCAGCCTACGCAAAAGCCGAACTTTGGCGTGCTGATGCAATCCGCAGAGAAATCGTTCATCCTGGCGGTAGATTCTTTTGTTGGCCGCGACGACGTGGTGATCAAGCCACTGCAGAATATCCGTCCGAAAGGCGTAGCGGGTGCCACGCTGTCTGGTGACGGATCGGTGGTACTGGTTCTGGACATGGAAGACCTGCTGGCAGGCCAGATGGATTCCTCAGCCAACGGCAGCATCATGCTGAGAAACGCAGACAACTTCTCTTACTAAGAAAATTACAATGTCGACATCCGCCTTTCTGGGACGTCAGCCTGTACTGAACAGGAATCAGCAGCTCATTGGATATGAGCTGCTTTTTCGTCGTGCCGACGATGCCGCTAGCGCCACCCCACACGCCCCTCTGGAGGCAGACACCCAGGTATTGGTGAATGCCCTGAACAATATGGGCACCAACTGGTTGATTGGTAACAAACTCGCCTTCATTAATGTCGGCGAAGCCATGCTGACCAGTGACTTCCTTGAGCTGTTGCCACCGCGCCGCGTGGTGCTGGACCTAGCGGCCAACATTCAACCCACCAACGAAGTTGTATCGCGCGTACGCTACCTGCGCTCGCTGGGTTTTGGCATTGCACTGGACGATTTTTCCTTTGACGCGCCATCTGCTGCCCTGCTGGAGCTGGCCAACTATGTCAAACTGGACGTGCAAAGCCAGACACCCCACCAGTTCCAGACACAGGCAGCCAGGCTGCGCAGCTATCCGGTGATCCGCATTGGCGAACGCATCGAGTCCTATCAGCACTACCATCTGTGCCGTGACCTGGGTATGGATGGTTACCAGGGCTATTACTTTGCGCGGCCGGAAACGCTTTCCGCGAAAGTGATTCACCCCTCGTTCGCCAATACGCTCAAACTGTTGAACCTGCTGCGCGCCGACGCGCCAGTACGCGAAATCGAAGCGGTACTGAAAACCGATGTTGCCCTGTCGTTCAAGCTGCTGCGTTATGTCAACTCTGCTGCCGCGGGCCTGAATACCACCATCAGCTCGTTTAGCCATGCCGTGACCGTGCTGGGGTACCAAAAGCTATACCGCTGGCTAACACTGTTACTGGTGACCAGCAACGAAAGCAACCATCTGGCCCCGGCACTGCAAAAAACCGCCGTGATTCGCGCACGCCTGATGGAAGTGCTGGCACAAGAAACCGGCTTTACCACAGAACACTGTGATAATGCTTTTATTGCAGGCATGTTCTCGCTGCTGGATGTCATCTTTGACATGCCCATGTCAACCATTCTGGAGCACATCAGCCTGCCGGCAGAAATCCACCAAGTGCTGGCAGACCAGACAGGTGGCCTGAGCCTGTTATTCCGCCTGACCATGGCACTGGAAGCGGGTGACCCGTCGCTGCCTAATTTGGCCTACCAGCTGTCCCTGTCACCGGATCAGCTGAACCAGCTTCACACCTCTGCCCTGGCCTGGGTAGAAGAACTCGGACTTTGACTTACCCTGATGAATTTACTTGCCATCGATTGCTCGAACCAGAACCTGTCCGTCGCACTCTCCACCCCTCACGGGATAAGCAGCCAGCACCATAGTGTTAAACAAGGTCACTCCGACCATGCCCTGACAGCCATCCACCAGCTGTTAAGCGACAACGGCGTCGGTCTGACTCAGCTGGATGCCATCCTGTTCGGCCAAGGGCCAGGGGCCTTTACCGGCCTGCGTATCGCAGCGGGTATCGCCATGGGCCTTGCCACGGCCGCCGGTTTGCCGGTCATCGGTATCCCTACGCTGGACGCCATTGCCCGCAGTTTGCCGCAAGGGAGCGGACTGGCTGTCATCGATGCCCGCATGGGCGAGGTATACGCGGCACACTACCTGCAGGGCCAGTGTCATGGTGAAATCAGCGTTATAAAAGCTGAACAAGTCCAGCTGGATGACATCACTGCCGTTGCAGGTGATGCCGTCAACTTGCTGGCCCCGCACGACTTGCCTGCCTGCCATGTCGTGCCACAAGCCAGCGACTATATCGCCCTATACCAGGAAAACCCTGCCCGCTACCCGGCCAGCATGAGTGCAGACCTGCTGTACGTACGCAACAAAATCGCCCTGACCGCCAGCGAGCAACGCGAGCAGAAACGTGGCTGAGTTTACCCGCGCCCAGCTGGCAGACGCCCATCGGCTGGCCAGCGCCGAAGCCGACAGTACGCCCCACGCGTGGAGCAGCACACTGTATGCCGGCTCTCTTGAGAGTGAGCACGACACCGTCTGGCTCATGCAGGAAGGTAATGTACTGCTAGGTGTCGCGGTGCTGATGCAGGTGCTGGACGAGGCGCATATACAGAACTTCTTTATCCACGGCAGCCACCAAGGGCAAGGTTTGGGTGGCCAACTACTGCGCTTCGTACAGCAGCAGGCACGACAACAGGGGGCCAGCTGCCTGTTTCTTGAAGTACGTGCCAGTAACCGCATTGCCCTGCAGCTTTATCAGCGTGCCGGCTTTATCCCGTACAGCACGCGCAAGGCTTACTACCGCCATGCCGATGGCAGCCGTGAAGATGCCATCCTGATGAAAGCTACCCTATGAGCCGCAGTGCGTTTGTCCTGCACGAAATGGGCCTTAGCCCGCTATGGCGGCCCCGTGGCGAACCCGGGATACAGGACAGCCCTGTAAACTTGGCCACACCCCCAGCCGAAGCGGCCGCCGTCGCCACTGTCGCCACGCCCCCACGCGCGGCCGCCCTGGCCAGCACAGCCCCCGCTGCCGAACCGACCACGGTTGAAGTAAACGAGGCTCCCCTGCAAGCCAAGCTGCCTGATGTCCTGCCGATACAAGACTGGGACAGTCTGCATGCCCGCGTGGCTGCCTGCCAGCGCTGCGAGCTGGCCAGAACGCGTCACAATGTTGTCGTTGGCCGTGGCAACCCAAAGGCACGCCTGCTGATTATTGGTGAAGCCCCCGGCGAACAGGAAGACCGGCAAGGGCTGCCCTTTGTCGGCAAAGCCGGCCAACTACTGGAAAACATGTTGGCCGCAGCCGGGATCCACAGCGAGCAAGATGTCTATATTTGTAACGTGGTGAAATGCCGCCCGCCAGGCAACCGCAACCCGGCCCCCGCCGAGATAGCCAGCTGCGCCAGCTATCTGCAGTGGCAAATCGACTCCGTCAAACCCGACCTGATTGTGGCACTCGGCCGCTTTGCGGCCCACACCCTGCTCAATAGCCAGGCACCGATCAGCACACTGCGCAAGCAACTGCACCATGTGCAAGGCCATCCTTTGCTGGTGACCTTTCACCCGGCCTACCTGCTGCGTAGCCCCGGTGAGAAAGCCAAAGCCTGGCAAGACTGGCACCAGGTAAAATGCCAGTTGGCCGGCTAAAGCTGCAAAATACTGCCGGCCCCGTACACCACCGGCATGGCATACGCTAGTATATCGATATATCCATACAGCTAGCGGGGCCAATGTCATGCAGAAGAAAACCACCTTCTATCTGCAGGTGCTGATGGAGGTTCTGCTGATCCTCAGCACCGCCAGGCTGGCAACCATACTGTTGCAGCAGGCCTTCCCCTCTGGGCTGGGCCAAGTACCCGCCGCACTGCTCGACGGCCTGCTGCTGACCCTGCTGGCCACCCCGTTGCTGACATGGCGTATCACTGCTCGCTTGCGTGAATACCCCGGCGACGCCACCTCGCTACGTGCTTCGCATCTTCAGTTCATCAGTATTGGCGTCACGCTGTCAGGTCTGCTGCTAGTCGCAGCCGGTATCAACCGTGACACACTTGCCATCGTTGCTATCGCCGGCTTTGTCATGAGCGTGCTGGCAGGCTTGGCCAGCTGGCTACTACTGCATAACAAACAACAGGCAGAGGCACTGGCCGCCAGCATGACGAAAGACCTGGCCTTGCTGGCCAAGGTAGCCCGGCATACCACAAACGCTATCGTGATTACCGACACCGACAGGCGCATTACCTGGGTAAACGAAGGCTTCACCCGGCTAACCGGCTACACGCTGCAAGAGGTACTGGGCTTGCAGCCCGGCAAACTGCTGCAGTCACCGGATAGTGACCCCGAGGTAATCGCGCGTATCAGCCAGGCACTGGCGCAGCAACAACCTTATCAAGGCAAGCTGCTGAACCGGGACAAGTCGGGCCGCGACTACTGGGTAGCCTTGGAAATCCAGCCGCTGCACGACGAACACCAGCGCCTGGAAGGCTTCATGGCCATTGAAAGTGATATCACCCTGCAAGAAGCCATCCAGGGGGATTTGCATAGCGCGCTGCTGGAAACCCAGACCGTACACGACATCATCCAGCAGCATTTCATCGTGTCCATTGCCGACCCTCAGGGCCATATAATCAGCGCCAACCAAGCCTTTACCGACATCAGTGGCTATACCCTGCCCGAGTTGCTGAACCAGGATCACAGGCTACTGAACGCCGGCGTACACGAGCCCGCTTTCTGGCAAGACATGTGGCAGACACTGGCACGCGGCCAACCCTGGCGCGGCGATGTCTGCAACCGCCGCAAAGACGGCAGCCTGTACTGGGTAGACAGCATCATCGCCCCTTTCATGAATACCCAGGGTGGCATAGAACGCTACGTATCGATCCGCCGTGACATTACCGCCAGCAAGCTGCACGAGGCATCGCTGCAAGAAGCCAAACATCAGGCTGAGCAAGCCAGCCAGGCAAAAAGCCGTTTTCTGGCCAATATGAGCCACGAAATCCGCACACCGATGAACGCCATACTGGGCCTGCTGCAGCTATTGCAGCACACACCGTTGGCGGCAGAGCAGCAAGACTACGTAGACAAGACCGAAGCCGCCGCACGCTCGCTACTGGGCTTGCTGAATGACATCCTGGACTTTTCCAAGGTAGAAGCCGGCAAAATGACACTGGACCTGCAGCCGTTTCGCCTGGACCAGCTTATGCACAACTTGTCGGTGATCCTGTCGGTAACCAGCCTGAACAAGCCGCTTGAGCTCATTTTCAATGTGGATGCCAAAATCCCCCCCTGGCTCACCGGCGACGCTATGCGGCTGCAGCAGGTGCTGCTCAACCTGGCCGGCAATGCCATCAAATTTACCGAGGCCGGCGAAGTACTCGTCCGCATCACACAGCAAGCCCGCACCCGGGAAAACGTTACCCTGCTGTTCAGCGTTCAAGACACCGGCATCGGCATCAGCAGCGAGCAGCTGGGCAAGCTGTTTCACAGCTTTAGCCAGGCAGAAACGTCCACCACCCGCCGTTACGGCGGCACTGGGCTGGGGCTGGCTATCAGCCAGCGCATGGTCCAGCTGATGGGCAGCGACATCCGTGTAGAAAGCCAACCCGGCAAAGGTAGCTGTTTCAGCTTTGAGCTTACCCTGGCCGTACCGCCCGCCCTGAACGAACAACCCGTCATCCCTGTCGGTAGTGCCCTGTCGGTATTGATCGTGGATGACAATCCCGTTGCGCGTGAAGCCACCGCTGCCATGGTGGCTCAGCTAGGCTGGCACGCCAGCTGCCTGGAAAGCGGCGAACAGCTGGTCAGCATGCTGGCAAGCCTGGGGGGCAAACCGCTACCGTACCAACTGGTCTTGATCGACTGGCAAATGCCGGGCCTGGACGGCTGGGCCAGCTGCCGTGAACTACGCCGCTACGACAGCCAGGTACAAATAGTGATGGTCACCGCCCACGGGCGCGATATGCTGGCCGCCAAGTCCGACCGCGAGCGCAGCTTGCTGGCGGGCTTTCTGGTCAAGCCTCTCACCCAGAGCATGCTGAAAGAAACCGTCGATCAGTTACCGTTCACCCCGCTGGCCAATCAGCAGGAGGCAGCGCCCGCTGTCGATATTGCACCACCGCCAAGTGCCCCGCTCGCCGGGCTGAGGCTGCTGCTGGTGGAAGACAATGTGACCAACCGGCTGGTGGCAAAAGGCTTGCTCAGCAAAGAAGGGGCGCAAATCGATATTGCAGAAAACGGTGAACTGGCCGTGCATGCCGTAGCCAACATGAACCCGCGCTACGATGCGGTTCTGATGGACCTGCAAATGCCAGTCATGGATGGGCTGACCGCCACACGGGAAATCCGGCAAACCCTGGGGGAAGCGCAACTACCGATTATTGCCATGACGGCCAATGCCATGCACGACGACCGGGCCAACTGCCTGGCCGCTGGCATGAACGACCATATCGGCAAACCTTTTGCTATCGCAGACCTGCGCGACATGCTGCTACGACACATTGCTGCAGCTCAGGCCGGAAAATAAACGGCAACCGCCTGGGTAAAACGCTGCCAGGCTTGCATACACGCCTGCCACGCCGCCTCAGGCACCTGCTCGTGCCCCTCTGCGGCAGCAAGCTGCTCCAGCGCCTTGGCCGCTTGGGACAAAGCCAGCGCGCCCATGACAGCAGCAGCACTCTTGAGTGAATGTGCCGCGCGCCGCGCCGCCGGCCAGTCACCCACCAGCCAGTGCGCGCGGTATTGTTGCATTAGCAGCGGGGCTTCTTGCAAAAAAGCCTCGAGGGCTTCGCGGTAAAGCTCCACCATGCCGGCCATATTGTCCAAGGCAGCGTGGTAGTCCAGATCCGGCAGCGTGCTCACAAAAACATCCTAAAACAATTCGATATCATGATGACTGGCAGCCACCTCGGCCTGCTGTGGCTGACGCAAGGCCTGCAATTGCAAACGGCATTGTTCGCGCACGGCGGCCAGCTTCTCGCCACTACCCGATGCGGACAGCAGCTGCGGTGCCAGTTGCTGCAAAGCCTGTAGTGTTGAAACACACTGTCCGGCGCGGCCCAGCATCTGGCTCAGGCGGTCCTGAAACTGCAAGGAAGTAATCGCCACATTGGTACTGTGCTCCACCTGCCCGGCAATACCGTTCAGTTGCGTAACCGCCTCTTCCATTCCCTGGCTCAGCTCGTTGATCTGGCTCATGGTGTGCTGCACACGCATCTTGGCCTCCAGCACATAACTCATGTCATGCGATGCCAGCGCTGCAATACTGGCATGCGCTTCTTCCACCATTTTCTGTACAGACAGCATGGTCTGGCTGATCTGCTCGTTGAAATCATGCGTACGCAGCGACAGGGCACGGACTTCGTCGGCCACCACGGCAAACCCGCGCCCTGCCTCACCCGCACGCGCCGCCTCGATGGCAGCATTCAGTGCCAGCATATTGGTTTGCTTGGAAATGCCGTCAATATCCGCCAGGAAAGCGTGCACACTGCGGATTTTTTCGTCGATTTCGGTCATGTGGTTGACCTGCACGATACTCACCTGGCTGGTGCGCAGCGTATTTTCCACAAAGATTTCCAGCGTGGCATTGGTGTCATGGGCAAAACGCTCGAAGCTGGCGGTATGCTGGTTATCGCCCCCCTCCTCGGCCCCGATCATGCTAATGGCGATATGCTGCTGTGCCTTGGCGTGCCGGGTAATGCTGCTAAAGCTGTCCAGCAGGCCCCCGATGGCCTCTTGCAACAAGCGGTTAGCTTCTTGCAGCTGCCCTTCCAGCTGCTGGCACTGCTCGGCATACGCTTGCTGTAGCTGTAGCCACAGCGGCTCAATCTCTTGCCACGCCGCCCGCACCTCTGCCTGTTCATCACGCTGCTGCGCCTGCACCGACCGCGCCGACCGCATGCACCAGCCGACAAGCAACAGCACCAGGGCGGTAAACCCGCTATGCAGCCATGCGGCCAACCATCCCTGCTGTGCCAGCAAGGCTGCCGACAAGTGCCATGCCAGCACGGCGAACAGTGCAAGGCCCAGCAAAACGGCCTGCTTTTTGTGAGACATGCTCCCCCCTCTGATTATTTGCCGCACAGCACGGTGATCCTTTCTAGTATTAGACCATGCAAGCAGTGCGACGCAGCTTATTGCCTAGATGGCACGACACGTCCCGCAGTATCTGTCATAAGTGGTCGTACTATCGTCACGATAAGGCTGGTTAATACCCTTGCTAATGCATACAATAACCATACCGCATACAACCCACCCTTGCCAGCCGCTACGACTAACCACGCAAAGGCCAACCATGTCTGTCACTTTCCATATCCGGGAGCAAGAGGCCACCATCCAGGTGCACGGCCATTTCAACTTTTCCCAACATGGGGCATTTCGTGATGCCTGCAAGGCCGTGCTGGCACACCAGGGGGTCAAGTCGGTAGAAATCAACCTGATGGAAGTAGACCATCTGGACAGCTCGGCGCTGGGCATGCTGCTGGTGCTGCGCGACCAGGTAGAAGAGCGCCGTATTCAACGGCTGCTGATCAGCAATGCCAAACCTGTGGTTCGCCAGATTTTCGCCATTGCCAAATTCGACAAGTTTTTTGAAATAGACTGAAAGCCAGCCAACATGCAAACCCTGAACGTGCTGGTAGTCGATGACAGTAATGTAAACCGCCTTGTAGTAAGCCGTCTGATTCAGTCTCTGGGCCACCAGGTGGTGACCGCCGAGGATGGTGCCCAGGCACTGGCATGCTGCGAAACCATGCTGCCAGACCTGATCCTGATGGACGTCATCATGCCGCAGATGGACGGCCTGGAGGCTACCCGTCGCATTCGCGAGCGTTTTAACAAGCGCTGGATTCCCATCATTTTCCTGACCGGTAAAATCGAACAGGAAGACATGCTGGCGGGCCTGGACGCCGGCGGCGACGATTACCTGACCAAGCCGGTAGACATCAAGCTGCTGACCGCCAAGATCCGCGTGATGTCGCGCATCGCCGACATGCAGCAGCGTATCAGCCAGGATGCCCAGCGCCTGGAAGCCTACTATCTCAGCAATGAGATGGAACAACAGCTGGCCGAACACGTACTGCACAACCTGTACGGCGATCGTAGCCAGACTGGCATAGAACAATGGATCCAGCCTGCCGTACAGTTCAGTGGTGACATCATTACCGCCGCGCGTTCCCCTACCGACACCCTGCACATCATGCTGGCCGACAGTACCGGCCACGGGCTATCTGCTGCGATTGCCTGCCTGCCTGCGGCCACGGTGTTTTATGCCATGACGCAAAAAGGCTTTGGCATCAACGCCATCGCGCGCGAGATCAATAAAAAGCTCAAGCAACACCTGCCGGTTGGCCGCTTTGTCGCCGCGACACTGGCTGCCATCAACCCGCAGGAAAAAACCGTCACGGTGTGGAATGGTGGCATCCCGTTTGCCGCTTTCATCAACGAGCGAGGCCAGATCGAGAAACAGTTCCAGTCCAGCAACCCGCCGCTGGGCATTTTGCGCAATATGGACTTTGATGCCGGCGTCGATGTCTACCGCTGGTCCGAACCGGGCCGGCTGATGATCTGCTCTGATGGCCTGACCGAAGCCAAAGGCGCACAGGACAATATCCTGTCACTGGATACCCTGTGCAGCATGCTGGCCAGCCCGTCTAGCCAGCCAGCCATTGGCCCGCTACGCGAACAGGTGCTCGCCCACTTGGGCGGGCATGAAAACGCCGACGACATCTCGCTGGTGCTGGCCCCCTGCACCGCCAGTATCGGCCCGGCCAAACCGGCCACACAGGGCACGGTGTTTACCCAGCTAAGCAACTGGGAGCTACGCCTGGACTTTGGCCCCAAAGAGCTGCGCGAGGAGCTGGGCATGGCCACCCTGCTGGGCTGGCTCAACCAGATCGGCTTATCCGAAGGCCAGCTCAGCGACCTGCTGCTCATTGTGACCGAGCTATTCAACAACGCGCTGGACCACGGCGTACTGGGGCTGGACTCCAGCGAGAAGCACTCCAGCACCGGCTTCACCAGCTATCTGATGAAACGTGCGGGCAAGCTGTTCGGGCTGGAGCACGGCTGGATACAAGTGGCCATGTCGCATGTTACCGGCGAAGACTTCCCCATTCTGAAACTCTGCATTCACGACAGTGGCCAAGGCTTTGATGCCACGCCTTTCCTGCACGGCGAGCCGGACCACACCGCCCTGCACGGGCGCGGCATCACCCTGGTAAACCGGCTATGCCGCAGCGTGCGCTATCTGGAAAACGGTAGCCGTGTGGAAGTGGAATACGTACTACGCTAAGGCGCGGCTTGTTATCATGCCGCCCGATAGCTTTCTCACCCCAATCCTCAGCATGCCGTTTACCCTGCCACAGCCCGGCCACGCCGAGCTGGATATCAAGAAAAGCCGCTTTATTGCCTGCGTCGAAGCCGTACCCAGCCGTGCGGCCGCCCTGCAGCGGGTAGCCGAGCTCAAAGCCGCCCACCCTGGGGCTGCGCACGTGTGCTGGGCCCTACTGGCAGGCGGACACTCTGCGGCCAACGATGACGGCGAACCCTCAGGCACGGCAGGCCGCCCCATGCTGGATGTGCTACGACACCAGCAGCTGGAAGGCGTGCTGGCCACGGTGGTGCGCTACTACGGCGGGGTCAAACTGGGCGCTGGCGGGCTGGTCCGCGCCTATACCGATGCCGTTGCCCAGGCGCTGGCACACTGCGCGCGCGAAGAACAGGTTGCCATGCTGACCTTGGGCTGCAGCCTGCCCTATGCACTGGAAGGTACGGCACGGCGCCTGCTGCATAAGCACGATGCCACCCTGCTGGCAGTACAGCATGCGGCCAACGTGACCCTGCAATTCAGCCTGCCCGCACAGGCCGCCGACACCCTGCGCCACAGCCTGAACGAGGCCTGCCACGGCCAGCTAAGCTGGCTGGATACGCACTGACACCCCACTGCCGCGTGCACAAAACAAAACCCGCCGTGGCGCGGCGGGCGAGAGAGCGGCGGGTCGGGTGGGGGCTAACCAGATGGCCATAACCCTGCGCAGCCAACACTAGCGGTTTTTCTGCTGGCGATAGGCCACCACCATCTGCACCAGGTCAGCAATGGAACGCACCCCCATTTTGTCCATCATCTTGCCACGGTGTGCTTCCACCGTTTTGATGCTGATACCCAGGTCGTCGGCAATGATCTTGTTCATCTTGCCTTCGATCACGCGCTCCAGCACCTCGCGCTCGCGCGTGGTCAGCGTAGCCAGACGTGCCTCGCACTGGCCGGCCTCCTGCGCGCTTTGCGCCTGGTTGGCCGCACTGGCCAGCGCACTGTCGACCGCCGCCAGCAGGGCTTCCTGATTGAACGGTTTTTCCAGGAAGTCATGTGCGCCCCGTTTTACCGCCTGCACCGCCATGGGCACATCGCCGTGGCCGGTAATGAAGATCACCGGCCAGGTATTGCCACGCGCTTGCAGCTCGTCGTAAAGCTGCAGCCCGCTCATGCCCGGCATGCGGATATCCAGAATCAGGCAGCCCGTCCCCTGTGCTGGGCGATAGCTGTGCAGAAAGCCTTCGGCGCTATCGTGGCAGTCAATATTGTAGTCGTGGCTTTCCAGTAGCCACAGCAAGGAATCGCGAAAGGCCTCGTCGTCGTCCACGATATGGATGCGTATGTTCTTGGCTACGGTCATGGCTCAAACACCGGCAATGTGAAACGGAAAATAGTACCACCCAACGGATGATCTTCCACTGAGAGTTGACCCTGATGAAACTCCACAATCGAGCGGCAGATATTCAAGCCCATACCCATGCCGTCGCGCTTGGTGGTAAAGAAAGCGTCGAATAACTGCGACTTCAGCGCGTCCGGCACGCCATGGCCGCGGTCTACAATGGCCACCTCGATACGCTTGCTGTGCTGGCGCTGCACGCTGATTTCCAGCTCGCGCTCGTCGGCAGGCAGCTGTTGCATGGCTTCCATGCCGTTCTTAATCAGGTTCAGCAGCACCTGCTCGATCAGGATCGGGTCAACGTGTACCGGCGGCAAGTTGGCCGCAAGATGCACGTTGATGGTACTGCCCAGCCGCCGCGCCTCTATTTCGGCAATCGCCAGCGCTGCGTCGATAATATCGCCCACTTCGGCTTCTTTGCGTACAGGCTCGCTTTGCTTCACGAATTCGCGCACGCGGCGCACGATCTTGCCGGCGCGCTCTGCCTGGGCGGTGATTTTTTCCATCACGGGGATGAGCGAAGCCGGTGTAGCCTTGCCCTGGCGTAGCCGCTCCACACAGCCGGCCTGGTAGTTGGCGATGGCAGACAGCGGCTGGTTCAGCTCGTGCGCCAGCGTGGACGCCATTTCGCCCATGGTAATCAGGCGCGAGGTGGCCTGCAGCTTCTGCATCTGCTCGGCGTAGCGCTGCTCGGCGTCGTGCTGCTCGGTGATGTCGGTCAGGATCAGCATCTGCACATTGTGGCCATCCACCCAGCGCACCGCGCGGCTGCGCAACAGGAACCAGCGCCCCGGGTCGTCCAGCCATAGCTCCTGGTCGGTATTGGCGTGCTGCAGCATCTGGCGCAAGCGCAGGTCGCAGTATTCGTACTCGTGCTCCTCGCTGGCTGCGGCCAACCATTGGCGGTAGCGTTTATTGCAGAACAGCAGCTGCTGGGTGTCGGGCCGCACCACGGCGACTGCAGCGTCTAGGCCCTCGATCACCGCGATAAAGCGCTCGTTGGCCGCCTCCAGCTGCTGCTGTGCCTCGCGCTTGTCGGTCATGTCAGTGAGAGCGGCCATCCAGCCGGTATGCACGCCATCGGCGTCGATCAGTGGCGAAATCAGCATCTGGCCGTAAAATTTCTCGCCACTCTTGCGCTGCATTACCGACTCGAACAGCTGCTGGCTGTTATCGCCCGACAGCGTCTGGCGCAAAGCATCGTAATTCAACTGCGCCACATCCGGCGACCAGTACGGATACGGCGGGCGCAGGCCAATCAACTCGTCTTCACTAAAACCGGTAATGCGGCAAAACGCCGGGTTCACATAGCTGATCTGGCCATCCAGATCGATGGCACGGATGCCGACGACCAGCGAGTCCTCCATGGCCTTGCGGAACATATACTCGTGGCGCAGCGCCTGCTCGGCCTGCTTTTCGGCGGTAATGTCGCGGCCGGACAAATACAGCACGCCGGCATCCAGCAGCGGGCTCATGGCCCAGGCCAGCGACAATACGCGACCATCACGATTCAGCATGCGCGTTTCCACGTAGCGGTCTACGCTGCCGGCTTCCAGCAGCTGGCGAATCAGCTGGCGGGTGGGCTCGCGCTGCTGCGGGTCGACGTAATTCAGAAACGAGGTCCCCTGCAGCTGCTCGGCGCTATACCCCAGGCCCTGCACAAACGCCGGGTTGATGTGCAGCAAGGTGGTATCTTCCCGCATCACCCCCAGCCACTCGCGGGACAGCTTGTATACCCTGTCCCGCTCGCGCTCTGCTTCGATCCGGCGGCGGATATGCCGAGACAAGCTAAACAGTGACAACAGTGTCAGCACGGACAGGCCGGTAATCAGCCCAAGCTGGATCAAACGGTTTTTATCGACATCACCGCGCACCGGGCGGGCCACCAGCGCCAGCGATGTGCCGCCCAGGCGAATGCTTTGCGTTACCCCCAGCGGCGGCTGGCTCTGCGCATTACGCGCCAGTGTCAGGCGGCCGGATTGCAGCGCCAGATGGTATTTTTCGGCAAACCAGGACGGCGGCACGCGCCGTACAAACGCCCCCGCCTGATAAATGCCAATCACCATGCCGCGAAACTGCGTGTCGCGGTATACCGGCACCATCAGGTCGAACCGCCAGTCGCCGCCCTCGCTTTGATAAGGCTCGCTAAAACGCGGGTGGCCGTCGTTGCGCGCCGCCAGGTAAGCCGCCACGCGCTGGCCGGAGATACCGGCACCGGCCGACAGGCCAGATTCTTCATACGGCGCCACCCAGCGCACAAGATAGCTGGCGTCGGCCAGCACCACGGCCGCCATCTCCGGTGTATTACCCAGAAACTGCGAGGCCTGTACCAGAAAACCCGGCTCATCCAGCTCTTCGCGGCCGATATCGCGCGCAATTTGGGCCAGCTCGGCCTGGTGCCCATCCAGGCGCAAGCGCATGGTCTGCTCGGCCCACAGCGTGTCCTTGGCCAGGTCGGTACGCTGCTGCTCGCTCTCGCGCGCATCCAGCGTCCACAACATCACCGCCATGGTCAGGAAAAACAGCACGATGGTACTGTTGGGCATCAGCCGGTAAACCGGGCTGCGCCGCAGCGAGGTATAAAAGCGGGAAGTGCGCATGGGCAAGACGGGTTGGCCGCAGGGGTCGATGGAATGCGATAATAAGCGCCCCCTAGCGATAATGCCATCAGGAGCAGCCCGTGCGCCGTCTGTTAAGCCTTTGCCTGTTGACGCTGGCCAGTGCCCACGCGGCGGAGCCTATCCGCATCGGCCTGTCCGGCCCGTTCAGCGGCGGCTCGTCCCCGATGGGTCTTTCCATGCGCAACGGCATCCGTCTGGCGGCAGAGGACATCAACCGCCAGGGTGGCCTGCTGGGGCGGCCGATATTGCTGATAGAGCGTGACGACCGCGGCCGCCCGGAGCTGGGCCTGCGCATTGCCGGTGAGCTGATAGACAAACAGCGCGTGGTCGCCAGCGTGGGCTTTGCCAATAGCGGCGTGGCATTGGCCTCGCAGATACGCTACCAGCAGGCGCGCATCCCGGCCATCACCGCGGTGGCGACTGCCCATATCATCACCCAGCAGTTCACCCCGCCCCGCCATGCGGCCAACTATGTATTCCGTGTGGCGGCGTCCGACAGCCTGCAGGCACCGCTGATCGTGCGCGAGGCGCTACGCCGTGGTTTTACCCGTGTAGCGGTACTGAGCGACAACAGCAACTACGGCAGGCTGGGCAAACAGGACTTGCTGAAAGCCCTGGCACAAAAAGGCCTGAAGCCCGTTAGCGTCAACCAGTTCAACAATGGCGAGCTGGACATGAGCGTTTACCTGAACCAGGCGCGGGCAGCCGGCGCACAGTGCATTCTGACTTACACCATCGGGCCCGAGCTGGCACAAATTGCCAATACGCTGGCGCAGATGGAATGGCGCGTTCCCATCATTGGCAGCTGGACGCTGTCTATGTCCAACTTCATCGAGAATGCCGGGCCCAACGCCATAGGGGCGCGCATGGTGCAAACCTTTATCCAGGATGGCAACACGCCGCTGCGCCTGCAGTTTATCAACCGCTACCTGCACGCCAACGGCGGCCTGCGCATCCCGTCGCCCCCTTCTGCCGCCCAGGGCTACGACAGCATGCTGCTGTTGGCCGCCGCCATCCGGCAAGCCGGCAGTACCGATGGCCCGGCCATTCACCACGCGCTGGAAAACCTCAAACAGCCGGTGGCCGGCCTGATTACCACCTATCGCAAACCGTTTTCCCGCACGGACCACGAGGCCATCGAGCTGGACGTACCGGTGATTGGCGAGGTACGGCAACAGCAAGTCATGTACGCCTACCCGCAAGACCGCCAACGCCAGCCCTGACGCGGGGGGTAATAAAAAAGCACCGCGCTTGCGGTGCTTTTTTATTACCGGTTGGCCGCAGCTTAGCGGCGCTCCTGCGTGAGCAGGTAGGACTCCAGTGCGTGGCCGGCAGACAGGATATGAAAGCGCAGAAACTCGGCCGCCTCATCCGCCGCACCCTTGCGGCACAGGTCCAGCAGCTTGCTATGCTCTTCGTGGGCACGCTCCATGGTGCGGGTAAACAGAATCTGCATGCGGGTATAGCGGTCGGTTTTGTTATGCAGCTGCTCGATCAGCGCCATGGTATTGGGCCGTTTGGCGGCACGGTACAGCGCCAGGTGAAAGCGCGAGTTCAGCTCGCCCCAGTGGCGGATATCATTGGTGGCCAGCGCCTGCTCGAATTCGTTCAGCGTGGCTTCGGCTGCATCGTGGTCGGCAGCCACCTGACAGGGAATGGCAGCCCGCAGCACTTCGCTTTCCAGCATGGCGCGGATTTCCAGCAGTTCCAGCACGTCATCCAGCGATAGCTTGGACACCAGCGCACCCTTGTGATCAATGATCTGGATCAGGCCTTCGGCCTCCAGCTGGCGCAGCGCCTCGCGCACCGGCACGCGGCTGACGCCATATTCATTTGAGAGTGCTTCCTGACGCAGCTGCTGTCCGTCGGCAAACTCGCCCGAAAGAATGCGCTGACGCAAAGACTCGGTCACGGCGCTGGTAAGGGTTTGTCGCTTGATGGGCTGCATAGTGGTCATGGTCACGCTCTGGCTATCGGATACATGCAAATGTATTCGATTATACGGTTAAATACGCGTGCGACAAGAGAATACAGAAAAGGGACATCGAATTAGCAGAAGTGCATAGCAAAACAGCACAAACAAGGTGCGGATGCCCTGCAAAAGCCGGCCAGACAAAACTGGCGGACAAAGAAAAACCCGGCCACACGGGCCGGGTTTATTCTGGGGTGGATGATGGGGCTCGAACCCACGACAACAGGAATCACAATCCTGGACTCTACCAACTGAGCTACATCCACCGCTGAGCGGTGTGTCTGACGCACTAAAGCGGCAAACCGAATTTTGGGGTGGATGATGGGGCTCGAACCCACGACAACAGGAATCACAATCCTGGACTCTACCAACTGAGCTACATCCACCACAGATACTGCATTTCTTACTACCACATCGCCACTGGCGCGCCCGACAGGAATCGAACCCGTAACCCCCGGCTTAGAAGGCCGGTGCTCTATCCGGTTGAGCTACGGGCGCTCTATCGGGTGTGGCTGTGGTCGGGGCGGTGGGATTCGAACTCACGACCCTCTGCTCCCAAAGCAGATGCGCTACCAGACTGCGCTACGCCCCGACGACAGGAGGCGAAATATACAGGGCTGTTTTATTGCTGTCAACACCCAATGCTAAAAAATTGCATACACAAGCGTCTCGCTACAGGCGTGTGCCGGTAAAACACGACAGCCCCGGCTGCTGCAATGCAAAAAAGAATGCATCACAAGCCCTTGAAGCGATTGAGCAGATACCCCAAAAAATGAGAAAATCCGGCTTTCGTTCACTTCTAACCTTAATGGTGGATAGCAGCATGGCGGCACAACTCATCGACGGCAAGGCCGTTGCCGAAACCCTGATCAATCGCGTACGCGTGGGCGTGGACGCCCGCCTGGCCGCAGGCAAACGCGCCCCGGCTCTGGCAGTGATTCTGGTCGGCGACGATCCGGCTTCCGGCATTTACGTAAATAACAAGAAGCGCTCCTGCGAAAAGGCGGGCGTGCGCTCCCTGTCTTACGAGCTGCCAGGTAGCACCAGCCAGGAAGAACTGCTGGCCATCATCGACCAGCTGAACGCCGACGACAGCGTAGACGGCATTCTGGTGCAGCTGCCACTGCCCAAGCAGATCGACCCGCAGCTGGTGATCGAGCGCATCAACCCCAAAAAAGATGTAGACGGCTTCCACCCCTACAATATGGGCCGCCTGGCTATCAAGATGCCGCAGCTGCGCCCGTGCACCCCGCGCGGTGTGATGACGCTGCTGGAAGAGTACAACATCGACCCGAAAGGCAAGAATGTGGTGATTGTGGGCGCCTCCAACATCGTTGGCCGCCCGCAAGCCCTGGAAATGCTGCTGGCGCGTGCCACCGTTACCGTGTGCCACAGCGCTACTGCCGACCTGGCGGGTGAAGTTGGCCGCGCCGACATCGTGGTGGCGGCCGTGGGCATCCCCAACTTCGTGAAAGCCGCCTGGCTGAAGCCGGGTGCGGTGGTAATCGATGTGGGCATCAACCGCCTGGACAGCGGCAAGATTTGTGGCGACGTAGAATTTGACGCCGCACGCGAAGTGGCCAGCTATATCACCCCGGTACCCGGCGGTGTCGGCCCGATGACCATTGCCACCCTGTTGCAGAACACGCTGGATTCGGCCAATCTCAACGCCTGACGCAGACACCGTACCCGCACGCCGCCGTCTGCCGCTGCAGCCGGCGGCGTTTTTTATCTGCCCTCAAGACAAAACCTACAGACAAAGAGTCAAACCATGAGTAATCGCCATTCTGCCACCCTGCTGATCAGCTGCCCGGACAGCCACGGTCTGGTTGCAGCCATTGCCAATTTCCTGCTCACCTATAACGCCAACATCCTGCACGCCGACCAGCACCAGGACCCGGTAGAAAATCTGTTCCTGATGCGCGTACAGTGGGACCTGAACGGTTTCAGCCTGCCAATGGACAGTTTTGCCGCCGCCTTTGCCCCCATCGCCGAAAAGCACAATATGCAATGGCAGGTATCGCTGTCGGTACGCAAGCCGCGCATGGCGATTTTTGTCTCCAAATACGAACACTGCCTGGTCGACCTGCTGCACCGCTACAGCATCGGCGAACTGGACTGCGACATCCCGGTCATTATCTCCAACCACGAAGATTGCCGCCGCCTGGCCGAATTCCACGGCATCCCCTACCACGTGATTGCCGTCACCAAAGACAACAAGGCCGAAGCCGAGGCACGCCAGTGGGCGCTGCTGGAAGAAGCCGAGGTCGACCTGATCGTGCTGGCGCGCTATATGCAGGTGCTGTCGCAAAAATTTGTCGAGCGCTACCCGCACCGCGTCATCAATATCCACCACAGTTTCCTGCCGGCATTCGATGGTGCCAAACCGTACCACCGTGCCTTTGCCCGCGGCGTGAAGCTGATCGGTGCTACCAGCCACTATGTCACCGAAATCCTGGACGACGGCCCGATCATCGAGCAGGAAGTCACCCGCATCTCGCACCGCGACGACGTGGAAGACCTGATCCAGAAAGGCCGCGACCTGGAGCGTGTGGTGCTGTCCCGTGCCGTGCGCTGGCACCTGGAAAACCGCATCCTGGCTTACAACAACAAGACCGTGATTTTTGACTAAGCCATGAATCTGCCACTGATCCACGACGCCATCGACCTGCTGCGCCTGCGCGTTGGCCGCCTGGAACAATACCAGTACCCGCTGGGCCAGCTCATGGGCGTATTTACCGCACTGGGCATCATGTCGGCCGCCGCCGCCCATGCCGATGGCGCCAGTGGCGACCCGCTGGCACTCACGCTGTTCTTTACGCTGTATACGCTGATGGAAACCTCGCTGTACGCCACCTTCATGCGCTGGTGGTTACGGCGGGCAGGCTGCCTGGTCGAGTTCCCCTTGATAGGGCTGATTGCGGCGGCCAGCCTGATCAAGCTGCTGGACCCGCTGGTAAGCTGGCTACCAGACGATGTGGCACACGGGCTGTCGCTGGTACTGGGCGCGGTCGCGCTGTATATCGTGGTAAAGGCGCAGGCGCTGACCACCGGCGCCAGCGTGTTGCGCGTGCTAGGCGGCACGCTGCTGTTTTCGCCCGTAGCCATCATCCTGATGGTGAATATGGTCACGGTAGCGGCCAGCATGGGTGTGGAGGTGTTCCCGCCCGAGCTGATGCAGGCCGCCACGCTGCAACCTGGCGATAGCGCGCCTTAAGCACACGCCTCTGCAAAACAAAACGCTGCCCCAGGGCAGCGTTTTGTTTTGCTTCGCCCGCTCAGGGCTCCTCTTGCGGGCTGGCGGCCAACGCTGCGGCCAGTGCCTGCCGTACCGCTTGCGCACTGAAAGCGCTCTGCCACATGGCGTGAAACTGGCCATCACGATAAAGCGCAAAAGCCGGCAGCTGAAACAGCTCGAAGCGGTGCGCCAAGGCCTGCGCGCGCACAACATCGGCATACCACAGCTGCACCCCCTGTTCTGCCAGCCATCCAGGCAGCTGCGCCAGCCACCCACGGCAGGCACCGCAATGCGGCTGGCCGAACATCACCAGGCTTACCCCGGGGGCGGCGGCCAGACTGGCATCAAAACCAAACTCATCCAGCGCTTGCCAGGTCATGCTTAGTCCATCTTGGCGATATAACGCGCCAGCTGCAGAATGGCGCGCACGGCATCGCTCTTCGGGCCTTCTTCGCCACGCAGCTTGGCGTAGCGGCGCAAAATGGCGCGGGACTCCACATGCACGTCCATCTCACTATCGGGCGAGGTAATCAGCGTCATGCGCGCCCCACCCTCCTGCATGCGTGGCTGGCCCTGGGCAATGCACAGGTAAACCTTGTGGGCGTTATGTTGGGTAATGTGATCGTACAGGTACAGCATGGAGTTGATGCGCAGGCCGGTCTGGTCGCGCACCTGGCGCAGCAGGGCCTGCGAGCGCAGCTCACCACGCTGCGATACACCGCCAGGCAAGCTGAACCGCCCACCGGCAGAAGCCGTCATCAATACACCGTCGGGTAGCTCGATAATCGCCGTGGCACGGCGGGGCAAGGTAGGGGAAAGGCGGGATTCAAAACGGTTTTCACGCGTAAAACTCATAATATGCAGGTACAACCCAATAGATGAAAGAACAGAAGAAACAATAAAATGGTGCAGGCCTATTTTAATCAAGCACTTGGCGAGCGGCAAATACCGTCCGCATCAAAGTGCGGCCAACAGTTGGTTTTTACGCCGCTTTCGGTAACAATCGCGCGCCCAGCCTAACACGATACGGATGACCCCATGACCTCACCTGCTCCCACCCCCAGACCGCACCGCGTCGCCGTGATTGGCGGCGGCCCCGCCGGCCTGATGGCTGCCGAAACGCTACTGGCAGCAGGCGTACAGGTCGATGTCTTTGACGCCATGCCCTCGCCCGGGCGCAAATTCCTGCTGGCCGGGGTAGGTGGCATGAATATTACCCACAGCGAGCCACAAGCCGACTTTTACCGCCGCTATGGCCCGCGCGAGGCGCAACTGGCCCCGATGCTGGACGCCTTCAATGCCGACGCGCTGCGCAGCTGGGTACACGACCTGGGCATCGACACGTTTGTGGGTAGCTCGGGCAAGGTATTCCCGCGTGAAATGAAAGCCGCCCCGCTATTGCGGGCCTGGCTGGCCCGCCTGCGCGAGGCGGGCATGCAGCTGCACGTACGCCACCGCTGGCAGGGCTGGCTGCCCGATGGCCGCTTGCGCTTTGGCACACCGGCTGGCGAAGTACAGCTCACGGCTGACGCGGTTATCCTGGCACTGGGCGGCGGTAGCTGGGCCAAGCTGGGCTCGGATGGCCGCTGGCTGCCCCTGCTCAATGAAAAAGGCGTCGACACCCGGCCACTGGCCCCCTCGAACTGCGGCTTCGACCGCCCGTGGAGCGAACACTTTGCCAGCAAGTTTGCCGGCCACGCGCTAAAAGGCGTGACTGTGCATTTTGCCGACGCCTGCGGCCAACCCAGCCAGCGACGCGGCGAGTTTGTCGTGACCGCCACCGGGGTCGAAGGCAACCTGATCTACGCCTACAGCGCCGCTATCCGCGACGCCATTGCCCGCGATGGCCACGCCACCATCACGCTGGATCTGCTGCCAGACCGCAGTCCAGAGCGCCTGCTGGCCGAGCTGCAACGCGGCCGTGGTGCCGCCTCGCTGGCGAACCATCTACGGAAACAATGCGGACTGGATGGCGTAAAAGCGGGGCTGCTGCGCGAACTGCTGGATAAAGACAGCTTTAACGATATGGCGAGCCTGGCACAGGCCATCAAGGCACTACCACTCACGCTGCACGCAGCGCGCCCCATCGACGAAGCCATCAGCACGGCAGGCGGCGTACGGTTCGAGGCGATGGATGAGCACGGCATGCTGAAAGCCCTGCCCGGGGTGTTCTGCGCGGGAGAAATGCTGGACTGGGAAGCGCCAACCGGCGGCTACCTGCTGACGGCCTGTTTTGCCAGCGGTCGTGCCGCAGCACAAGGTGCCTTGTACTGGCTAAAGAGCAGCAAGCTCTAATCACCTACCGCCTGGATGGCCGCGAGCGACGAGCCGTACTGTTGACGGTAAAAGCGGTCCAGCTGCCCGCTACGCTGCCAGCGCAGCGCTTCTTCATCCAGCGCCTGGGCAAAGTCGGCCAGGCCGGGGCGCACGGCCACTGGCTGATGCATACTGGCGGCGACCGGGTGTAACACGCGCATCTGCCGTCGACTTTGCAGCGGCAAACTGGACACAACGTAGCGTTCATCATCAAACACCACATCGACTTTATTGCGCATCAGCAGGGTAAACAGGCCATCTGCGTCGTAAGCCGGCACGCGGGACCAGTCCCGCTGCAATACCAGCCTGTCCGGGTAGCGGTAATGCTGCCCCCACCCTACGCGCAAACCCGAAAACTGGCCCAGACCCGTGAACGTCTTATGCGGGGAGTGATAGGGCACCATGGCGCTCAATACCCAGAACACCATGGGTTGCTTGGTCAGCAGCCAGCCATCGAGCTGCTCTTTATTCGGCGTAAAGGCCAACGCATCCGCCCGGCCAGACGCCGCCAGCCGGCGGCAGGCTTGCAGTGACAAAAACTGGTATTGCACGTGCCAGTGCTGCTGGCTGGCCGCTTGCGCAATCCAGCTGGCAGCCATGCCGGCAACGCGGCCAGCATCATCGCGATACAAGAATGGCGGCCAGGACTCGGCACACACTTTCACTACAGCGGCATGTGCTGCTGCAGGCAAGAGTAAAGCCGTGATGACCAGTCTATGCAACAACATACCTGCCCTTTTCTGCGTTGCAGGCACACGGTTGTGCCGAATCCAAGAGGCTCGCTACCGGCAGCCTGCACAGGTGCTGTTGCGAACAAATAAGCCAGATCTATCGTTTATATTACACACTTCAATACTGAGCACCGCAATATGCAGTCTGCGCAGCATTTGCCATAGCAATAAAATCATTAGAAAAAAACGGCCAACCCGAACAGGTTGGCCGCATTGATTTTGAAACCTAGCAAAACTCACAGTGCACGACAACACTATTGCGAGCTATTTCTGAAACAAAGAACCGGGGTCAAAGCCGACACGGATTGCGCCCCAGTGGCGGTCATTGATCATCACGGGCAAGGCGATCTCGGACAAGATCTCACCGGTATCCCGCATATAGGTCTGTAGCAGGAAGGGCTGTTTGCTGCGCGCCGACTTCAAACCGGTCGGGTCATTGAAAATGCGCTTGTCTCGGCTACCGACCAGGTCCAGCTGCGGGTCGCCTGTCTGCGGTTTGGAGTAAAAACTGTTGTGCGTAGGCGCGTAGCCATTGTTGTCTACCAACAAACAGAAGCGCCCGCCGGTCACATTCTGTACCACCCGGTCGTACACCTTCTGCAGTGGCAGCTCCAGCTTGGTGTCGTACTGGGTGTGATACTTGGCCGGGTTGGTACCGGGAATGGGCTGATAGCGCTGGTCAAAAATATCACAGCCATTCTGCTGGGCCTGCTGCAGCAGCTGCACCAGCTCGCCACAGGCCTGGCGCGCCTGGCTAATGGTGTCATCCAGGATGCCTTCACCCAGCACAAAGCGTGCGACCAGCTCTTGTACTTCCTCCGCCGCACGCGACAAGGTGACCGAATCCTGCTCGGACTGCTTCAGGCTGCTGGAAACCGCGTCGCTCAAAGTGCTGATTTCGCCAACGTTGGCCGCGATCTGCTGGTTCGAGCTGGCAAACTCGCCCATGGTGGTGGCGATCTGCCCCATCCGGCTGGCGGTATTTTCGAAATCCCCCATCATGCGGCCAAAATGGTGCGAAGAGCGGTCTACCACCTCTCGTGCCTGCGCGGTATCACGCGTGATCACGGCGGTTTCGTCTTTGGTGTTTTGCACCAGGCTCAGCATGCCGTCGATATTGCCGCTGATTTCGTCCGTGGCTACCTTCACGCGCTCGGCCAGCTTGCGTACCTCATCGGCCACCACGGCAAAACCGCGGCCAGCCTCGCCAGCTCGTGCGGCCTCGATGGCGGCGTTCAATGCCAGCAGGTTGGTTTGTTCAGACACATCCTTGATCAAGTCGGCAATAGTCTTGATGCTCGCAGAACGGCTATTGAGCTCGTCCACCGTGCCGTTGAAGGTATTCACCCGCTGACTGACGCCACCGATCTTTTGCGCCGCATCCTGCAGCTCGGCATAAGACGCCCTGGCCACGTCCAGGTTATGCAGGGTGGTAGCGGAAATCTGCTGCGTATCCGCCGATACCTGGATAACTCCCTGGGTAGAGCGGTCGCTGGCATCGCTCACCTGCCCTGCCAGGGCAGCCTGCTGGCTGGCATGGGTCACCGATGCGCTGATGTGCTTGCGGGTGCGTGCCGAATCCATGGCAATGCGCATGGTCATGGTGCGGACATTGCTGATGATTTCGCGCATTTTCTGCAGAAAATCGTTGTAAGACAGCGACAAATCACGGATTTCATCGTAGGTGATGGTAGGAATCTCGCGCGACAAATCGCCCTCGCCAGCCCCGATCTCGCGGAAAATAGAAATGATCATCTTCAGCGGCCGCACGATCAGGTAACGCAGGTACCACACCATGAAAGCAATGAAAACCAGCGACACCGCCCAGATGGCCACCGACCAGTAAATGGTACGGTCCAGCAAGGCGTGTATCTGCTGCAAGCTATCCGCCCCCAGCTGCTGCGACGTTACCAGGCTACGGATTTCCTCAAGCGAATTATAGACATACGCAATAAGCACCAGCTGGAACAGGCTGATGAAGAAGAAGCTGCAAAGCTTTTTGGTAAGAGAATTCCAGAAGGTTTTCTCGATAAGGAAATAGGTCTTCCAGAACCACTCCATCACATGCTCTCCTCTTGCGTTTTTATTTCGGCTTTATCGCTTGCAACACCACTAATCTATACATGTTATCTATAAATTATTGCACTGACTATTCAAGAGCTGTTGAGAGTAGTCAAGCTTATGGCAGCCTTACCCACTCCAGCCAGTGCTCATCCGGATGAAATACCGGTAAGGATCCCGAAATCGGTGCCTGCTTTTGCAGCATAAAGTACGGGCTCAGAGACTGCTGCAAATTGAACAGCGAGGTACCAAACGGCGGGCCTTTGGCCTGATCGCGCAAAAAGAAGTAGCCCGCCAGCACACCGCCAGCGGGTATCAGCGCTGCCATGCGCTGCGCGTAACGGCCAGCTAGCGCCGGTGGCAAAGCGCAGAGGAATGCCCGTTCGTACACCCAGTCCCAGCTACCGGTAATGGCATCGCCAAAGAAGTCGGCTTCGATAATACGGGCGGTCAGTGTCGGGCACGCCGCACGAGCTCGTGCCACGGCAGCTGGACTAAAATCGAATGCCAGGGCATCACAGCCCTGCGCCACCAGCTGCTGCAACTCGTAGGCGCTGCCACAGCCAGGTATCAACACACGCTTTGCTGGCGTATTCGCCAGCAAAGCGCTGGCATGCTCGACAAAGCCTGCCGGCAGGCCCGCACTGTCCCACGGGGTGACTGCATTCTGATAGCGCGTTTCCCAGAAATCGGCCTTGCTGCTGTCTTGTGCCATGCTGTGCTCCATGATTAACCACCATGAACATAGCATTCGATAAACCCATGCCTCAATATAAATCTGTCACATAAGACTTGCTACCCCGCCAGCCAGGCAGATAACTGCTGCGGCCAACTGTCCAGCGACACCTCCAGCGCCAGCTCGCGCTCGCCATAGGTCAAAGGCAGCCAGCGCCGCCCCCCGTCCACATAAGGCTGCCCCAGCAACAGCACGCTGCCATCGCGCAGGGTAAACCTGGCGGACTCACTGCCAGCCTGTGACACCACTTCCAGATGGCCGCGTAGCGGGCGCACCACGGCCAACCAGACTTTGCGTACGGACAGGCAAGCCCAGCAGTGGTCTTTCTCTGCCTGGCTCAGCTCGCCCCAAAAACTGATCTCGCCAAAGGTACGCGCACAGCCGCGGCAGACATCGTCGCCGATGGCGGTAGAACAAATGCCAACGCAAGGCGTATCAGGCTGCGGGTTTAACGATGACATGTAATAATAAATTCATGTTTCTTGACGAATAACGCCATATGATTGATAAATAAATGTAACTAATAATACACACGCCCACACATGCAACGCGATGAATCTCTGATCTACAGCATCCTCAGAATGCTGCGCAGCCGCGCCCCCGGCAGCCTGGAAGAAAACCGTATCGTGAGTACGCTGGGGCAGTCCTCCCCCGGGCGAATCGCACACATCCGCGAGCAGCTGCAGTACCTGCACAGCACAGGCATGCTTAAACGCATCCTGGTCGCCAAGAACCGCACCGCCTACCAGCTGGACTGGCCAGGCTACGACTACCTGGACGGCGCCTGAGCGCGAATCCTGAACCTGAACGCCAAAAAGCTACCGTCGGCAACATAGCAGAAAGCAGCCAGCGCGCACCAGCCTGCCCACGTACGCCGTGCAGGCTGTCAACGCCAGCCACAGACCCATACCATCGTCAACGCAGCCAAGCGGTAGGCGATAGCCTGCTGTCGCAGCTACCTCTGTCGAACGCAGGCAGAAGAAAACACGCACGCGACCAAGGCATAACAGCGGGCCTCCACCAGCTACCCCGCCAGAACACCTAGCCACAGCGCTAACACACCTGCAGTACGAGCACTAGACGGCACCGCGACACCCGCCATCAGCCCGCAACCTGACGCTGCTGAGCCAGCCAGGCCTGCACCGACGGGCGTTGCCACTGCCGCCGCGCATAGTCGGCCAGTGCAGGCGGCACCGGGTCGCCATTATTAACCAGGCGCAGCAGCATCAGCGCCAGGTCGGTATCGGCAATGCACCAGTCGCCAAACAGGTTGGCCGCACCCGGTGCCAGGCTAGCCTCTGCGACACGAATCAGCTTGGCCGCGGCCTGTTGGCCGGCAGCATCCAGTGGCGCGGGGGACGGCTGCAGGAACACCACCTCGGTCGTGCGCTGCTGGCGTAGCGGCAGCAGGTCACTGCGCAGCCAGGCCTGCAGCTGTCGGGCGCGGGCGCGCTGCTGATCTTCTTGTGGATAGACGGCGGCATAAGCGGGTGCCGGGTAACGCGCCTCCAAGTATTCGGTGATCGCCGAGGATTCAGACAAGCGGAAGTCCCCCTCCACCAACAAGGGTACGCGGGCGGTGAGCGATGCTGTCGCGTAGTCCGGCAGCAGGTTGGCACCGCCATCCAGATCGACACCATGCCATGTAAACGGCAACCCTTTTTCCTGCAAGACCACGAAGGCAGACAGGGCGTAGGGGCTAAGAAAGCGGCTATCAACGTACAGTTCCAGGTTACTCATAGGGCCTCCGGCAAACATCTGTGTAAGAAAGACTAAGCAAACCATGACCAGACGAGTCTAAGCGAAGCAACTAACCGTGAAAATCGATCATTTATGGCCAGTTCCGTTAGTATGGCTTACATGAATACCCTCCCCCCGCTTTCCGCACTACGCAGCTTCGAAGCCGTGGCACGCCTGGGCAGTGTCAGCCGTGCCGCTACCGAGCTGTGCATTACCCACTCTGCCGTCAGCCAGCAGCTGAAATTGCTGGAAAGCCAGCTAGCCACTGCGCTATTCAGCAAGGTTGGCCGCAAGCTGCAGCTGAGCGAGGCCGGGCGCACCTATGCGCTGAAAGTGCGGGTAACGCTAGCCGAGCTGGCCGACGCCACCCGCCAGCTACAACAGCAAACACCACAACAGGAACTGGTGCTGGCCGTACTGCCGTCTTTCGCCCAGCAGTGGCTGCTGCCGCGCCTGCCCGGCTTTCGGCAACGCTATCCACACTACAGCCTCACTTTGCATGCCAGCCTGGATATCCAGCCGCTGGCGTACGGCCAGATCGACATGGGCATCCGCATGGGGCGTGGTGGCTGGCAGGGGCTGCAGCAAGAGAGGTTGATGGAAGAACACTTGGTAGTGGTGGCTGCGCCGCATTTTCGTCACGGCCAACTCCCCGCCAGCGCCGAAGACATCGTCGCCAGCCCCATCGTGCATACCGTGGAATCGTGGCATGGCTGGTGCCAACAGGCACAGGTAGCCGAGCCGCCACCGGGTGCACTGTGGATCAACGACAGCAACCTGCTGTTGGCCGCCGTGCTGCAAGGGGAAGGCGTGGCGCTGATGCGCCACAGCCTGGTAGCACGCCACCTGGCGGATGGGCGGCTGTGCCAGCTTAGCCCGCTTACCGTGCCGCACCCGTCGGCACTCTGGCTGGTCTGGCCACAGCACCCGCAGCTCAGCCAGAAGCAGGCCGACTTCCGCCACTGGCTGCACGCCGAAATCGCCGCTTACCGGCAAGGCCTGCCGGCGGGCTAGAAAACAAAAAAGCCACCCGCGGGGCGGATGGCTTTTTTGCTGAATTGGTTCTTTGGTCGGGGCGAGAAGATTCGAACTTCCGACCCCCTGCACCCCATGCAGGTGCGCTACCAGGCTGCGCTACGCCCCGACTAAAGAGGTGAAAATTATAGAGTCATTTTCACTCTTTGCCAAGCGAAATATCCAGCCAGTCCACGATCGATTGCAGCTCTTTGCGTACTTGCTGGGCAGTCAGCGGTGCCTGCTCGGCACTGCCGCCTTGCAAGCGCTGGCGTGCGCCCTGCAGGGTAAAACCATCGTCGTACAGCAGGTCGCGTATCTTGCGCACCAGCAGTACTTCTCCATGCTGGTAATAGCGGCGGTTGCCACGGCGCTTGACGTTACGCAGCTCGGAAAACTCTTGCTCCCAGTAACGCAGCACGTGCTGTTTTACACCTGTCAGCTCGCTGACTTCACCGATGGTGAAATAGCGCTTGGCCGGAATCGCCGGCAGCTCAGCCTTGTTTGTCGGCATGATGTTGTTCAACCATTCCCTTGAGTTTCTGACTTGCATGGAAAGTTACCACGCGTCGGGCGGTGATGGGAATCTCTTCCCCAGTTTTCGGGTTACGGCCGGGGCGCTGCGGCTTGTCGCGCAGCTGGAAATTACCGAAACCGGACAGCTTCACGCTGGTACCGGTTTCCAGGGTGGCGCGGATCTCTTCAAAAAAAGACTCCACCATGTCCTTGGCTTCGCGCTTGTTCAGGCCCACCTTGTCAAACAGCAGATCGGCCAACTCGGCTTTGGTCAAAGTCATGACAATTCCTCACTACAACATCAGATAAAACGCCACCCGCCCTGCGGGTGGCCAACAGGGATAAATCAGGCGCGCAACACGGCACCGGCAGCCTGGGCGGCGGCCAGCATGGCAGCCACGGCCTGCTCGACTTCGTCATCTACCAGGGTACGGTCGGTGGCTTGCAGCACGATGCGGAACGCCAGGCTCTTCTTGCCCTCGTCCACGCCCTTGCCGCGGTACACGTCAAACAGCGCCAGCTCGCGCACAAAGGCGCTGGCGGCGGCTTTCATGGCCAGCTGGATGGTGGCGGCGTTCACATCCTCGGCCACCACCAGCGCCAGGTCACGGCGTACCGGCTGGAACTTGCTAACCGGGGCCAGCTGTACGCGGCCAACCTGCTCGACCGCTTCCACGGCCAGCTCGAACAGCACCGGCGCATTGGTCAGGCCATAAGCCTGCACCCACTGCGGGTGCAGCTCGCCCAGCACACCGACCACGGCGCCACCCAGCAGCACCTCGGCGCAACGGCCAGGGTGGAATGCCGGATGCGTGGCCTTGCGGTATTCCGCCACACGCGGGTACAGCAGGGCTTCTACATCGGCCTTGATGTCATAAAAATCGACACGCTCTGCCTTGCTACCCCATTGCTCGTCCACACGGCCGCCGTGCGCCAGGCCAGCCACCACTTCGGGCTGCTGTACGCTGCCGTCGGCTTGCTTGTGGAACACGCGGGCAATCTCGAACACGCGCACACGGCTGTGCTTGCGGTTCAGGTTGGCCGCCAGGGTATCCACCAGGCCGCCAATCAGGCTGGAGCGCATCACGCTCATCTGGCTGGCAATCGGGTTGATCAGGCGTACCGGGTTGGCGTTACCGGCAAAGTCGCGCTCCCATTTTTCTTCCACAAACGCGTAGCTAACGATTTCCTGGAAATCGCGGCCAGCCAGCAGGCGGCGCACTTCGCTGCGCACGCGCAGGCCTTCCGGCTGCGGCAGCATGGTTTGTGCGGCCACCGGCGCATCGGCCGGAATATTGTCGTAGCCGTACACGCGGGCGATTTCTTCGATCAGGTCTTCTTCGATCTCGATATCGAAACGGAAGCTCGGCGCAGACACCACAAAACCTGCGTCGTTCTGCTCGAAAGCCAGGCCCAGGCGGGTAAAGATGGCGGCAATCTGCTCGGCCGCCAGCGCCACGCCCAGCACACGGGCTACGCGGGCGGTGCGTACCGTTACGCTGCTACGCTGCGGCAGCTGACCCACGGCTTCGGTCAGCGGGCCGGCTTCGCCACCGCAGATTTCCTGCACCAGCGCGGTTGCGCGCTCGATGGCTTCGGTCTGCAGCGCAAAATCCACGCCGCGTTCGTAGCGGTAGCTGGAGTCGGAACCAAAGCCCAAGGCACGCGCCTTGCCCGCAATGGCTTCGGGCTGGAAGAAGGCGCTTTCCAGGAAGATGTCGCGGCTGGCAGTGGTCACGCCACTGTCCAGACCGCCCATGATGCCTGCAATGGCCAGCGGCTGCTGGTCGTCGGCAATCACCATCAGATCGGGTGTCAGCGCCACTTCTTTTTCGTTCAGGCACACCAGCTTTTCGCCGGCAGCAGCCATGCGCACGGTGATGCCACCGTTGATCTTGCCCAGATCAAAAGCGTGCATCGGCTGGCCCTGCTCCAGCAGGATGTAGTTGGTGATGTCCACGATGGCGGAAATGGAACGCAGGCCGGAACGCTCCAGACGGCGCTTCATCCAGTCTGGTGTCGGCGCGGCGGCGTTCACGTTCTTCACCACGCGGCCAACGTAGCGGCCACACGGTGCATTGTCGGCAATGGTGACGGCCAGTTGGCTGTCGGTTTGCGGCGCAACAGCGGCGATATCCCAGGCGGCCAGCGGGCTACCGGTCAACGCGGCTACTTCGCGAGCAATACCGCGAATAGACAGGCAATCAGCACGGTTCGGCGTAATTTTCAGCGTGAACAGGCTATCGTCCAGGCCCAGGTAATCGCGAATGTTCTGGCCTACCCGTGCATCAGCCGGCAGCAGCATCAGGCCGTCTACCTCGTCCGGCACGCCCAGCTCTTTGCCGGAGCACAGCATGCCGCCGGACTCCACGCCACGCATCTTGGTCGGCTTGATCTTGAAATCACCCGGCAGGATGGCACCTGGCAAGGCGCACGGCACCTTGACGCCAACGGCCACGTTCGGCGCGCCGCACACGATCTGCACCAGCTCGCCGGTGCCCACGTCGACCTTGGTCACGCGCAGGCGGTCGGCGTTTTCGTGCTTTTCACATTCTTTTACTTCGCCCACCACAACGCCGGTAAAGGCCGGGGCGGCGGCGGTCACGTCTTCTACTTCCAGGCCTGCCATGGTCAGCAGATAGGACAGCTCATCGGTGCTCAGCGACGGGTTGACGCGGCTGCGCAGCCATTGTTCGGAAAATTGCATGAGGTCTCTCCGTCGCGATCAGTTGAATTGTTTCAGGAACGTCAGATCGTTCTCGAAGAACAAACGCAGGTCGTTCACGCCATAGCGCAGCATGGCAAAGCGGTCCAGGCCGATACCGAAGGCAAAGCCGGTATATTTTTCCGGGTCGATACCGACATTGCGCAGCACATTGGGGTGCACCATGCCACTACCGCCCACTTCCAGCCAGCGGCCTTGTTCGTCCAGCACGTCGATCTCGGCCGAAGTTTCGGTAAACGGGAAGAACGAGGGGCGGAAGCGCACCTGCATGTCGTCCCGCTCGAAGAAGCGGCGCAGGAACTCGGTAATGGTGGCTTTCAGGTCGGCAAAGCTTACGTTCTGGTCGATCCACAGGCCTTCCATCTGGTGGAACATCGGCGAGTGGGTGGCATCGGAGTCCACACGGTACACCCGGCCCGGGGCCACGATCTTGATAGGCGGCTGGTGGTCCAGCATGTAGCGCACCTGGATCGGGCTGGTATGCGTGCGCAATACGTCGCCACCTTCTACATAAAAGGTGTCCTGCATGGCACGTGCGGGGTGGTTTTCCGGAATGTTCAGCGCCTGGAAGTTGTGGAAATCGGTTTCGATTTCCGGGCCATCGGCCACTTCAAAACCCATGGTGGCAAACAGGCTGGTAATGCGTTCCAGCGTGAGGGTAACCGGGTGCAGGCCTGCCGGGGTGGTACCACGGCCTGGCAGGGTGACATCCAGCGACTCTGCGGCCAACTGTGCCGCCAGTTTGGCAGCGTTAAAACCATCGCGCACTTCGTTGTGGCGGGCTTCGAAAGCCTGCTTGGCGGCGTTGATGGTGGCGCCGGCGGTCTTGCGCTCGTCAGGCGACAGTTTGCCCAGCTGTTTCAGAAGCTCGGTCAGCGCACCACTTTTACCTAGAAAGCGGGCCTTGACCTGTTCCAGTTCAACGAGATCGGTAACAGCATCGAGTGCTGCCAGACCTTCCTTGAGAATCACGTCAACATTGCTCATGGGTCGCACCAGTATGCGTAAGAAAACTGACCGGAGCGCAGCCGCTCGAATCAGCATTCTTTATGGGGAGTAAACCGAAAAAAAAGGGAGGCATAAGCCTCCCTTTTTAGTGTCCTGCGATTAAGCGAGGGCGGCTTTCGCTTTTTCAACGATCAGCGCAAATGCCGGCTTATCGAACACGGCCAGATCGGCCAGAACCTTACGGTCGATTTCGATCAGCGCTTTCTTCAGGCCGTTCATGAATTTGCTGTATGGCAGGCCGTTTTCACGAGCAGCTGCGTTGATACGAGCAATCCACAGTTGACGGAACTGACGCTTTTTCTGACGACGGTCGCGGTATGCATATTGACCGGCTTTCATCACCGCCTGTTTGGCGATGCGATAGACGTTCTTGCGACGGCCGCGATAGCCTTTCGCCAGGGCGAGGATTTTCTTGTGACGAGCACGTGCGGTTACACCGCGTTTTACGCGTGGCATTCTTCAGGTCTCCTTAGGCGTAAGGCATCATGGCGCGTACAGAAGCCATGTTGGTAGCGTGAACCATGGTGGTACCACGCAGTTGACGTTTGCTCTTGGTGGTTTTCTTGGTCAGGATGTGACGTTTGAAAGCCATGGAGCGCTTAACGCCACCATTGCCCAGCACTTTGAGACGCTTTTTCGCGCTCGATTTGGTTTTCATCTTCGGCATGGAAATCTCCTGCTGAATTTCATTAGATTAGACACAGGGTGGCCACCGGCACTTGAAACCACTGCGTCACGCTTTTGTTGCAAGCTGTTTCCGGCTTACAAAATCAACACGGCAGGCGAACCTGCCGTGTTGAAGTCGATGATTATAACCGATTATTTCTTTTTCGGGGCAATCATCATTACCATCTGGCGACCTTCCAGTTTCGGGAACTGCTCGACAGTCCCTACTTCTGCCAGATCCGCCTCGACACGCTTGAGCAGTGCCAGGCCGATGTCCTGGTGAGCCATTTCACGACCACGGAAACGCAGCGTGATCTTGGCCTTGTCGCCTTCAGTCAGGAAGCGGATCAGGCTACGCAGCTTGACGTTGTAGTCGCCATCGTCCGTACCAGGGCGGAACTTGATTTCCTTAACCTGGATCTGTTTCTGCTTCAGCTTGGCTTCGTGCTTCTTTTTGGACTGCTGGTATTTGAACTTACCGTAGTCCATCAGTTTGCACACAGGCGGCTGGGCTGTCGGGGAAATCTCGACCAGATCAACTTCGCGCTCTTCGGCCATCGCCAGTGCTTCACGCACGGTCACGATACCGAGTTGTTCGCCTTCTTCACCTACCAAGCGGATTTCACGGCCGGTAATTTCACCGTTGATCCGTGGTTCACGTTCCTGAGCTATAGCAATTACTCCTAAAGAAATTCATCGTATCCGTGCGTTAAGCCTGCGCCATGGCAGCATCAAGATGCTGGATAAACGCGTCCAGTGGCATCTGGCCCAGGTCTTCGCCCCGGGCGCGCACGGCAACCAGCCCGCCTTCCATTTCTTTATCGCCGATAACGATCTGATACGGAAGCTTTTGCAGGCTGTGCTCGCGGATTTTATAGCCGATCTTTTCGTTTCTCAAGTCAAGATCAACGCGGTAGCCATGTTTACGCAATGTCGCGGCAACATTCGTGGCGTATTCGGCCTGCGAACCGGTGATATTCATCACCACCATCTGCACCGGTGCCAGCCACAGCGGGAAGGCGCCAGCATGGTTTTCGATCAGGATGCCGATAAAGCGCTCCAGCGAGCCCAGCACTGCACGGTGCAGCATCACCGGGCGTTTGCGGCTGTTGTCGTCGGACACGTATTCGGCGTCCAGGCGCTCTGGCAGCACATAATCGAGCTGCAGGGTACCACACTGCCAGGAGCGACCCAGCGCATCCTTGATGTGGTATTCGATTTTCGGGCCATAGAAAGCGCCCTCGCCTGGCAGCTCTTCCCATTCGATACCGCAGGCGCGCAGGGCTTCGCGCAGGCCTTCCTCGGCGCGGTTCCAGGTTTCCAGGTCGCCAGCGTATTTTTCCGGACGCAGCGACAGCTTGACCGACACTTTGTCAAAACCGAAGCGCTGATACACCGACATGGTCAGTTCGTTGAAAGCCTTGGCTTCGCTGATGATCTGGTCTTCGGTACAGAAGATGTGCGCATCGTCCTGTACAAAGCCGCGCACACGCATGATGCCGTGCAGCGCGCCGGACGGCTCGTTGCGGTGACAGGCACCAAACTCGGCCAGACGCATCGGCAGGTCGCGGTAAGAGCGCAGGCCGCTGTTGAACACCTGCACGTGACCAGGGCAGTTCATCGGCTTCACGGCGTAGTCGCGCTTTTCCGACTCGGTGGTGAACATGCCTTCGCGGTAGTTTTCCCAGTGGCCGGATTTTTCCCACATCACGCGGTCCATCACCATCGGGGTGCGGATTTCCTGATAGCCGGCTGCAGCCAACGTTCTACGCATGTACTGCTCGATGCTCTGCCACAGCGCCCAGCCTTTCGGGTGCCAGAACACCATGCCCGGAGCTTCGTCCTGCAGGTGGAACAGGTCCAGCTGCTTGCCCAGCTTGCGGTGATCGCGCTTTTCCGCCTCTTCCAGCATGTGCAGGTACTGTTCCAGATCTTCTTTCTTGGTCCAGGCCGTACCGTAGATACGCTGCAGCATTTCGTTATTGCTGTCGCCACGCCAGTAGGCTCCGGCCACCTTCATCAGCTTGAATACTTTCAGCTTGCCGGTAGACGGCACGTGTGGGCCGCGACACAGGTCGGTGAACTCGCCTTCTCGATACAGGCTTAGCACCTGGTCAGCCGGAATGGACGCAATGATTTCGGCCTTGTAAGCCTCGCCGATACCCTTGAAGTAAGCCACGGCGTCGTCACGAGACAGCTCGTAGCGCTCGACCGGAATGTCTTTCTTGGCCAGCTCCTGCATCTTTTTCTCGATGGCCACCAGGTCTTCCGGGGTAAACGGGCGCTTGTAGGCAAAGTCGTAGTAGAAGCCGTTTTCGATTTCCGGGCCGATGGTAACCTGGGCCTCCGGGAACAGCTCTTTTACCGCATAGGCCAGCAAGTGGGCGGTAGAGTGACGGATGATGGACAGGCCGTCCGCATCTTTCTCGGTAATGATGGCCAGATCAGCGTTGGTCGCAATACGGTAGGAGGTATCAACCAATTGGCCGTCCACGCGACCAGCCAGCGCCGCACGCGCAAGACCGGTACCGATGGACGCAGCCACTTCGTACACCGTTACCGGCTGGTCGAAGGAACGGATGGAACCGTCGGGCAGGCGAATGTCAGGCATAGCAACTCCAGCTTAATCAGAAGGTGGACAGACGAAAACCAAAAAAAAAGTGCGGCTCGAGCCGCACTTTTTTGTTTGCATGGAGTATCCCTTTACTGTGTAAAAGGCCCCCGTACTGGCTCGGAATTATCTCGAGGTACGGGTGGTGGTAGTTCGTTTGAACATGGCGATACTCCAATACAGATATTCTGGTAGGCACGATCGGATTCGAACCAACGACCCCCACCATGTCAAGGTGGTGCTCTAACCAACTGAGCTACGTGCCTGTTGTCAGGAATAAAGATATTAGCGTCTAAAGCCCGCGCTGGCAAGCAAACTGCAGGCAATCGCTGCCAGCGGGGTGTATACTGGCGGGCTAATTTTCAGATTCAGATGAATGATATCAAGCACATGCTGAAGTTTACCCTGCACAAAACCTCGGGCGGCGCACGCCGCGGCACGCTGGAGCTCAACCACGGTACGGTAGAAACGCCGGTATTCCAGCCCGTGGGTACCTACGGCTCGGTGAAGGCCATGAGCCCACACGAGCTGCTGGACATCCAAGCCCAGATCATTCTGGGCAATACCTTCCACCTGTGGCTGCGCCCGGGGCTGGACATCATTGAAAAATTTGGCGGCCTGCACGAGTTCATTGGCTGGGACAAACCCATTCTGACCGACTCCGGCGGCTTCCAGGTTTTCAGCCTGGGCGCGCTGAACAAGATTACCGAAGAAGGTGTTACCTTCCAGAGCCCGGTCAACGGCGACAAGCTGTTCCTGTCGCCGGAAAAATCCATGGAAATCCAGAAGGTGCTGAACTCGGACATCGTGATGATTTTCGACGAGTGCACGCCAGGCCAGGTAGACCACGCCACCGCCGCCAAATCCATGCGCATGAGCCTGCGCTGGGCCGAGCGTTCGCGCCGCGCCTTCGACGACCTGAACAACCCCAACGCGCTGTTCGGCATCGTGCAGGGCAACCTGTACCGCGACCTGCGCCAGGAGTCGCTGGAAGGCCTGATGAATATCGGTTTTGACGGCATCGCCATTGGCGGCCTGTCGGTGGGCGAGCCCAAGCCGGAAATGTACCGCATGCTGACCGAGCTGAAGGACATGCTGCCGGCCGAGAAGCCACACTACCTGATGGGCGTGGGCACACCGGAAGACCTGGTGCACGGCGTGGCCAACGGTATCGACATGTTCGACTGCGTGATGCCTACCCGCAATGCGCGCAATGGCTGGATCTTTACCCAGTGGGGCGACATCAAGATCAAGAACGCGCGCTACAAGGACGACAAGAAGCCGCTGGACGAGCAATGCGAATGCTACGCCTGCCGCCACTTCAGCCGTGCCTACCTGCACCACCTGCACCGCACCGGCGAAATCCTCGGCGCGCGCCTCAATACCATCCACAACCTGCACTACTACCAGGTGCTGATGCAGGAGATGCGCGACGCCATCGACGCCGACCGTTTCGAAGACTGGAAAGCCAGCTTCCACGAACGCCGTGCACGTGGCGTGAACTAAGCTGGCGAACCGACCGGGTTGGCCGCAGTCATAGGCTGTCTGCGGCCAACCTTTAGCACGGTTGGAAAGTAGCCCGGCCGTGGCTACAATGCCCCACTTGCCACAATCATCAACCCACTCGCAACTCGATAAATAGGGAGTCCCGAATGTTTATCCCCCAGGCTTTCGCCAACACCGGCAGCGCAGCGTTTGACATCATGCAGTTCCTGCCGATGATCGTGATCTTCATTCTGTTCTGGTTCCTGCTGGTTCGCCCGCAGCAAAAGAAAATGAAAGAACACCAGAAGATGCTGTCCGAGATCGTGAAAGGCGACGAAGTCGTGACCCAGGGTGGCATTATCGGCCGCGTAACCAAATGCGGTGACCAGTACCTGACCGTGGAAATCGCCAACGGCGTGGAAATCAACGTACAGCGCGGTGCCGTCGGTGCCAAGCTGGAAAAAGGCACGATCAAGTCCCTGTAACCCCCCGGGCCGCCCTGGCGGCCCTTTTCCTGTCAAGCCTTCCATGAACCGCTTCCCGATCTGGAAATACCTACTGATTGCGCTGGTGCTGATCACCGCCACGATCTACACCCTGCCCAATTTCTTTGGCGAAACGCCAGCGGTCCAGATTTCCAGCACGCGCCAGTCCACCCCGGTAGACACCGCGCTGATGGCCCGCATTGAAACCACCCTGAAGCAGCAAGGCATTGCCCCGCAAGGCATCTTCCTGGACGGCACCAGCCTGAAAGTGCGCTTCAAGGACCCGGACACCCAAATCAAGGCACGCGATGCCATCCAGCAAGCGCTGGGTGATACCTACATCATTGCCCTGAACCTGCTACCCGCCTCGCCCGAATGGCTGACCCGCCTGCACGCCAACCCGATGTTCCTGGGCCTGGACTTGCGTGGTGGCGTGCACTTCCTGCTGGAAGTGGACATGAAGGCCGCCGTGGAAAAAACCATGGAACGCTACGCCGGCGATGTACGCCGCGAGCTGAAGGCAGCCAAGATCCGCTACGGTGCCATCAAGCGCCAGGGCGATACCACGCTGGAAGTACAGCTGCGTGATGCCGACACGCTGAAGGCCGCCGCCGACAAGCTGGCGCGTACCCTGCCCTCGGTCACGTTCAATAGCGATGACACCAACTTCCGCCTGACACTCACGCTGAAGCCGGAAGAAATCACCCGCATCCAGAGCGATGCCGTGAAGCAGAACATCACCACCCTGCACAACCGCGTGAACGAGCTGGGCGTGGCCGAGCCGGTGATCCAGCAAGCCGGCCCTAGCCGCATTGTGGTGCAGCTGCCAGGCGTGCAGGACACCGCTAAAGCCAAGGACATCCTGGGCCGTACCGCCACGCTGCAAGTACGCATGGTGGAAGACGACCAGGGCAAGGTCGCCGAAGCCCTGGCCGGCAACACGCCAGCTGGCTACGAGCTGCTGGACGAAGCTACCTCGCGCGGCACCAGCAAGATCCTGCTGAAAAAAGACGTGGAGCTCACCGGCGACAACATCAACTCCGCCCAGCCAGGCTTTGACCAGAACGGTGGCGCCTCGGTCGACATCGGCCTGGACAGCACCGGCGCCGAGATCTTCCGCACGCTGACTGCCGAAAACATCGGCAAACGCATGGCCATGGTGCTGGTAGAGAAAAACCGCAGCGAAGTGGTGACTGCCCCGGTGATCCGCAGTGAAATCGGCGGTGGCCGCGTACAGATCTCCGGCAGCATGAACCCGGCCGAAGCCAACGACGTGGCCCTGCTGCTGCGCGCCGGCTCGCTGGCGGCACCGATGAACATCATCGAAGAACGCACCATCGGCCCAAGCCTGGGTAAGGAAAACATCGAAAAAGGCTTCCACTCCACCCTGTGGGGTTTTGCCGCCATCGCCGTGTTCATGGCGATCTACTACGGTGTATTCGGTGTGATTTCGGTCATTTCGCTGGCGGCCAACCTGTTCATGCTGGTGGCGCTGCTGTCCATGCTGCAGGCCACGCTGACCCTGCCAGGTATCGCCGCGATCGCGCTGACACTGGGTATGGCCATCGACGCCAACGTGCTGATCAACGAGCGTATCCGCGAAGAGCTGCGTAACGGCGTGCCGCCGCAGTCGGCCATTCAGGCCGGTTACGGCCACGCCTGGGCAACCATTCTGGATTCGAACGTGACCACGCTGATTGCCGGCCTGGCACTGCTGATCTTCGGCTCCGGCCCGGTACGCGGCTTTGCCGTGGTGCACTGCCTGGGCATCATGACCTCCATGTTCTCTGCGGTACTGGTATCGCGTGCCGTGGTTAACCTGTGGTACGGCCGCCGCCGCCGCCTGACGTCGATTTCCATCGGCCAGGTATGGAAGCCGGACAACAAATAAGGATCTGAGAGATGGAGTTTTTCCGCATCAAACGGGATATCCCGTTCATGAGCTACGGCAAGCTCACCACCACCATTTCGCTGGTGACCTTTATCCTGGCCGTGGTGTTCCTGTTTACCAAGGGCCTGAACCTGTCGGTGGAGTTCACCGGCGGTACCGTGATGGAAGTGCAGTACCAGCAAGCGGCCAACCTGGGGGATATCCGCCACCGCGTGGAAGCCCTGAAGGTCGGCGAGGTGCAGGTACAAAGCCTGGGCACCAGCCGCGACGTACTGATCCGCCTGCCTAGCAAGGCGGGCGTCAGCTCGGCCAAGCTGTCTGAACAGGTGATGGGCCTGCTGAAAGCCGGCGACGCCAGCGTACAGCTGCGCAAGGTAGAGTTTGTCGGCCCCAGCGTGGGCGAAGAGCTGGTGTCGCATGGCCTGACCGCCATCCTGCTGGTGTGCGTGGGCATCGTGATCTACCTGGCTATCCGCTTTGAGTGGCGCCTGGCACTGTCGGCGATCATTGCCAACATGCACGACGTGGTGATCATCCTGGGTTGCTTTGCGCTGTTCCAGTGGGAGTTCAGCCTGACCGTGCTGGCCGGTGTGCTGGCGGTGCTGGGTTACTCGGTGAACGAATCGGTGGTGGTGTTCGACCGTATCCGTGAAAACTTCCGCCGCCCGGCCATGCGTGGCAAGAGCACGGCCGAGGTCATCGACAACGCCATTACCGCCACCATGAGCCGCACCTTCATCACCCACGGCTCCACCGAAACCATGGTGCTGTCCATGCTGCTGTTCGGCGGCCCGGCACTGCACGGCTTTGCCATGGCGCTGACCATCGGCATCGTGTTCGGTATTTACTCGTCGGTACTGGTGGCCAGCCCGCTGGCACTGGCGCTGGGCACCACGCGCGAGCACATGGTGAAAGTAGTGAAACCGAAAGAAGAAGCGGTGGTGTAAGGCCTCTGGCCCCATTCCGCGATACAAGGTTGGCCGCACCATGCGGCCAACCTTGCTACGGTGTCTGACAAAGCCGGGTTGCCTCGCAGCCTTGCCCTGCCAGCCACTGCCAGCCACTGCCAAATAAGACCATGGAACTGATTACCTTCCTGATCGACTTCATCCTGCACATCGATACCCATCTGGCCACCCTGGCGGCCAACTATGGGCCATGGATTTATTTCATCCTGTTCCTGATCGTGTTCTGCGAAACCGGCCTGGTGGTGACACCTTTTCTGCCCGGCGACTCGCTGCTGTTCGTCGCCGGTGCCCTGGCTGCCATGGGCCAGATGAACGTTCACCTGCTGGTGGCCCTGCTGATCGTGGCCGCCATTCTGGGCGACGGCGTCAATTACGCCATTGGCCGCCACGCCGGCATGAAACTGTTTGCGCGCTTTCCACGCCTGCTCAAGCAGTCCTATCTCGACAAGACGCACGCTTTTTACGCAAAACACGGCGGCAAAACCATCATCTTTGCCCGCTTTGTCCCCATCGTGCGCACCTTCGCGCCGTTTGTGGCCGGTATCGGCCGCATGGAGTACCGCCAGTTCCTGAGCTACAACGTGATCGGCGCCCTAATGTGGGTAATCGGCTTTACCTATGCCGGCTTCTTCTTTGGCAACCTGCCCTTTGTACGCAAAAACCTGGAATACCTGATCTTCGGCATCATCATCGTGTCCATGCTGCCCGGCATCATCGAAGTCATCCGCCACCGGCGGGCGGCGGGCAAAGCCTGATTTTTTGCCACGAAAACCACGTAACCCTTTAGCCACAGAAACACACGAACAACAGGGAAACACACCACAGGCCTGGCAAGCAGCGCACTGGTAATACCTGCCGGCCACAGCCGACACGCCTTTCGTGTGGTTTCGTGGTTTTCGCCGCCACAGAAGGACTTTCCGTGTCTGTCGTGACAAAAATGTTTTTGATTTTGTTGCCAACCTAGAGCTTCAGCGCATGAAACGCATCCAGAAACTGCCCGACCACCTGGTTAACCAGATCGCTGCCGGCGAGGTAGTCGAGCGCCCGGCATCGGCACTGAAAGAAATGCTGGAAAACAGCCTGGACGCCGGCGCCAGCAAAATCACCGTGGACCTGGCCCAGGGCGGCATCAAGTTGATTCGCGTTACCGACAACGGCAGCGGCATGGCTGCCGAAGACCTGCCGCTGGCACTGGACCGCCACGCCACCAGCAAGATCAGCAGCCTGGACGACCTGGAAAGCGTCTCTACCCTGGGTTTTCGCGGTGAAGGGCTGGCCAGCGTGGCCTCGGTGTCGCGCCTGACGCTCACCAGCTGCCCGCACGACGCCGAGCACGCACACCAGATTATTGCCATCGACGGCACCCTGCACCCGGTAGAGCCCGCCGCGCACCCCGCCGGCACCAGCGTGGAGGTGGTGGATCTGTACTTCAACACCCCGGCGCGGCGCAAATTCCTGAAAAGCGATAACACCGAATACGCCCACTGCGCCGCCACCTTCGAACGCATCGCCCTGGCGCACCCGCAGGTGGAATTCACCCTGCGCCATAACGGCAAGGTCGTGTGGCGCCTGCCACAGCAAACGGTAGCCGAACGTGTCGGCGCGCTGCTGGGCAAAGACTTTGTCGAGGCGGCGTTACCGCTGGACACACAGGCTGCCGGCTTGGGGCTGACCGGTTTTGTGGCCAGCCCTACCTATTCCAAAGCCAGCCGCGACGCGCAGTATTTCTTTGTCAACGGCCGCTTTGTGCGCGACAAAACCGCGCAGCACGCGCTGCGTCAGGCTTACCGTGACGTGCTGCACCACGAGCGCCACCCCGCCTACGCGCTGTTTTTCACGCTGGACCCGGCCGGGGTAGATGTGAATGTGCACCCCACCAAGATCGAGGTACGCTTTCGCGAGAGCCAGGCCATTCACCAGTTTTTGTTCCACAGCGTGCACCGCGCCCTGGCCAGCACCACCGCTGGCGCCAGCCCGGCGGTACAGCTGCACGATCAGCCGGCAGGCGAGCCTGGCGCCACCACCCTCCCCGCGGCTGGCCTCGCACCCATAGGCCAGCAAGCCAGCCTGCTGCCACCGCGCCCTGCGGCCAACGTTGGCCGCACGCCGCTACCGCAAACCTACCGCTACGAGCAGCAGAGCATCCCGCTGCACGTGGCGCGCGAAGCCATCGGCGTGTACGACAAGCAGTTTGCCGGCCTGCGCGACGAAGAGCGGCAGGCGCCCGCCTCGTTCATGCCTGCCCTTAATGCGGCCACCCCGCCCCAGGTACTGCCCGCCGCCAGCGACGGCATTCCGCCACTGGGCTTTGCCCTGGCGCAGCTGCACGGCGTGTACATCCTGAGCCAATGCGAGGACGGCCTGATTGTGGTGGACATGCACGCCGCCCACGAGCGCATCGTGTACGAACGCCTGAAAACCGCGCTGGAGGCCGACGCCATCCCCATGCAGCCCTTGCTGCTGCCGGTATCATTCGCCGCCGACCGCTTCGAGGTAGCCACGGTAGAGGAACACGCCGAAGACATGCAACGCCTGGGCGTGGAGCTAGCCGTGCTCTCGCCCACCCAGATCGCCGTACGCGGCATGCCGGTGTGGCTCAAAGAAGGTAATGCGGTAGAACTGGCCCGCGCCGTACTGAAAGACGTGCGCGAACACGGCCTCACCCAGGTCATGACCGAGCGCCGCAACGAGCTGCTGGCTACCATGGCCTGCCACGGCGCAGTACGCGCTAACCGTCAGCTGACCCTGCCGGAGATGAACGCCCTGCTGCGTGACATGGAGGCCACAGAACGCTCCGGCCAGTGCAACCACGGCCGCCCCACCTGGAGCAGGCTGGGCATGCGCGATCTGGATGCGCTGTTCATGCGCGGACAATAAGCCTGCAATAAAAAAGCCTGGCATGTGCCAGGCTTTTTTGCACCACTACACTATCAAGGCGTTGGCACACACACCGTACCCGGCGGGCAAACCGCCGCCTCGGGCGCACTGCTACCGGCGTTGGCCACCGCCTTCACCCCCGCAGCAGTCACATCCACTGCCGTGCCCACCACCGTCGCCCCTACCGATACCGCAGTCGAGGCGACAGACACGGCCGCACCAGCCACCGATACCACGGCACAACCACACAGCACCCCGCCTGCGGCCAACAAGGCCGCCATCTGAAGTAAACGCATGACATCTCCCCCTTATCCAGCCATGCAGTATAAATGACAGCAGGCCAGCGGCAGGCACGGTACCGCCCGGGCGGGGGAAGAAACCCACGCTATCGACAGCAAAAGGGCCGCAGGCACCACAGACAGACGCACAAAAAACAAACCCCCAGCCTAGGCCGGGGGTTTGTTATCAACAGGTGCGCTCCCGAAGGAGCACCACCGTAAAGAAGCCAAATTATTTCAGTTTGGTTTCTTTGTACAGAACATGCTTGCGGGCAACGGGATCAAACTTTTTGATCTCCATTTTTTCCGGCATGGTGCGCTTGTTCTTGGTGGTGGTGTAGAAATGACCAGTACCTGCAGTCGATTCCAGTTTGATCTTGTCGCGCATGGCTAATCCTTAAGCTTCGGTCGAGTTAATTACAGTTCGCCGCGAGCACGCAGGTCGGCCAGAACTGCATCAATGCCTACCTTATCAATAGTACGCAGAGCAGCGTTGGAGATACGCAGACGTACCCAACGGTTTTCGCTCTCTACCCAGAACTTGCGATACTGCAGGTTCGGCAGAAAACGACGCTTAGTTTTGTTATTGGCGTGGGACACATTGTTCCCGGTCATCGGACGCTTGCCGGTGACTTTGCAAACACGCGCCATGGTTAATCACTCCCAAAAGCCGGTAAAAGAAAGACTTATACCATATTAAGAGGCCCGGATACAAGCACCCACCACGGCAATTGCATGCTGCAGCGGTGAGCTGTTGCCAGAACCCCAACCCAAAGTGAGGCGGATGATACCGCATTGCGACGGGTAACGCAGCAAAAAACTGCAAGCAAACTGCGCCACCGCCGCGGCAACATGGCAGACAAAAAGGCAAGACAAGCAAAGACTTACCCCGATCACCCGCATCCCCACGCTGCCATACCGCGATACGGACACGCTTGCACGCACTTGGCTGGCACTACGGTGCAGGCATTCTATACTGCCGCCAAGCCTGGCCGGCACCCTTACTCATGCGCCATGCATGGAACACCGGCACGACAGTTGAATAGATTGCGATGAAGCCGCCCTGCCCCATTCAAAAAAAGGCGGCTTTCGGTTAAAATCCCGGATTCTCATAGAGCCGTAATCCCATGACCAAGTACATCTTCGTTACCGGTGGCGTGGTGTCCTCCTTAGGCAAGGGCATCGCCGCCGCGTCCATCGCCGCCATTCTTGAGTCCCGCGGGCTCAAAGTCACCATGCTGAAGCTGGATCCGTACATCAACGTTGATCCGGGCACCATGAGCCCCTTCCAGCACGGTGAGGTTTTCGTCACCGAAGACGGCGCCGAGACCGACCTCGACCTTGGCCATTACGAGCGCTTCATCCACGCCAAGATGAAGAAAAGCAATAACTTCACCACTGGCCAGATTTACGAGTCCGTGATCACCAAGGAGCGCCGTGGCGACTACCTGGGTGGTACCGTGCAGGTTATCCCGCACATCACCGACGAGATCAAACTGAAAGTGCGTGAAGGCGCGGGTGATGTTGACGTGGCCATCGTGGAAATCGGCGGCACCGTTGGCGACATCGAATCGCTGCCCTTCCTGGAAGCCATCCGCCAGATGCGCTCCAACTTGGGCCGCAAGAACACCCTGTTCGTGCACCTGTCCTACGTGCCTTACATTGCCACCGCTGGCGAGATCAAGACCAAGCCGACCCAGCACTCGGTAAAAGAAATGCGCGAGATCGGCATTCAGCCGGACATCCTGCTGTGCCGTATGGACCGCGAGCTGCCGGAAGACGAAAAGCGCAAGATCGCCCTGTTCTGCAACGTAGAAGAAAACGCCGTGATCGGCTGCTACGACGCAGACTCCATCTACAAAGTGCCCGCCATGCTGCACGGCCAGGGCATCGACACCATCATCGCCGAACAGCTGCAACTTGACCTGCCAGCGGCTGACCTGAGCGTGTGGAACGGCATCATCGACGCCATCGAAAACCCGGACCACACCGTGAACATCGCCATGGTGGGCAAGTACGTTGACCTGACCGAATCGTACAAATCGCTGTCCGAGGCGCTGAAGCACGCTGGCGTGCACACCCGCACCAACGTCAACATCATCTATGTCGATTCCGAAGAGATCGAGCGTGACGGCGCAGAATCGCTGAAAGACATGGACGCCATCCTGGTACCGGGCGGCTTCGGCAAGCGCGGCGTGGAAGGCAAGATCAAGGCGGTAAAGTTTGCCCGCGAAAACAATATCCCTTACCTGGGTATCTGTCTGGGCATGCAGATCGCGCTGATCGAATACGCCCGTGACGTAGCCGGCATGCAGGGCGCCAACTCTACCGAGTTCGACCTGGAAACCGACTACCCGGTGGTGGCACTGATCGACGAATGGGTCAACCATGACGGCAAGATCGAAAAACGCGATGAAAACTCCAATATGGGCGGCACCATGCGCCTGGGTAGCCAGCAATGTGACCTGACCGCAGGTTCGCTGGCCGCACGCGTTTACGGCAACACCGAGATCACCGAGCGTCACCGCCACCGCTACGAAGTGAACAACCACTACGTACAGCGCCTGTCGGAAGCCGGCCTGACCATCAGCGGTGTCTCCGCCGGTCACGAGAAACTGGTAGAAACCATCGAGCTGGCCAACCACCGCTGGTTCTTTGCCTGCCAGTTCCACCCGGAATTTACCTCTACCCCGCGTGATGGCCACCCGCTGTTCATTGCCTATGTGAAGGCAGCGCTGGCACATCAGCAGGACAAAGCCAAGGCTTGATAAGCGTTTTGCCTTATTCCGCCTGTTAACGGTTGGCCGCAGCTCATGCAGACCCCTGCAGGACTTGCGGCCAACCTTGCCTTGAAAGGACACACCATGAAACTCGCCGGTTTTGAAGCAGGCCTGGACCAGCCACTGTTCCTGATTGCTGGCCCCTGCGTAATCGAAAGCGAACAGCTGGCCCTGGATACGGCTGGCCAGCTGAAGGAAATCACCAGCGCGCTGGGCATCAACTTCATCTACAAATCCAGCTTTGACAAGGCCAACCGCTCCTCTGGCAAGTCCTTTCGCGGCTTTGGCATGGAAGAAGGCCTGCGCATTCTGGACAATGTGCGTAGCCAGATCGGCGTACCCATCCTGACCGACGTGCACACCGAAGAACAGGTACCGCACGTCGCCGCCGTGGTGGACGTGCTGCAAACGCCTGCCTTTCTGGCGCGCCAGACCGACTTCATCCGTGCTGTGGCCGTCTGCGGCAAGCCGGTGAACATCAAAAAAGGCCAGTTCATGGCACCCGGCGACATGAAACACGTGATCGACAAAGCGCGCGAAGCCGCGCTGGAAGCCGGCCTGAACGCCGACAACTTCATGGCGTGCGAACGTGGTGCGTCGTTCGGCTACAACAATCTGGTATCCGACATGCGCAGCCTGGCCATCATGCGCGAAACCGGCTGCCCGGTGGTGTTTGATGCCACTCACTCCGTGCAGCTGCCCGGTGGCCAGGGCACCAGCTCCGGCGGCCAGCGCGAATTTGTCCCGGTGCTGGCGCGCGCCGCCATTGCTACCGGTGTTGCCGGCCTGTTCATGGAAACCCACCCGGACCCGGCCTGCGCCAAGTCCGACGGCCCCAATGCCTGGCCACTGGGCCGCATGAAAGAACTGCTGGCCACGCTGCAAGCGATTGACGCCCTGGTAAAGGGCCAGCCCTTCGCAGAACAATCGCTGTAACAGGTTGACTCCACGGCCAACCTGCCCCAAGGTTGGCCGCACCGTATCCGGTTTGACTAACCTTGACACCCTGAAGGAAACACTCATGAGTGCGATCATCGACGTGATTGCCCGCGAAATCCTGGACTCGCGCGGTAACCCCACTGTTGAAGCTGATGTATTGCTGGAATCCGGCGTGATGGGCCGTGCTGCCGTACCGTCCGGCGCCTCCACCGGCGAGAAAGAAGCGCTGGAACTGCGTGACGGCGACAAAGGCCGCTACCTGGGCAAAGGCGTGCTCAAAGCGGTAGAAAACATCAATACCGAAATCTGCGAAGCCATCATCGGTCTGGACGCCTCTGACCAAGCCTTCATCGACAAGACCCTGATCGAGCTGGACGGCACCGAAACCAAAGCACGCCTGGGCGCCAACGCCATGCTGGCCGTTTCCATGGCCGTGGCCCGTGCTGCAGCCGAAGACGCTGGCCTGCCGCTGTACCGCTACCTGGGTGGCGCCGGCCCGATGGCCCTGCCGGTACCGATGATGAACGTGATCAACGGTGGCGCGCACGCCAACAACACCCTGGATATCCAGGAATTCATGATTGTGCCGGTAGGTGCCGCAACCTTCCGCGAAGCCCTGCGCTGTGGCGCCGAAATCTTCCACGCGCTGAAAAAGCTGTGCGATAGCAAAGGCTACGCCACTACCGTAGGCGACGAAGGCGGCTTTGCCCCTAACCTGACCAGCCACGAAGAAGCCATCAAGCTGATTCTGGAAGCCATCGACGCCGCTGGCTACGTAGCCGGCCAAGATGTGATGCTGGCCCTGGACTGCGCCTCCAGCGAATTCTACAAAGACGGCAAGTACCACCTGACCGCCGAAGGCCTGGCACTGAGCTCCGAGCAGTTTGCCGACTACCTGGAAACCCTGGCCAACAACTACCCGATCATTTCCATCGAAGATGGCATGAGCGAGCACGACTGGGCCGGCTGGAAAGTGCTGACCGACCGTCTGGGCGACCGCATCCAGCTGGTAGGTGACGACCTGTTCGTGACCAACCCGTCCATTCTGGCCAAAGGCATCGAAGGCGGCCTGGCCAACTCGCTGCTGGTGAAAGTAAACCAGATCGGTACCCTGTCCGAAACACTGAAAGCGGTTGATCTGGCCAAGCGTTCCCGCTATACCAGCGTAATGAGCCACCGCTCCGGCGAAACCGAAGACAGCACCATCGCTGACCTGGCTGTGGCCACCAACTGCATGCAGATCAAGACCGGTTCGCTGTCGCGCTCCGACCGCATGGCCAAGTACAATCAGCTGCTGCGTATCGAAGAAGAGCTGGGTGATGCCGCCTACTACCCGGGTAGCAACGCCTTTTACCACCTGAAGAAATAATCATGCGCCGCCTGACCCTGATGCTGATCATCTTGCTCTCTGCCTTGCAATGGCCATTATGGCTGGGCAAGGGCAGCTGGCTCAGGGTCTGGCAGCTTGATAAACAGGTAGAAGAGCAGCGTGCGGCCAACCTGGTACTGGTACGCCGCAACGCTGCGCTTGATGCAGAAGTTCGTGATCTAAAGCAAGGAACCGCTGCAATTGAAGAGCGTGCACGCAATGAGCTTGGCATGATCCGTAAAGGTGAGGTATTTTTCCAGCTTCTTGATACGGCCAACGCACCACCTGCGCAGCAATAGCGTATATTGAGGCGCCTCAGGCCACTACCGATAACGATATAAATGGCAGGCTATAAAGGCTACAGGGTCTGGTCTATGACGACACACAATCCCATCGATACCGCACGGGAAACCCTCAAACAGCTCACCATGCGCAAGCTGTTGCCCACCCCGGACAACTTCGAGCGCGTCTACTGCGAAATCGCCCAGGTACCGCAAGAAACCCGCAAAAACAAGCTGGCCGAGCTGATACTGCGCGCCTTTGAGAACCTGCCATCCGGCGATTCCAGCTACAAAATCGCCCTCACCAAACTGCGTAAAGCCACCGAAGATGAAAAGTGGGAGCTTATCCCGCAGCTCGTCATGGATTTATCCACGCTGCACCAGCGCAGCCGTGAAGTCACCCAGAGCTGGGGCCAGCTGGTGCTGGACCTGATCCGCGCATGGGAAACCCGCACGCCCGAAATGGGCCAGCGCTATAAGCAATCCGCGCTGGAACGCGTTATTGCCACCTTTGGCAACGCCCCTGACGAGCTGAATGAAAAGCTGGTCAATCTCACCAAAACCTGGCTACAACCCGGCAGCAACAACAGCATCGGCATCGAAGTAGCAGGCCTGGACAGCGAAACCGATACCCCGGCAGCCCCCACCACGCCAGCTGCAGGCGGCAATATCGTGGTCAGCAGCAACCAGTGGCGCGCCTGGATGGAAGTGCTGCAATACGCGCTGAAATTCGGCATAGAACCCCGCCTGGTGCACTACCCGGAAATGATGCCGCTGTTCGATGAAGTGCAGCAGGCCCTGCTGCATATCAATGCCGATGATGAAATCAGCAGCTTCTTCCCGCGCTTGCGCGCCTTCCTGATCCGCCTGGAGCTGATCTCGCAAGACGACAAACGCCTGGTATCCGGCCTGTCCGGCCTGATGCAGCTGATGCTGCAGAACGTGGCCGAGCTGAACCGCTCCGACAGCTACCTGGTCGGCCAGATCGCCAGCCTGCAGCAAATCCTGTCGCAGCCCAATATTTCCATCCAGCACATTTACCAGCTGGAATCCAGCCTGAAAGAAGTCATCCACAAACAGGGCAACCTGCGCCATTCGCTGGACGAAGCCACCAGCTCGCTGCGCGCCCTGCTGGATACCTTCCTGGACAAGCTGTCGCTGATGACCGACCACACCGGTGATTTCCACCAGCGCATCAGCAACCATAGCGACCGCATCAAGAACTCGCAAAACGCCAGCGAGCTCACCGGCATCCTGCAAGACCTGCTGTCCGACACCGCCAGCATGCAAGACAACCTGAAGCAGTCGCACAGCGAGCTACTGGCAGCCAAGCAGGATGTGCAGTCGGCACAAAGCCGCATCGGCGAGCTGGAAAAAGCACTGGAAGCCGCCAGCGCCAAGGTGAAAGAAGACCAGCTCACCGGTGCGTTCAACCGCCGAGGCCTGGAAGAGCACTTCGACCGCGAAATCCACCGCGCCGAACGCAGCGGCCAACCCATGTCGGTTGCACTGATCGACGTGGACAACTTCAAGCAGCTAAACGACCGCTACGGCCACCTGACCGGTGACGATGTACTGAAATACCTGGTAGACATGATGCATCACTGCCTGCGTACCTCGGACATCGTAGGCCGTTTTGGCGGTGAAGAGTTCGTGGTCATCCTGCCGGATACCCCGGTAAACGAAGCCGTAGAGCTGGTACAACGCCTGCAACGCGAGCTGACCAAGAACTTCTTCCTGGCCAACCAGGACAAACTGGTGGTGACCTTTAGCGCGGGCGTGGCACTGTGGCACCGCGGTGAACGGGATTGCGACGTGATCGAGCGCGCCGACCGCGCCATGTACCAGGCCAAGCTGGCAGGCAAAAACCGCACGCTTTCGGCCGAAAACTGAACCTGCCCCGTCCAAGCAAAACGGCGCCGCGGCGCCGTTTTGTTTTATCTGCGGCCAACCTTTGGCCACACACGCGGCTAGCGGGCTAGTCGCCACCCTTTTTCATGGCCAGGCCGGCTTCGGCACGCTGGCGGCGCACCGCTTTAGGGTCTGCCTGTAGCGGGCGGTAGATCTCCACCCGGTCCCCCTCGCGCAGCACGGTATCCGGCTTGATCGCCTTGCTGAAAATGCCCAGCTTGAGGTTGGCCATATCGATATCCGCAAACTCACCGGCCAGGCCCGAAGCCTGTACCGCCTGCAGCGCATTGCTACCGGCAGGCAGCGTCAGGCGCACGATCTTTTGCCGTTCCGGCCGCGCGTACGCAACCTCTACCGCAATGCGCTCAGTCATCGCCGTACACCCGGTCGGCTTCCTTGATGAACGCATCCACCAGCGTGCCGGAGATATGACCGAACACCGGGCCGATAATGGTTTCCAGCAATTTGCTGGAAAACTCGTAACTCAGGCGAAACTCCACCTTGCAGCCCACCTCGCCCAGCGGGTGAAAGTGCCAGCGCCCTTCCAGAAACTTGAACGGGCCATCCACCAGCTGCATCAGGATGGTAGACGGCGGCTGGTTCACGTTGCGCGTAGTGAAATGCTGCTTCACCCGCAGGTAATCGATATGCAGGCTAGCCACCAGCGTATCGCCCTCGCGCGAGTGTTCCTCGCCCTTGGCACACCACGGCAAAAAGCGCGGATACTGGCTGACTTCGTCTACCAGACGGAACATCTGCTCTGGCGTGTGTGCCACCAGCACGTTTTTTTCGACGACTTGCATGGTTCAACCGGCAAAAGAAAGGTGGAAGGTTACACAATGCCCACCCCTGCGGGCAAGCTGCCGGGACAAGCCCCTGAATTTTCGGCACTTTGGCGAAAGCACCGAATCTGCTAGAATGTGCGATTTCCTGCAAACCCCTTTATCTGGCAGCCATGAGCATTATCGACAACCGCAAGGCCTTCCACGACTACTTTATCGAGGAACAACTCGAAGCCGGTCTGGTACTGGAAGGCTGGGAGGTCAAAGCGATTCGCGCCGGGCGCGTACAGCTGAAAGAAAGCTACGTCATTTACCGTAACGGCGCTTTCTACCTGTTTGGCTGCCACATCACCCCGCTGCAATCCGCCTCTACCCACATCAAACCCGACCCGGTGCGCGACCGTAAACTGCTGCTCAAGCAAGAGCAGATCAGCCGCCTGATCGGCAAGGTAGAACGCGCCGGCTACACCATGGTGGCGCTGAACCTGCACTTCAGCAAAGGCAATATCAAGGCCGACATCGGCCTGGCCAAAGGCAAGAAGCAGCACGACAAGCGCGAAACCGAAAAAGAGCGCGAATGGCAGCGCGAAAAACAGCGCCTGATCCGCAACAAAGGCTAACCATGAAATCCAGTGCCTTCCAGCCGCTTATCCTCATCGTACTGGGCCTGCTGTGGTTCCTGAAAAGCAGCGCCCTGCTGCCCGACACCACCACCCTGCTGGCCCTGCTGCTGGCCGCTAGCGGCATTGTGCTGCTGGTGGTAGATGGCCTGACCAAATCCACCGTCGTTACCGCCCCCATGCTGATGTACGCCGGCGTAGCGGTTTATCTGTTTGACGAAGACAAACTGCGCCTGAGCCACATGCTGTCGCTGGGCATGATCCTGCTGGGCTTGTTGATGCTCATCGCCCGCAGCGAGCGCATCCCCGAAAGACGCCAGCGCCGTGTCGCCGGTAACGACTAAAGTAAACGTATTCCAAGCATTACTGGCTACCTGCCAGTTTTTTACCTTCAAGGACAGTCATGGACAAAATCCTCATCCTCGATTTCGGCTCCCAGGTCACCCAGCTGATCGCGCGCCGTGTACGTGAAGCGCATGTTTACTGCGAGCTGCACCCGTTCGACATGCCCATAGACGAGATCCGTGCCTTCGCCCCGAAAGCCATCATTCTGTCCGGTGGCCCCAACTCGGTGTACGAGTCCGACTACCAGGCTGACCCGGCCGTGTTTGAGCTGGGCGTACCGGTACTGGGCATCTGCTACGGCATGCAGTTCATGGCCCAAACCCTGGGCGGCAAGGTAGAAGCCGGCGACAAGCGCGAATTCGGCTACGCCCAGATCCAGGCCCGCCACCACTCCAAGCTGCTGGAAGGCCTGCAAGACCACGTAGACGACGCCGGCAACGGCTTCCTGGACGTGTGGATGAGCCACGGCGACAAAGTCACCGCGCTGCCAGCCGGCTTTAACGTGATTGCCGAAACCCCGTCCTGCCCGATCGCCGCCATGGCCGACGAAGCACGCGGTTTCTACGCCGTACAGTTCCACCCCGAAGTCACCCACACCAAGCGCGGCACCGAAATGCTGCACCGCTTCGTACTGCATGTTGCCAACGCCAAGCCTAGCTGGACCATGCCGAACTACATCGAAGAAGCGGTACAGAAGATCCGCGACCAGGTGGGCAACGAAGAAGTCATCCTCGGCCTGTCCGGCGGCGTAGACTCGTCCGTCGCAGCAGCCCTGATCCACCGCGCCATCGGCGACCAGCTCACCTGCGTCTTTGTCGACCACGGCCTGCTGCGCCTGAACGAAGGCAAGATGGTGATGGAAATGTTCGCGCAGAACCTGGGCGTGAAAGTCATCCACGTCGACGCCACCGAACAGTTCATGAGCAAGCTGGCCGGCGAAGCCGACCCGGAGAAAAAACGCAAAATCATCGGCGGTGAATTCGTCGACGTATTCCAGCGCGAATCCGGCAAGCTCACCAACGCCAAATGGCTGGCACAAGGCACCATCTACCCGGACGTAATCGAATCCGCCGGCGCCAAAACCGGCAAGGCCCACGCCATCAAGAGCCACCACAACGTGGGCGGCCTGCCGGACGACATGAACCTGAAGCTGCTGGAGCCGCTGCGCGACCTGTTCAAGGACGAAGTACGCCAGCTGGGCGTGGCCCTGGGCCTGCCGCACGACATGGTGTACCGCCACCCCTTCCCGGGCCCGGGCCTGGGCGTGCGCATTCTGGGCGAAGTGAAAATGGAATACGCCGACCTGCTGCGCCGTGCCGACGCCATCTTCATCGAAGAGCTGCGTAACACCATCGACGAAAAAACCGGCAAAAACTGGTACGAACTCACCAGCCAGGCATTTGCCGTGTTCCTGCCGGTCAAATCGGTAGGCGTGATGGGTGACGGCCGCACCTACGACTACGTATGCGCCCTGCGTGCCGTGGTTACCAGCGACTTCATGACCGCACACTGGGCCGAGCTGCCGTACAGCCTGCTGGGCCGCGTGTCCAACCGCATCATCAACGAAGTACGCGGCCTGAACCGCGTGGTTTACGATGTATCGGGCAAACCGCCGGCAACCATCGAGTGGGAATAAGCCCTTGCGGCCAACCTTGACGTTGGCCGCAGCCCCAGCCCAACTCACCCAGCCCGCCCCATGGCGGGCTTTGTCTTGCCCTGACACACATTAACCCATGCATACACTAGAGCAGCTACGCAGCGGCGCGCTGGCCGGCATTACCCGCCTGAGCCTGCACGCCGGGCTGGACACCTTCCCGCCCGAGATCTACAGCCTGGCCGATAGCCTGGAGATACTGGATTTATCCGGTAACCAGCTCAGTACCCTGCCAGACGATTTGCCACGGCTGCACAAGCTGCGGGTGATCTTTTGCTCGGATAACCCGTTTACCACGCTGCCCGCGGTACTGGGGCGCTGCCCATCGCTGACCATGATCGGCTTCAAAGCCTGCCGCATCAGCCACGTGCCCGCGGCGGCGCTGCCGCCGCAGCTGCGCTGGCTGGTGCTGACTGATAACCGTATCGAGGTGCTGCCCGACGCGCTGGGCCAGTGCACGCAGCTGGAAAAACTGATGCTGGCAGGCAACCGCCTGCGCAGCCTGCCCGCCAGCCTGGCGCAGTGCCGGCAGCTGGCGCTGCTGCGCATTGCGGCCAACCAGCTCACGGCCTTGCCAGATTGGCTGGCCACCCTGCCACAGCTGGCCTGGCTGGCCTACGCGGGCAACCCGTTTTGCCAGACGCTGGAGCAGCAAGCTGCGCAGAGTGCCAGCCTGCCCGCTGTACCGTGGGCCAGGCTACGCGTGGGCCCGCTGCTAGGCGAAGGGGCATCCGGCCATATTTACCAGGCCAGCGTGCTGGATGAACACGGCCACGCAGCAGCCGGCAGCGTGGCGCTCAAGCTGTTCAAAGGCGGCATCACCAGCGACGGCCTGCCGCAATGCGAAATGGCAGCAGCACTGCACGCCGGCCAGCATGCGGGGCTGATTCCGCTACTGGGGCAGCTCAGCGGCCACCCGCAAGCCAGCCAGGGCCTGGTAATGGCACAGATGCCAGATGGTTTTGGCAACCTGGCGCAGCCGCCCAGCCTGGCCAGCTGCACGCGCGATGTGTACCCGCCCGAGCGCCGCTTTGCCTTGCCAGTGGTGTTGCGTATCGCCAGCACCGTGGCGGGCGTGATGCAGCAGCTGCATCAGCGGGGGATGCTGCATGGTGACCTGTACGGCCATAATGTGCTGTACCGGCCTGATGGCGAAACGCTGCTCAGCGACTTTGGTGCCGCCTCGTTCTACGACCCCGGCCAGGAAAGCGCATCGGCACTACAGCAGATCGATGTGCGGGCTTTTGGCTATCTGCTACAGGAGCTGCTGGCGCACTGTCACGCAGACGATGCCGCGCGGCCAACCCTGGCAGTACTGGCAGCGCTGCAGGCGGCCTGCCTGTCAGCCGAGCCGGCATGGCGCCCACTGTTTACCGACATTGCCCACAAGCTGGCGGGGTTGAGCACGATGCCATCATCCGCGCGGTAAGCCTGCGCCAGATCAAGCACGCCTTGCCAGTTATGTCGATAAGCTATAGCGTTACGGCTACATCGCGCACACCATTCGCATACAGGAGCTGTCTTGCCTGATCCACACCCCCACCATAGTCCGGCCACGCGGAGTATTACCAGACAGCTGCAGCTCGCCATTCTGGCGCTCGTGCTGCCTGTACTGCTGACCGTGGGTCTGGCCATGTGGGGCTACCAGCAGGTGATACAGCAGCTGGCCAAGCCGCCCGATGCCCAGCAGTGGGCCACCTTGCAACAACAGCTCACGCAAGGCAGCGCCATACTGTGGCTGCTGGTATTGCTGAGCATGCTGCTGATCGTGGTGGTGGCGTACTACTATGTGGAACGTATTCTGGGCAGCCGGCTGCGCCGCCTGGCGCGTGCCATGCAGCAGATGCAGCAAGGTGAGCCTGGCCTGGCACTGGAAGACTCGCAGCCCGACGAGCTGGGCCGCATGGCGCAATCACTGGATGCGTTTCGTGATGTGATGTTGCAGCTGAACGAAAAAACCGACGCCCTGCATATTGCCAAGGAAGCCTCCGAAGCCGCCACGCGGGCCAAAAGCGATTTTCTGGCCAATATGAGCCACGAAATCCGCACGCCGCTTACCGCCGTCCTGGGCTATACCCACCTGACACTGGACAGCCAGCTGCTGCCCGAGCAGCGTGAAAACCTGCAAAAAGTGGATGCTGCCGCCAAAACCCTGCTGGGTGTGATCAACGATATCCTGGACTTTTCCAAGATAGAAGCCGGCAAGCTGGTACTGGAAAACGTCAACTTTTCCCTGGCGGACGTTATCCGTAACCTGCAAGACATCATCCAGATGCAGGCCGCGCAGAAAAACCTGATGCTCACACTGGATGTCAGCAACACGATTCCACCCTGGCTGCGCGGCGACCCGCTACGGCTAGGCCAGGTGCTGCTGAACCTCAGCAACAATGCCCTGAAATTTACCGAGCACGGCCAGGTACGCATTGCCATCCATGGCCAACCCGGCCCAGGGCCGGACTATACGCTGCACTGCGCAGTCAGCGACACCGGCATAGGCATGACGCCAAAGCAGGTCGACAAGCTGTTCCAGTCGTTCAGCCAGGCGGATACCTCTACCACGCGGCGCTTTGGCGGCTCCGGCCTGGGCCTGGTGATCTGCCGCCAGCTGGTACAGCTGATGCACGGCGATATCCGCGTCACCAGCGTGCCGGGCGAGGGCTCGACGTTCCGTTTCAGCATCCGCCTGCAGCCAGGCGAGCCCCCCGCCAACCCGGATCGCCCGCAACACTCCCCCAGCCTGGCCCACGACCAGGCGCTGGCTGGGCTATACCTATTACTGGCAGAAGATAACGAGCTATTGCAGGAGTTCGAGTGCCACCTGCTACGCTCCCTGGGTGCCCGGGTAGAAACGGTCAGCGATGGCAAACAGGCTATTGCCACCGCCTTGCACCCGAACAAGCGCTTTGATGCCATTCTGATGGATATCCAGATGCCGCAAGTAGACGGCCTGCTGGCTACCCGGCATATCCGCCAGCAGTACAGCGCCAGCAAGCTGCCCATCATTGCCATGACAGCGCATGCCATGGAAAGCGAACGGCAACGCTCACTGGATGCCGGCATGAATGACCACCTGAGCAAACCCATCAACCCGGAAGCGCTGGTGGCTACCCTGCTACGCTGGGTACAGCCCAGAGCCACCGTAAAAGGCCACGCCATGCCCGTAATGGAAACCCCGCCACCTCTGCCCGAACTGCCAGGCTTTGACCTTCAAGCGGCGCAGCAGCAGCTCGGTGGCAAGACCAGCCTGCTGTACAAGCTGCTGCTACGGATGCGGCAAGACTACGCCCAGGCAGCCCTACAGATTCAGGCCGCGCTGGACGCACAACAGCCGCAAGAAGCCATGCGCCTGGCCCATTCGCTGAAGGGCGTGGCCGCCACCCTGCATATTGCCCAGCTGCAAAAGGCAGCCGCCTCCATAGAAATAGCCTTGGCCAATGGTGACAGCGAAGGCGCCAGCATCCTGATGCCTGCGCTATTGCGCGCCATGGAGGAAACCAACACCAGCCTGGCCTTGCTACCCGAGGACCAGCCCGCCCCGGCGGCCACCCCGCCAACTGCCGGCAGCCTGCCGCTGGCGGCACTGCAAACACTGGACCAGCTACTGCGCGAGCGCAATATCCGCGCCAAACGCGTTTACAACGAGATTGCCAGCCAGCTGGCCGCGCACGATGCTGCGGCCAACCAGCGCCTGGGCGATGCGCTACAACAGCTGGACTTCATCAGCGCACGCCACCAGATGCTGTACTGGCTACAGCAAGCCGGTGCCACGGCCGATAGCCCCAGCCACTAATCACCGCCATACCAGACAAAACCCCCTGCTGCCAGGCAACAGGGGGTTGTTTTTTGGGGGGCTGCCCTAGCGCATGGCTCAGGCGTCTTCGGTGTCCAGCCAGCCTTCGCGGTTACCCACCGTGTACACCTTGTCAGCGGCATCGATGTCGCCGGCACCCAGCAATGGCGCAGCTTCCACCTGCGGGTAGATCGGGGTGAAATCTGGCGCAGTGGCGTCGAACAGCTGCTGGAAGCTGTCGATGACAAAATAGGTTTTCTGGAAAGTATCGATGCGGTAGCGGGTACGCATGATGCGCTGCAGGTCAAAGCCCACGCGGTTGGGGCTGGCGCTGTCCAGGCTGTAGACCGATTCGGACTTGCTGGACACGATACCGGCACCGTAGATACGCATGCCCTGCGGCGTATTGATCAGGCCAAACTCCACCGTGTACCAGTACAGGCGCGCCAGCAGCGGCAGGTAGCCCAGACCCTTGGCCTTCATGCCCCCACGGCCGTAGGCCTGCAGGTAGTCGGCAAACACCGGGTTGGCCAGCAGCGGCACGTGGCCGAACAGGTCGTGGAACACGTCCGGCTCTTGCAGGTAGTCCAGCTGGTGCGGCTCTCGGAGCCACCAGGTCACCGGGAAGCGGCGGTTGGCCAGATGCTCGAAGAACACATCGTCGGGAATCAGCCCCGGCACCGCCACGATCTGCCAGCCGGTGGCCGCAGCCAGTTTTTCGTTGAGGCGGTTAAAGTCCGGTACACGGTCGGCATCGATGGTGAGCAGCGCAAGGCCTTGCAGGAATTCATCACACACACGCCCCGGCAGCAGCGCGCACTGGCGCTGGTACAGTGTGGCCCAAGTGCGGTGGTCGTCGTCGCTGTAGCGGTCCAGAGGCTGCGGCAGCGTGAAGTCGGCACCGTGGCTCAGGCCGGCGTTCTTGCGCACGGTTATATCCGGTACGGTAAAGGTGTTCATCTCCATGATTTTTCTCTTGTGTGTGCGGCAGGTGCCAGTAGCACAAGTGTAGAAGCTGCAGCGTGCGCGTTGGCCGCATCATTTGCTTGCACGGCACTTTTTTCGCATACTTACCGCACCAAATCAGCGGAAATGCACAAAATGCGCAAACTGGAGTTTGATCGCTTTGATTTCCAGATTCTGGAGGCGCTGCAGCGCGACGCGCGCGCCACCCACCAGAAGCTGGCGCAAGAGGTAGCACTGTCGGCATCGCAAATCGGCCGCCGCATTCAGCGGCTGGAAGAAGCCGGGGTGATTCAGGGCTACCACATCAGCCTGCGCCCCGACCTGCTGAACCTGTCGGTCACCGCCTTTGCCAGTGTCAGCCTGGAGCGCCATGGCGAGGCGTCGATACGCGAATTTGCCGCCGCCATCGCCAATCTGCCGGAAATCCTGGAGTGCTACGCGGTAGCCGGCGAGGCAGACTACTGGCTACGCATCGTCGTGGCGGACCTGCCCTCGCTATCGCGTTTCGTGATGAACAAGCTGATGACGCTGCCGCTGGTACGCAGCGTGAAATCTACCGTGGCGCTGGAGCCGATCAAGCACAGCCAGCGCCTGCCACTCGCGCAGGCCATGGGCAACTAGGCCGCGCTGCGGCCAACCTTAACTGCGGCGCAGCGCCCGCAGCGAAATCAGTATCAGGGCGGCCGCAATCATCAGCATGCCGCACGCCTCGGCCAGCGATGGCTGCTCGCCCAGCAGCAGCCACGCCATGCCCACCGCCACGGCTGGAATGGCCAGAATGCTGATACTGGCCATGCCGGCACTCAGGCGCGACAGCAAGACCATCCACACCAGCCAGCCCAAGCCACCGGCCAGGACACCGGAAAACAGCAACACGCCCAGTAGCGGCCAACCCCACACCAGCTCGCGGGTGGGGAAAAAAGGCAGCAGTACCAACAATGGCACCGTACCCCACACCATCTGCCAGAACGTCAGCGACAGCGTATCTACCTGGTGCTGCGCCCGCAGGCGCTTGGCGATAATGGCCGAGCTGGCCCACACCAGGCCACCGGTAATAGCCAGCAGGTCAGACTGCCAGGTTCCGCCCAGGTCCCACGGCTCCAGAATGGCCAGCAAGCCGGCAAAGGCCAGCGCCACGCCCAGCCACTGGCTGAGCGCCAGCTTTTCGTGCAGGAAAATGCGTGCCAGCAGCAGTGTCCAGAACGGCATGGTGTAACACAGCACCGACACCTTGCCCGCTCCACCCGCCACCAGCGCCAGGTTGGTAAACACCACAAAACCCGCGGTCTGCGTGAGGCCCAGCCAGAAGGTTGGCCGCATGGGGGTAGGCTGAAAGCCACGACCGGAGAGACGCATCACCAGCCCCAGGGTGGCGATGGCAAACAGGGTACGCAGCAGGCCCAGCTGAAAGGCGGTAGCGTAGGACAGACCCAGCTTGGTCACCACCCAGTTGGTACCCCAGGCAAACCACAGGCCCAGCAGCATCAACACACTGACCAGTGGGGAAGCAGAAACAGGCATAGAACAATGGCCACAAAATAAGCCGGTGCAGGCACCGGCTCGGGATAGATGACAAACCCTGCTGGCAACGCACACAGGGCTTGTTGTGTCAACAGCGAGGCGGCGCGTGCCGCAAGGCATGACGGGTAGCGCGGTTTTACCCGGCCAGGTGCCCGTTAAACCGGCACCGGGTCAGCCGCCCCAAGCCGATGCTTGCACCGGCTTGGGGCAAAACAGCAGTATACCCGCTTATGCCGACAGGTTCTTCGATACGATTTCGTAAACATCCTTGGATAGGCCATCTTTGGCCAGGATGCGCTGCAGCTCGCGGGTCATTAGCGCCTGGCGTTGTGGCTCCAGCTTCTGACGACGGTTGAACAGCGATACGATGCGGCTGGCCACCTGCGGGTTGATAGCATCCAGTGCCAGCACCTGATCGGCCAGGAAAGCGTAGCCAGAGCCGTCTGCCGCGTGGAAATGCTGCATATTGCGGCCAAAGCTGCCCAGCAGCGCACGCGCCTTGTTCGGGTTTTTCAGGGTAAACGCCGGGTGCTGCATGGCAGCTTTCACGTGCTCCAGCACGCCGGGCAGCTGGCTGCTGGCCACCAGGCTGAAGAACTTGTCCATCACCAGCGCATCGCCCTGCCAGCGGCTGGCAAACGACAGGTAGCAGTTTTCACGCTCGGCCACGTCGCGGTCGCGCAGGGCCAGCATGGCGCCCATCTGGTCGGTCATATTGTCTGCTTCCAGGCACTGCTTCTCGGCAGCTTCCAGCGGCCAAGCGTCGTGCAGGCGGGTCAGCATGGCCAGCGCCAGGTTTTTCAGGCTGCGGCGGCCACCATCAGCAGGCTGGTAGCGCTGGGTCTGGTTCAGATCGTAGGCTTCGTGCCATTCGCCACGCAGCGCCTGCGCCAGGCCATTGAGCACAAACTCGCGCACAGTATGGATATGCGCAGGGTTGGCCGCATCGACCATTTCCAGGATGTCGGCTTCGGATGGCAGGCTCAGCATCAGTGCCTTGAAAGCCGGGTCGGCGGCGTGGTCCTTCAGCACCGCACGCAGCGCCGCCACAAAGCCAGCCGGCAGCTGTAACGCACGGCCGGCGGCATGGTCGGCCAGCAGGGCTTTGAGCAGGCGCTCGGCGTAGGCCTGGCCGGCTTCCCAACGGGCGAAGGCATCGCTGTCATTGGCCATCAGGAACGACAGCTCGTCGTCACGCCAGTCGAACTGCAGGCGTACCGGTGCAGAGAAGCCGCGCAACAGCGACGGCACAGGCAGCTCGGGCACGTTCACAAAAGTAAAGCTTTGCTCGGCAGCGCGGACATCCAGCACGCGGGTACCGGCGCCGGGCTCAAGCTCGTCGGCCAACTGCAGCGGCAGGTCCTGGCCGTCGCGGCCCAGCAGGCCCACGGCCAGCGGGATATGGTACGGCTGCTTGCCGCTTTGGCCCGGGGTGTCGGGGCAGCTTTGCTTCACGTGCAGGGTGTAGCTTTTGGCGACCGCATCGTACTCGCCGCGCACGTGCAGCAGCGGGGTGCCCGCCTGGCTATACCACAGGGCAAACTGGGTGAAGTCGGCACCGTTGGCGTCGGCCATAGCGGCGCGGAAGTCGTCGCAGGTGACGGCCTGGCCATCGTGGCGCTGGAAGTACAGCTTCATGCCCTTCTGGAAGCCTTCCTCACCCAGCAGGGTGTGGTACATACGGACGACTTCGGACCCCTTTTCGTACACCGTCATGGTGTAGAAGTTGTTCATCTCGATATAGCTGTCGGGGCGGATGGCGTGCGCAGTGGGGCCGGCGTCTTCGGGGAACTGCAGCTGGCGCAGTTTTTTCACGTCTTCGATGCGCTTCACCGGGCGGCTATGCAAATCCGAGCTGAACTCCTGGTCGCGGAATACCGTGAGGCCTTCTTTCAGGCTGAGCTGGAACCAGTCGCGGCAGGTGACGCGGTTGCCGGTCCAGTTGTGGAAGTACTCGTGGCCGATGATGGCTTCCACGCGCTCGAAGTCGGCGTCGGTGGCGGTGTCCTGGCGCGCCAGCACGGCCGAGGTGTTAAAGATGTTGAGGCCCTTGTTTTCCATGGCGCCCATATTGAAGTCGCCCACGGCCACGATCATGTAGATGTCCAGATCGTATTCCAGGCCAAAGCGGGTTTCATCCCACTGCATGGAGCGCTTTACCGCGCCCATGGCAAAGTCCACCTTGTCCTGGTCTGCCGGTACGGTCCAGATTTCCAGTGCTACCTTGCGGCCGCTGGCGGTGGTGTAGCTGTCTTTTAGTGCCACCAGCTTGCCGGCCACCAGGGCAAACAGGTAGGCCGGTTTGCGGTAGGGGTCGACCCATTTTACCCAGTGGCGCTTTTTGTCGGCCTGGCCTTCACCTACCTTGTTGCCGTTGGACAGCAGTACCGGGTACTTCTGTTTGTCGGCAATGATGGTGGTGCTGAACTTGGCCATCACGTCTGGCCGGTCCGGGTAGTAGGTAATCTTGCGGAAGCCTTCCGGCTCGCACTGGGTGTACAGGTTGCCGCTGGAGCCGTACAGGCCGTTGAGGCTGGTGTTGGCTACCGGGTCGATTTCGGTTTCGATATCCAGAATGAAGCTGTCCGGCACATCGGGAATCGCCAGGCCTTCGGCGTGCTGATGGTAGGCACCCGGCTGCAGCTGGTCACCATCCAGCACCACCGACAGCAGCGTGGCGCTACCGTCCAGCTGCAACACGTTGGCCGCAGTGGATGCCGGGTTGCGGTGTATCACCATGCGGGCGCGTACACGGGTCTGGGTGTCTTCCAGGACATCGAACGTCAGGTCTACCTTGTCCACCAGATAGGCGGGCGGCAGGTAGTCCTGGCGGTATTTGATCTGTGGCTGTTGTTGGCTCATGAACGGGCATCCTCAGTAAGCTTGCAAGGCGGGTCGGCGGTGCCGCCCGCTTGTCTTTATCAACGCAAAGCGTCCCTGGTTATGGTGTGATCCACGCAGCGGCACCGGGGGCCAGGCTCAGGCGGCAGGTATCGGCTTGCGTGGCTTGCAGTGTGACTTTGTAAGTAGCCAGCTCGTCGCGGCGGAAGGCGTGTACTTTGACGGTATCGCCTACCTTGTGGCGGGCGATGGCTTTATCAAGATCGCTGGCTTTCAGGCCGTTTACCGCCACGATGACATCGCCACCCGACAAGCCGGCAGCCTGCGCCGCGCCACCATCCAGCACCTGCAACAGGCGCACGCCCAGGGCGTCCGGCGCGGCCTTGACGCCAAAGGTTGGCCGCAGCGCGGCGGGCATAATCTGCTCCACCACACTGCCGCTATCGGCCGGGCTGTCGGCTGGCACCATCTGCAGAGTGACACCCTGCGTGGCCAGCAGTTCAGCCAGCGGCAGGTCTTGCGTGCTGCGGATGGCGTGGTCGAAGAACGGGCCCAGCGGCAGGCCGGTAGCCTGCTCGGCCACCTGTTCCCACTCGCCCTCGGCCAGGCCCTGGCCGTCGGCCAGCCATTTTTGCCACAGCGCCAGCATCACGGTGTCCAGGCTCTTGGCCCCAGCGGTTTCGCGGCGGATATGCAGGTCCAGCGCCAGCGCGGCCAGCGAGCCCTTGGTGTAGTAGCTCACGATGCTGTTGGGGCTGTTTTCGTCCTGACGGTAGTACTTGGTCCAGGCATCAAAGCTGGCGTCGGCCAGGGTTTGCTTGGTGCGGCCGTTGCCGCGCATCACGCCGGTAATGGTTTTGGCCAGCAGGCCCAGGTAGCGTTTTTCGTCGATCAGGCCGCTGCGCACCAGCGCCAGGTCGTCGTAATAGGAGGTAATGCCCTCGAAGGCCCACAGCAGGGTGGTATGGCCTTCGCGGTTCAGGTCGTAGGGGGTGAATACCGCCGGCTTCATGCGCTTCACGTTCCAGCTGTGGAAGTACTCGTGGCTGATCAGGCCCAACAGACGCAGGTAGCCGTCGCCGATCTCGCCCTCGGCCAGGCCGGGGGCCGGCAGGTCGTCTCGGTTGGCCACCAGCGCGGTGGAGGCGCGATGCTCCAGGCCGCCGTAGATGTCGGCGCCGACAAACAGCATGAATACGTAGCGGTCGAACGGGGCAGGCTCGCCAAAGAAACGGATCTGCCACTCGCAAATGCGTTTGGTATCGGCAGCCAGGCGTTTGAGGTCGGCCTGGCAGACACCGGACACCACAAACTCGTGCGGCACGCCGCAGGCCTTGAAACGGATGCGCTGGAAGCGGCCCAGCTCTACCGGGTGGTCGATCAGCTCGTCGTAGTTGGCCGCACGGTAGCGGCCAAAACCGGTTTTCTTGTGCACGTCCAGCGCGGGCAGGCTGGTGGCCAGCTGCCAATCTGCCAGTGCCTTGTCTGCCGGTGCGTCGATATCCACGGTGCACGGGTCATTTTCGAAACCGTCGGCCGACAGGAACACGCTGGTGCCGTTATAGAAACCACGGTTGGCGTCCAGATACGCACCACGCACCGACAGGTCATAGGCGTACACCTGGTAGCGCACGGTCAGCTCGCCTTTGACCGGGGCGGCCTGCCAGCTGTGTTTGTCCAGCTTGGTCAGGGGCACTGTCTTTTTACCGCTGCTGGCGCTGATCTGCACGATATGGCGGGCAAACTCGCGCACCATATAGCTGCCGGGTATCCAGGCAGGCAGGCGCAGTACCTGGCCTGCAGCCGCGGGCTGGGCAATGGTGACGGTCACATCGAAAAGGTGGGCGTGCGGGTCGAGTACGGCAAGGCGGTAGCTAACGGGGGAAGACATGATGCAGAACCGTTCTGTGGCAGAAAGATGCTGGATTCTAGCACCGGCTGTACAAAACCACCCCTGACCTTCCGGCTTGATCTTCATCAATAGCAGTACTACCGATGACAATATAATCCATGTCTGTCAAAAGGCTAAAAAGGCCAAAAAGCCAGTACGGGCAGGGAAAAGCGCACGTCGCCCCGCGTTCTTGACTGGTGGCTGATGCCTGAATTGATTAGAATAGCCTGTTGAATACGCGGGTGAATTAAAGCACTTGTTCTTGCCTGGCAAGGCAGTGGTGCAAAGCGGGGCGCACCAGCTACAGGGGTTTTGATCGACACCCAAGAACTTGATACACCTCCCCAGCTTGGGGCTGGTACACAAAATTCAAGTCACCAGTTTTACACGTTCTAGTTCGCAACCTTGGAGAAAACCCTAAATGGATACGCAATCCACTTATAACTATAAGGTGGTGCGCCAGTTCTCGATAATGACCGTGGTTTGGGGCATTGTCGGGATGCTGGTTGGCGTCATTATTGCGGCCCAGCTGGTGTGGCCGGAGCTCAACTTTGGGCCCTGGTTCCACTACGGCCGTCTGCGCCCCCTGCACACCAACGCCGTGATCTTTGCATTCGGCGGCTGCGCGCTGTTTGCCACGTCTTACTACGTGGTGCAGCGTACCTGTAACGTTCGCCTGTTTTCCGACAAACTGGCCGCGTTTACCTTCTGGGGTTGGCAACTGGTTATCGTGCTGGCCGCCATCACCCTGCCGCTGGGCATTACCGCCGGCAAGGAATACGCCGAGCTGGAATGGCCTATCGACATCCTGATCACCGTGATCTGGGTGGTATACGCCATCGTGTTCTTCGGTACCCTGGCGATCCGCAAGGTGAAACACATCTACGTGGCCAACTGGTTCTACGGTGCCTTCATTCTGGCCGTCGCCCTGCTGCACGTGGTGAACAGCCTGGCCATCCCGGTATCGCTGACAAAGTCCTACTCCATCTACGCCGGTGCAGTGGATGCCATGGTGCAATGGTGGTACGGCCACAACGCGGTAGGTTTCTTCCTGACCGCTGCGTTCCTGGGCATGATGTACTACTTCGTACCGAAGCAGGCTGGCCGTCCGGTGTACTCCTACCGTCTGTCGGTAGTGCACTTCTGGGCGCTGATCTTCACCTACATGTGGGCCGGCCCTCACCACCTGCACTACACCGCCCTGCCTGACTGGACCCAGTCGCTGGGTATGGCGTTCTCGCTGGTACTGCTGGCACCAAGCTGGGGCGGCATGATCAACGGCATCATGACCCTGTCCGGCGCATGGCACAAACTGCGTACCGACCCGGTACTGAAGTTCCTGGTGGTATCCCTGTCCTTCTACGGTATGTCCACCTTCGAAGGCCCGATGATGTCCATCAAAACCGTTAACGCCCTGTCGCACTACACCGACTGGACCGTTGGCCACGTGCACTCCGGTGCCCTGGGCTGGGTTGCCTTCATCTCCATCGGTTCCATGTACTACCTGCTGCCACGCCTGTTCGGCCGCGACAGCATGCACAGCGTGAAACTGATCGAAGCGCACTTCTGGCTGGCTACCGTGGGCGTCGTGCTGTACATCGCCTCGCTGTGGATTGCCGGTGTGATGCAAGGCCTGATGTGGCGTGCCCTGAACGCTGACGGCACCCTGACCTACTCGTTTGTAGAAGCCGTTAAAGCGTCCTACCCGTACCTGTTTGTCCGCTTCCTGGGTGGTTTCCTGTTCCTGTCCGGTATGTTGCTGATGGCTTACAACACCTTCCGTACCGTAGCAGCAGGTCGTCCGGTAGATGCCAAGATCCCGGCAGTTACCGCGCACGCGCACTAAGGGAGCCAAGGAAACATCATGGAAAAGATCCAGAAACTGATTGAAGAAAACGTAGCGTATCTGATCGTGCTGACCCTGCTGGTTATCAGCGTGGCCGCCCTGATCGAGATCGTACCGTTGATGTTCCAGAAGTCCACCACCCAGCCGGTAGCCGGTGTGAAGCCTTACACCGCGCTGCAGCTGACCGGTCGTGACATCTACATCCGCGAAGGCTGCTACACCTGCCACTCGCAGATGATTCGTCCGTTCCGTGCGGAAACCGAGCGCTATGGCCACTACTCCGTCGCCGGCGAATCGGTCTACGACCACCCGTTCCAGTGGGGCTCCAAGCGTACCGGCCCGGATCTGGCCCGCGTAGGTGGCCGTTATTCCGACGAATGGCACCGTGTTCACCTGACCAACCCGCGTGATGTGGTACCGGAGTCCAACATGCCTGCCTTCCCATGGCTGGCACGCAACCTGGCCGATGCTGACGGCGTAGCCGCCAAGATGACTGCACTGACCAAAGTAGGTGTGCCGTACACCGCCAAGGAAATTGCAGAGGCGAAAGCCCAGGTTGAAGGCAAGTCCGAGATGGACGCGCTGGTTGCCTACCTGCAAGGCCTGGGTCTTGCACTGAAGAACGCGCGTTAAGCCATGGACTGGACTAATCTGGGGCGCATCCTGTTCACGGTATTCTGCTTCACCGTGTTTATCGTGATTGCATTGGGTGCCTTCGGTAAAAAAGCCAAGAAGCGTTATGACGAAGCGGCCAACCTCGTGATGGACGAGGACGACACGCCAGCGGCGGATAACGCTTCCAACGGAGCGAAGCAATGAGTGATTTTGTGAGTGATTTCTGGGGCGTATATATCGCCGTAGTGGTGATTGTGGGCCTGGTGGGCTTGGCCTACCTGCTGTTCACGCAATCGAAAACCACGGTCAAGAAAGGTGAAGAAGTTCAGATCACCGGCCATATCTGGGACGATGACCTGGCTGAATACAACAACCCGCTGCCACGCTGGTGGATGTTGATGTTCTATCTGACCCTGATCTTTGCCGCTGGCTACCTGGTACTGTACCCGGGCCTGGGTACCTGGAAAGGTATTCGTGGCTGGACCGCAGTCGGCCAGTACAAGGAAGAGAAAGCCGCTGCCGAGGCAAAATACCAGCCTCTGTACGACAAGTACCTGAAACAGGACATCAAGGCTGTTGCTGCCGACCCGGAAGCACAAGCCATGGGTAAACGCCTGTTCCAGACCTACTGCGTACAGTGCCACGGTTCTGACGCACGCGGTGCCAAAGGCTTCCCGAACCTGACTGACAACGACTGGCTGTACGGTGGCGATGAGAAAACCATCCACACCACTATCGCCGCAGGTCGCCAGGGCCAGATGCCAGCATTTGGTGCAGCCTTCGGTGAAGAAAAAGTGAAGGACGTTGCCAACTACGCCATGTCGCTGTCCGGCAAGAAACACGATGCCGACCGCGCAGCACGCGGCAAGGAAACCTTCACCGCCGTATGTGCAGCCTGCCACGGCCCGGATGGTAAAGGTAACCAGGCAATGGGTGCTCCGAACCTGACCGACAATGTATGGCTGTATGGTGGTACCGAAAAAACCATCATCGAAACCGTTACTAACGGCCGCAACAACCAGATGCCAGCCTGGAAAGACTTCCTGGGCGACGGCAAGGTTCACCTGCTGACCGCTTACGTTTATGGCCTGTCCAATAACGCCAAAGCCCAGTAATTGACCCTGCTCAATACTGCCCGCGCAAGCGGGCAGTATCTTTTGTGCTAACATTTTATTTGTTTGTGAATTGTTTTAGCATCAAGCATGCTTCATAAAGACCCTAGAATACGCTGGGTGCTTTATGAAGCGTTCTCCAAGGAAAGCCAGATGAGCAACAAGCTGAAAGATATCGGGGTGAAGGTAGAAAAACCCCAGGGTGAAACCGTTTCGCTGTATGCAGCGCAAAAGAAAATCTACCCGCGCAGCGCAAAAGGCGTGTTTGCCAACTGGCGCATCCTGTTTGTCATTGCTACCCAGCTGGTGTACTTCGGCTTGCCCTGGCTGCAATGGAACGGCCGCCAGGCCGTGCTGTTCGACCTGGTCAGCCGCAAGTTCTACCTGTTCGGCCTCACCATCATGCCGCAGGACTTCGTCTACCTGGCCGCCCTGCTGATGTGCAGTGCCTTCGGCCTGTTTACCTGGACCACCATTGCCGGCCGCCTGTGGTGCGGCTACTCCTGTCCGCAAACGGTGTACACCGAAATCATGTTGTGGATCGAAGAGAAAATCGAAGGCGACCGCAACAAGCGCATCAAGCTGGATAAAGAGCCCTGGAGCCTGCGCAAGCTGCGCATCAAAGGCACCTCGCACGGCATCATGATCCTGTTCTCGCTGTGGACCGGCTTTACGCTGGTAGGCTATTTCACCCCCATGCACGACCTGCTGCAGGCCATGCCGACGTTCAACTACGGCACATGGGAAACTTTCTGGATGTTCTTCTACGCCGGCTTTACCTACCTGCTGGCCGCCCATATGCGCGAACAGGTATGCATGTACATGTGCCCGTATGCCCGCTTCCAGAGCGCCATGTTCGATGAAGACACCCTGATCATCTCCTATGACGAAAAACGCGGCGAACCACGCGGCGCCCGTAAAAAAGGCCAGGAGCAAGCCAACCTGGGCGACTGCATCAACTGCGGCATCTGCGTACAGGTCTGCCCTACCGGCATCGACATCCGCAACGGCCTGCAATACGAGTGCATTGGCTGCGCCGCCTGTATCGACGCCTGCGACGAAGTCATGGTGAAGATCGGCAGCCCCAAAGGTCTGATCCGCTACACCACCGAAGCCGCACTGGAAGGCAAATACCCCGAAAGCGCCATCGTATCCCGCCTGAAACGGCCACGCGTCGTCATGTACATGCTGGTACTGTCGGTCATTTTCATCGCCGCCATCGCCTCGCTCACCATGCGTAAACCGTTCAAGGTAGATATCATTCGGGATCGAGCATCCCTGGTACGGGAAACCAATGACGGCCTGCTGGAAAACACCTACAGCGTCCGTATCATGAACGTATCGGAACAAGTGCAGACATTCCGCATCAAAGTGGAAGGTCTGGAGGGAATCAAGCTGGTTAGCGAGCACCCGGAAATCCGCGTAGAAGGCATGAGCAACGAGCTGGTATCGGTACGCGCCCAGGTTGCACCGGAAATCGCCACCAAAGGCAGCCACGAGATTCACTTCACCATCGAGTCGCTGACCAACCAGGCCAGCGTAGAAGAGAAATCCAGCTTTATCGGGGAATAAGGCATGCAAAACCACACCGGGGCCCCGCGCCCCTGGTACAAAGACCGCTGGCCATGGCTACTCATGGCCGGCCCTTTTCTGGCCGTCGTTGCCGGCATCATCACCTTTCGCATCGCGGTAGTCACTGCCGACGACATGGTGAATGACGACTACTACAAACGCGGCAAAGACATCAACCTGGAACTGACACGCGATAAAGCCGCCGTCAGCCTGGGCATCAGTGCCCAAGCCATGTTCAGCGACGACAAGCAGTCGGTGCGCATCGTCACCACCAGCCAGGCCCCGCTGCAGGGCGAGCTTACCCTGACCCTGCTGCACCCGACCCGCCAGCAAGACGACCAGCGCATCACCCTGACCCGCCAAGCAGACAATATCTACCAGGCACGCATCACCCCGGGCAATGCCAATCACTGGTACCTGCGCCTGGAAGACAAAGCCGGTAGCTGGCGCCTGCAAGGCGAATGGCGGCCTGGTGAAAGCGCCATGGTGCAGCTGGGCAACCCCAAACTGGAACCGGTAGAACACTGATGAGCCACCTAGACCGCCGCCACCTAGTACTGGGCCTGGCCGCCAGCACCCTGGCCGCCTGCGCCACCCGCCCTGGCATGGGCTATGTCAACGGCAGTGCCTTCTATCTGGAGCGCATCGCCTACCCGCGTGACAAAACCCTGCTGCGCGTGCGCCTGCTGGACGTGACCAGCGGCGCCCCCGCCGTACTGGCCGAACAGACGCTGGAAAAAGTCGGCACGCCCATCGCCTTCTCGCTGTGCTACGACTACGCCGCGATCAAGACCGGCCGCCAGTACGCGGTAGACGCCCGCCTGTTTGTCGATGGCGAGCTGCGCATGCAAGCCGCCGAGCCGGTAGCCAACCTGGCCAACAAGCTGGACATGCGGCTGGTGATGGTGGGGCAATAAACCGGCCACGCGTCGCCCAAAGGCAGTCGCATGGCTTAATGCCATTCAGTTAGGCGAATGTGCTTGGCCATCAAGCAGGAGGGCGTGAGTGCAGCGCCTTATCCCGTTGGCGCGAGCCGGTCAAAATGGTGCGCCCCAGGTTTTAAGACGCCGATTTGTTTGAGCCCCGAGCCGTTAGCGAGGGGCGAGTTCGGCGGCGCCTGGGGCGTGCCACTTTGGACGGGGTTTCGAGCAGCCCCGGGTTGCGGGGGAATGAAAAGGGGGCGGCAATCCGCCCCCTTTCCCGTCTGCCGGGCGGAACCGGCACTTAAACATTGTCCGCATAGCGGACACAAAAGCATTCCTGAACGCAGCAAACTCCTAGCCAAGAAGACGCCAGTCAGCGTTAACTGACTAGCATCAGCCATATGGCTGCCTTTTTCATTGCTTGGGCCAGCGCAAGGTTGGCCGCAAGCCGCCTGCCAGCCTCACGCCACCCGGTACACCGCCCCCAGCCGGCAACACAGCGCCGCCAACAAAGACAGCACCGCTGCGGCCAACATCAGCTGCGACAGCGGCCAGCTGCCAGCCAGCGCACCCGACAGCCACAGCCCCAGCGGCATCAATAGCTTGAACAGCGAGCCGGTAATGCCGGACACCCGGCCGATCAGCGCCAGCGGCGTGCTTTCCTGTCGGTAGCTCCACACACAGACATTGCCGCATACCACCACAAAGCTGCTGGCCAGCATCACCAGCCCCAGCAGCCATACTTGCTGCAGCGTGGCCAGCGCCACCATGCCCAGCCCTTCCAGCGCAAAGGCCAGCATCACTACCCGCCCCAAACCCAGGCGCTGCCGCAGCCACGTTACGCTCAGGCCAGCAGCAATACCGCCCGCGCCCGCCACGCCGTACAGCACGCCCAGCTGTGCCGGGCTCAAGCCCAGGCTATCGCGCAGGCGGAACAGCTGCAGCACCTCGGCCACACCGCTGGCACCGTTGGCCAGCACCACCGCCCACGCCAGCTGCCACAGCGGGCGGTTGGCGCGCAGCGCGGCCCAGCCTGCGGCCAACTCGGTAAGAAAATAGCGCTCGCTGGCAGCCTGTGGTGGCATGGCAGGCACCCGCAGCAAGGCCAGCGACGACAGCACAAACAGCAGCGCCGGCAACCACATGCCCCACGCCAGCGAGGCAAAGGCAATCAACAAGCCGGACAGCATCGGCCCGGTCACGGCAAACAGGTTGAACAGCGTATTCAGATAACTGGTGGCCGGCATCAGCAAGGCCTGCGGCACGCTATGCTTGACCAGGCCAAAGCGGCAGATAGCGGTAATGTAGTTGCACAGCATCATCACAAAAGCCAGCGGATAAAAGCCCCACAGCGGCAGCCAGCCCTGCGCCAGCAAACCACCCGCCACACCCAGCAGCAAGGCCATCACCAGCAAGCTGCGCTGCGCCCAGCGGCGGCGGCAGACGCGGTCTACCCACACGCCAATGAACACGGCCAGCAGCAGGTTGGGCAGAAACTCCACCGCCCGCAGTTGGCTCATCGCATTCAATGAGTGCGTCAGCTCGTACAAGATCAGCGGCAAAGCCAGCTGATAAATCTGGCTACCCAGCGCCAGAAACAGCGTGCTGGCAAATAGCCCCACAAACACCGGCTGCTGCCACAGCCCCCCGCCCTGCCCTGCTTGCTGCATGTCCTGTTCCTTTCCAACTCGATATGGCTGGACAGCATGCCGGCAAAAAGCGGAAGCTAAACAGGAGACAAATTCACCAGGCGTTCCGCTTTTATGCAAAAAGCCCGTCAGTACTACCAGCGTCTGTACCACGCTCGTCACGGGCAGAGCGGCCCCGCCCGGCTAGAGCAAGTCGCCGAGCAGCTGTGCTGCAGCCCGCGCCACGCCCGCGCCGTACTGGCCACGCTGGCCAGCCACGGCTGGCTGCAATGGCAGGCCGGGCGAGGACGCGGCCAACTGTCGCAGCTGCAGTTCCACACCCACCCCGCCACGCTGGAAGCCGACGCGCTGCAGCAGCACCTGGCGCGCGGCGACATCGAAAGCGCCATGCAGCAGCTTACCCCCGCCAGCCGCCAGCGCCTGGGCGAGCTACTGCCAGCGTATCTGGGCGTACAGCCCGGCAGCGAGCAACGGCTGCGCATCCCGTTTTACCGGCCGCTGCACAGCCTGGACCCGGTGCAAATTAACCGCCGTACCGAGTGCCATCTGATACGCCAGCTGTTCGACGGCCTGACCTGCTATCAGCGCGACAACGGCCGCATCGCGCCGGCGCTGGCCCACCACTGGCAGCACGACGCCAGCCTGCAGCAGTGGCGCTTCGTGCTGCGCCCCGGCGTGCTGTTTCACCACGGCCGGCCGCTGGAAGGCGAAGACGTACGCCAGACGCTGTATCGCCTGCGTGACGAACCCGGCCCATTTCAGTGCCTGTTCGCCCATCTGCTATCGGTACAGCTACCCGCACCACATGAAGTACACATCACCCTGTCGCAGCCGGACGCCCTGCTGCCGCACCGGCTGGCCGACCATTGCGCGGTGATCCTGCCGCGCGAACGTTGGCCGCAAGCCGACTTTGGCCGCCTGCCCAGCGGCACCGGCCCGTTCCGCCTGAGCGTCAACAACACCCACCGCGCCACGCTGCGCGCCTTCGAGCGTTACTGGCAGGCGCGGCCGCTGCTGGACGAAGTGGACATCTGGGTGGTGAACGACATGGCCACCCGCGCCAGGCTGGATGTGCGGCTGGGCTACCACGGCTCTACCCCGCCGCAGGGGCAGTACACGCTGCAGGCCGAGCCGGGCTGCAGCTATGTGTGCGCCAACCCGGCCACGCTGGACACCAGGCAGCGCGCCGCCCTCGCCGCCTGGTTGCACCCGGCGCAGTGGCCGGCCGACCTAGGCGGCCAACGTGCGCTGGGCATGCTGGCGCAATGGCAGCACTGGCCCGCCCCCATCATCGCGCCACGCCCGGTGCTACCGCCACGCCTGCGGCTGGTCACCTACAAGCTGGCCTCCCACATCGGGCTGGCCGAGCAAGTGTGCGCCCGGCTGGCCGCCGCCGGCTGCCAGGCCTCGCTGCAGGTATTGGATTTCCCCGAGTTTGCCGCCAACCACTGGCACCACAGCGCCGACCTGATGCTGACCGGCGAGGTGCTAAACGACGACCTCGACTACAGCTGCTACCAGTGGCTGGCCGGCGAATCCGGCTTTCACCCCTGGCTCAGCGACGCCACCCGCCACGCACTGCAAGCGTGGGTTGGCCGCAGCCAGGCCGAGCCGGACAGCGCCACGCGCTGGCGGCACTACGCCGCCGCCGCCAGCCTGCTGGTGCGCGAGCACGCGCTGATCCCGCTGCAGCACAGCACCATGCGGCTGGAGTTCGACCCGCAGCTGCGCGGCATCGCGCTAACGCAGTGCGGTTGGATGGACTTTCGCCAGCTTTGGTTCGACAGCGCGGCGTGAGGCCGCCAGGCAGCCGCCAGGTTGGCCGCAGGCTGTTGATGTGATGCAAACTTGCCGGCAGCCCAAAAGCACAAGGGCAAGCCTGCGGCTTGCCCTTGCTGTTAGCCATGCGGCCAAGCTTGGCCGCAAGCCACCCGCGCTACGCGGCAGGGGGCGCCGGCCACAGGCAATGCGGGCCGATATCGGCCAAGGTGCGGCAGCCGGTGAGCGCCATGGTCACTTCCAGCTCTTCGTGCAGGGTGCGCAGCAAGTGGGCCACGCCCAGCGCACCGGCTACGGCCAGCGCGTGAATGAAAGGGCGGCCGATCAGCACCGCGCTGGCCCCCAGCGCCAGCGCCTTGAATACGTCGCTGCCACGGCGCACGCCGCCGTCCAGCAGCAGCGGCACGCGGCCCTGTACCACGGCAGCGATGGCGGGCAGCGCGTCCAGCGCCGCCGGTACGGTGTCCAGCACGCGGCCGCCATGGTTGGACACGATCAGGCCATCCACGCCGTGCTGTAGCGCCAGCTCGGCGTCGTGCGGCGACAGGATGCCTTTCAGCACAATGGGCAAGCGGGTCTGGCTGCGCAGCCAGGCGATGTCGGCCCAGCGCGGCGCGATGGCCATCATGCCGTCGAACACCGCGCTCTGCCCTGCGGCCAACACCGGCTGGTACGGTGCCATGGCGGCCAGGTTCACCGCGGCCACACCATCCGGCAAGGCAAAGCCGGCGCGCTGTTCGGCGTTGCGCACGCCAGCCAGTGGCGCATCCACCGTCAACACCAGCGCGGTATAGCCGGCGGCTTCGGCGCGCTGTACCAGCTGCGCCACCACGGCGCGGTCGTGCTGCCAGTACAGCTGAAACCACAGCGGTGCCTGCGCGGCGGCGGCGATGTCTTCCAGCGGCGTGCTGGCCAGGGTGCTGACCAGCATGCTGCTACCCATCACGCTGGCGGCGTAGGCGGCGCTGCGTTCGGCGTCGGGGTGCACCAGCTTCTGGTACGCCACCGGTGCCAGCAAAATCGGCATGGCCAGATCCAGCCCCGGCAGGCGGCAGCGGCTGTGGCCGCCCTGTACGTCGGCCAGTACGCGGGTGTGCAGGCGGTGGCGGGCAAAGGCTTGCAGGTTGGCCGCATGGCTCAGCTCGTCGGCGGCGGCGCTGTCGATATAGGCGCGTGCGTTGGCCGACATCATGCGCTGGGCGTAGCGCTGGTAGTCGGCGGCGGATACCAGGTCGGCGGGAATGTGGTCCAGGTGCGGGCTCATGGCGGTAGGGCAGCGGGCAAAGCGCCACCCTACCCTAGATAAGAATAACTATCAATCACCCAGCACGGACAGCGGCAGCGGCTGGTCGGTCGCGCAGTCGTACAGCAGGTCAGTGACACGCCCGGCGGGCAGGCAGCCGTAGCGCTGCGGCGACACGATCATCAGCAGGCTGTCGTTGGCGGGGCGCGGCAGCCAGCGCTCGCCCTGGCTGATGGTGATGGGCCCCACGCCAAAGCGGCTCAGCATGGGCAGCGAATAACTCCAGGCGTTATAGCGCTGCATGATGCGCGCAAAGTGGCGGTAACCGTAGCTGGTGATTTGCGGGTCCACACCGATGCGGGCAAAGAAAGCCAGCTCGCGCTGGCGCGCTTCTTTTACCTCGGCGGCAAAGCGCTGCCGCGCTTCGGCCTGGCGCTGCGCGGGAAAACGCGCCAGATAGGCAGCGCGCTGGCGATGCGCCTCGTCCATGCCGCCATGAAAGGCCAGCAGCGCGTGATAGCCCAGCTCGCGGTGGCTGGCGGCAGTAAACACGTAGTTGGCGCAGGCCGAGTTGCAATAGCGCGGCACATGCACGCGCAGCCGGTGCTGTGCGACCCACTCGCCCAACGCCAGCCCCAGGTTGAACGTGCCGCCGCTGCTGCTGATTACCAGCGTATGCGGCTTGACCGTGGCGGCGTCGTACAGCGCAAACAGGCGCTGGTTGGCCGCAGCCGACAGCTCGCCGTCGTACACCAGCGCCTCGCCAGTGTAAGAAATCGTTACGCTGGTTTCGCCGCGTGCCGCGCTGGCCAGCAGCGTGGCGCCCAGCACCATGATGATCTTGATGGCCATGCCTGCTCCTCCTGCCTGCACTATACAAGGCCACAAAAAACCCCGCTGCATGGCAGCGGGGCGGGGTGTGGTGGCAATAAAACGGCTTACAGCGGGTGCAACCGCGCGGTGAAGTGGCGCAGGATGGGCGGCTCGTAGTCAAAACCCAGGCCACGGATGCTGCTGGCGCGCTGCTGGATATCGATCAGGCAGTCGGCGATGTAGTCCATGTGGTCGTTGGTGTACACGCGGCGCGGGATGGTCAGGCGCAGCAGCTCGAATGGCGACGGCTCCTGCTCGCCAGTAGCCGGGTTGCGCCCCAGCAGCAGCGAGCCGATTTCCACGCCGCGAATGCCGCCTTCCAGGTACAGCTCGCAGGCCAGCGCGTGCGCGGGGAACTGCCCGGCCGGGATGTGCGGCAGCAGCTTTTTGGCGTCCACAAACACGGCGTGGCCACCGGTGGGCGTCTGGATCGGGATGCCACCGGCGGCCAACCTGTCGCCCAGGTAAGCCACCTGGCCGATACGGTAGGCCAGATAGCCCTCGTCCATGCCTTCTTTCAGGCCCACGGCCAGCGCTGCCATGTCGCGCCCGGCCAGGCCGCCGTAGGTGACAAAGCCTTCCATCGCCACGCAGCGCACCTGCACGCTGCGGAACAGGTCTTCGTCGTTCTTGAAGCAGCACAGCCCGCCGATATTCACCAGCGCGTCCTTTTTGGCCGACATGGTGAACATGTCGCCGTGGCTGAACATCTCGTACACGATGGCTGGTACCGACATGTTGGCGTAGTCGGGGTCGCGCTGCTGGATGAACCAGGCGTTTTCGGCAAAGCGCGCCGCGTCGATGATCACTGGAATACCGTGGCGGCGCGCCAGCGCGGCCGACTCGCGGATGCTGGTCATGCTCACCGGCTGGCCGCCAGCGCTATTGCAGGTCACGGTGATGATCAGGCCGGCCACGTTGGCCGCACCGTGTTCTTCGATCAGCGCGGCCAGGCGCGGCAGGTCGAAATCGCCCTTCCAGTCGTAGGCGGTAGTGGTGTCCAGCGCCTGCGGCGTCAGCACGTTGATGGCGCGTGCGCCGGCAATCTCTACGTGCGCCTTGGTGGTGTCAAAGTGGTAGTTGGACAGGAATACCGGCTGCTGGCTGCCACAGCGCTTTACCAGCTCGGGGAACAGGATCTGCTCGGCACCGCGGCCCTGGTGGGTGGGCATGGTGTGGGCGTAGCCGAATACTTCTTTTACCGTAGCTTCCAGCTCGTAAAAGTTACGGCTGCCGGCGTAGGCTTCGTCGCCCATCATCACGCCAGCCCACTGGCGGTCCGACATGGCGCCGGTGCCGCTGTCGGTCAGCAGGTCGATGTACACGTCTTCACCGCGCAGCAGGAAGGGGTTCCAGCCGGCAGCAGCCAGTGCCTGGCGGCGGTATTCGGGGGTGGTCTGCTTGATGGGTTCTACCATCTTGATGCGGAAAGGTTCGGGAATGCGTCGTGCCATGTTGATGCTCCATGCCTGCGGCCAACCTGGCTGCCGCGCAGCCCCCCACGCGGCATGGCCGTGCGGTGGCGGCGCGGCGGCACACTGCGGGCGCGGCCATAGGGCGCAGCAACGCAGCGTGGCAGGGCCACAGGTGTCAGTTGATTGTTTGGTTTGGCTTTAAAACAGACGGGCAGCCGGGTAGCTGCCAAGGGGCATCAGGCGCGGGGAAAGTCGTTGGCCAGCACAACGTCGAGGTTGTACCAGTTGGGCAGCAGGCTGCGGCAGGCGCTGCTTGCTGCGGGGCAAACTAGCGGTTTCATGCACGTTCTCCAGTGTGTCGGGTGGCCATGCAGGCCACACTGCAGCGTACGCCAGCCGCTCTCCTTCAGCAAGATCTATTAATGCTACACCGCAGCAATTCGATAGTGAAAACCACATAGCTGCGCTGGAATATCCACACTATACAACCATGCATATCAAATAAGTTCCAGCCATTTATTACAATATAACGCCATAAATGTTCAATTTAGCGCATTTTTATATTGCAATAACGCCAAACCATCAGCACAATCCCACCCCCGCCAAAGCCTACCACAGAGAACAAGGGCTGTGCACTTCACTCACCACTAGAGAAAGACCTTCATGTACCGACAACACCCTCGCGGTCTGTACCTGCTGTTTGTGACCGAAATGTGGGAACGCTTCAGCTACTACGGCATGCGCGCCATCTTTGTGCTGTTCATGGTCAAGGCGCTGATGTTCGACAAGGCCTACGCTTCCGAGATTTACGGCAGCTATACCGGCCTGGTGTACTTTGCGCCGCTGCTGGGCGGCTATATTGCCGACCGTTACTGGGGCAACCGCCGCGCCATTGTGTGCGGCGCACTGCTGATGGCCGCCGGCCAGTTCGCCATGTTCTTTGCCGCCACGCTGTACCAGCAACCCGCCACGGCCACCCCGCTGATGTTTGGCGGCCTGGCGCTGCTGATTGCCGGTAACGGCCTGTTCAAACCGAATATCTCGTCCATGGTGGGTCAGCTGTACCCGGCGGGTGACAAGCGTGTGGATTCCGCCTTCACCCTGTTCTACATGGGTATCAACGCCGGCGCGCTGCTGGCGCCGCTGGTGTGCGGCACGCTGGGCGACACCGGCCACCCGGCCGATTTCAAATGGGGCTTTCTGGCGGCCGGTATCGGCATGCTGGTGTCGCTGGCGCTGTTTCTGAGCTTGCGCAACCGCTACCTGGTCACCCCGGAAGGCGCGGCTATCGGCTTGCCGCCCAAGCGCCACCATGACAGCGGCGAAAAGATCCAGCACGCGCCGCTGACGCGCCAGGAAAAAGACCGTCTGGCGGTGATCATGCTGCTGTCGGCGTTCGTGATCTTTTTCTGGTCCGCTTTCGAGCAGGCCGGCGCCTCGCTGACCTTCTTTGCCGAAGAACAAACCAACCGCCAGCTGCTGGGCTGGACGGTACCGGCGTCGTTCTTCCAGAGCATCAACCCGGTGGTGATCGTGGTGTGCGCACCACTGTTTGCCTGGCTGTGGCTGACGCTGGGCAAAAAAGGCCTGGAGCCAAACTCGCCCATGAAAATGGCCATCGGCCTGCTGCTGCTGGCCATCGGCTACCTGATCATTGCGCTGGGTGTGACCGGCCTGGAACCGGGTATGAAAGTAAGCATGCTGTGGCTGATCAGCCTGTACAGCATCCATACCTTTGGCGAGCTGTGCCTGTCGCCTATCGGCCTGTCGCTGGTGGTGAAGTTGTCGCCTGCCCGCTTGGTATCGATGATGATGGGCGTGTGGTTCCTGTCCAGCGCGCTGGCCAACAAGTTTGCCGGCGTGCTGTCCGGCCTGTACCCGGAGCCGGGCAAGCCGCTACCGCAGTTTCTGGGCTACACCGTGGCCAACCTGCACGACTTTTTCATGCTGTTCGTGATCATGGCCGGTAGCGCCGCGCTGGTATTGTTCCTGCTGTCGGGCAAACTGAAGAAGATGATGCACGGCCTGGGCTAAGCCTCTACGCCCACGGCCATGAAAAAAGCCGGTTCGCGCACGCGACCGGCTTTTTTCATGCTGGCGACAGCGCTACAGCACCGGCCACGGCAGGCTGGCTGGCGGGTTGGCCGCCAGATAGTCGGCCAGCGCAGGCTGCGGCCAACGTTCGCCCCACTGCGGCAGGCAGCTAAAGCGATGCACCTCGCCCGCCAGGGTAAAGGCCAGCGCGTAGGCGTGCAGGTAGCCACGGTCGGCGGCGCTGCCGCCGTACAGCGCATCGCCCAGAATGGGTGCGCCCAGCGACTTCATTGCCACGCGCAGCTGGTGGGTTTTGCCGGTGCGCGGACGCAGCACAAACAGGCGCAGGCCGGGCGCCAGGCTGTGGCTGAAAAACTGGGTAACGGCAGGGTTGGCCGCACTTTTGCACAGCTTCCAGGCGCCACCGCGGCCTTTGTCCATATCGCCCTTGATCAGCCCCTGCTTGCGGGCGGGCTTGGTATCGGACAGCGCGAGGTAATATTTTTCCACCTCGCGCCCGGCAAAGGCCGCGCCCAGCTCGGCGGCGGCGGCCTGGCTGCGCGCCACCACGATCAGGCCGCTGGTGATGCGGTCCAGCCGGTGTACCGGCCACAGGGCGTCGTCTTGCAGGCCGTCGCGCAGGGCATCCATCAGGCCCGGTGCGTCGTCTTCGCGGTGAAAGCTGACGCCAGGGGCTTTATGAATCACGTAAAACTGCGGATGGGCATGAACGAGCTGGTAGGCAGACATGGCGGGCTTTCGGTAAAGAGGCGCGCATTGTAGGGCAAAGCCGTGCCCGCCCCAAGCAGGCCGGGCCGGCGCTCAGCCTGCCTTGGCCTGCGGCCCCGGCCATTCCAGATTGAGAAAATCCGGCTCCATGCCGGCGATGTGGTAACCCATTTCGGCATAAAAAGCCCGCACGGGTTTGTCGTCGCGCAGGCAGCTTAGCGTGACGCGGCCACGGCTAAGATCATGCAGGTGTGCCAGCACGCGCCGCCCCATGCCCTGGCGACGCCAGGCATCCAGCACCACCAGCAGGTGTACGTGCAGGCCGTAATCGCGGCGCGACATGCTCACCAGCGCCACCTCCTGGCCCTGGTGCCGGTACCAGAACAGCGTACCGGCGGTAAAGCTCTGCTCGAAGCCTTGCCGTTGCAACACCGGGTCCCACCCGGCGCAGCGGCTCAGCTTGCCCTGCATGCCAGTGCAATAGATGTCGTACGCTCGCAGCTTATCCAGCGCGGTGAGCGGCACCAGGCCCTCTTTCATGCCGTGCCTGCCTGCTGCATGCGCTGCTCTGCCTCCAGGCGCATCTGCTTGCGGATTTCAGCTTCGCGAAAGCGTTTTTTGTGGGTGTCGCTCTCCAGCGCCAGCGGCGGTACCGGCATGGCTTTGCCATCGGCCCAGGCCACCATGGTGAAGTAGCAGCTATTGGTGTGGCGCACGGTGCGCTGCTGGATGTTCTCTGCCACCACCTTGATGCCGACTTCCATCGAGGTGCGGCCAACGTGGTTCACGCTGGCCAGAAAGGTGACCATTTCGCCCACGTGGATGGGCTGCTTGAACAGTACCTGGTCTACCGATAGCGTCACCACGTAGCAGCCGGCGTAGCGGCTGGCGCAGGCATAGGCGACTTGGTCCAAGAGTTTCAGCAGCACGCCGCCGTGGACGTTGCCGGAAAAGTTGGCCATGTCTGGCGTCATCAGTACCGACATGGTGAGCTCGCGCTGGTTAACAGAGTGTTCAGTCATTGCAACGTATTCCTTTTTCATTCTTCTAGCATGGCGGCGTACAATCGCCGTCCCCCCTTGATACCAGCCAGATACCATGTCATCCCTGTCACGGCTCTTTCATTATGCCCGCCAATACCGGCGCGATGCCTATCTTGCCTCGGCATTTTCTGCCATCAACAAGTTTTTCGACATCCTGCCCGAGGTGTTGATCGGCGTGGCAGTGGATGTGGTGGTCAGCAAGCAGGATTCTTTCCTGGCCCGCTTGGGCATTACCGACAGCTTTGAGCAGCTTGTGTGGCTGGGCGGGCTAACGGTGCTGATCTGGGCCGGTGAATCGTTATTCGAATACCTGTACCAGCTGCGCTGGCGCAACCTGGCGCAAAACCTGCAGCACGTGCTGCGGCTGGACGCCTACGACCACGTACAAAAGCTGCCACTGTCCTACTTTGAAGACAAGCGCACCGGCAGCCTGATGTCCATCCTGAATGATGACATCAACCAGATGGAACGCTTTCTGAACGGTGGCGCCAACAGCATTATCCAGGTGGTGTGTTCCTCCATTATGGTCGGTGCCGTGTTCTTTTACCTGGCACCGCAGCTGGCCATGCTGGCGCTGTTTCCGGTGCCGCTGATCCTGGTGGGCACGTTCTGGTTCCAGAAGCGTATTGCCCCGCGTTACAGCGCAGTGCGTGAAGCCGCCGGGGTGATTAACGGCCGCCTCAGCAACAACCTGCTGGGCATAGCCACCATCAAGGCGTTTACCGCCGAAGCGTTCGAAGCCGAGCATATCCGCCAGGCCAGCGAGCACTACCGCCAGGCCAACGCCGACGCCATCCGCCTGTCGTCCGCCATTATTCCGGTGATCCGCATGGCCATTCTGGCCGGCTTTGTGGTCACGCTGGTGTACGGCGGCTGGCTGGCCCTGCAGGGCGATATCGGTGTTGGCAGCTACTCGATGCTGGTGTACCTCACGCAGCGGCTGCTGTGGCCGCTGGTGGGGCTAGCCGATATTGCCGACCTGTACCAGCGCTCGATGACGGCCATCGACCGTGTGCTTGACGTGCTCTCCACACCCGTCTCGATACCGTACGATGGCAAAGCGCTGCCAACCGGCACAGTATCCGGCAGCCTGGCTTTCGAAAACCTGTCATTCGGCTACGGCGACCTTACTGTGCTGCACAACGTGTCGCTCACCATACCCGCCGGGCGCACGGTGGCCTTTGTCGGCGCCACCGGCTCGGGCAAAAGCACACTGGTCAAGCTGCTGCTGCGCTTTTACGACGCACAGGCCGGGGCGATACGGCTGGATGGCCATGATATCCGCGAGCTATCGCTTACCGACCTGCGCCGGCAGATTGGCTATGTCAGCCAGGATGTGTTCCTGACCGACGGCAGCGTGGCCGACAATATCGCCTACGGCATGGGCCAGCCTGGCCGCAGTGCCATCGAGGCCGCCGCCCGCGCCGCCGAGGCGCACGAGTTCATTGCCCGACTGCCACAGGGCTACGATACGCAGATAGGCGAGCGCGGCCAGAAGCTGTCTGGCGGCCAGCGCCAGCGCCTGGCCTTGGCACGCGCCATCCTGAAAGACCCGCGCATCCTGATACTGGACGAAGCCACCAGCGCGGTAGACAACGAAACCGAAGCCGCCATCCAGCGCTCGCTGGATGTGGTGTCGCGCGGGCGCACCACCCTGGTGATTGCCCACCGCTTGTCCACCGTACGCCACGCCGACTGCATCCACGTGATGGAACAAGGCCAGATCGTAGAGTCGGGCACGCATGCGCTGCTACTGGCGCAAAACGGCAGCTACGCCGCGCTGTGGCGCCTGCAAACGGGCGAGCGCGACGCGTAAACCCGCACGTATCAGCACACGGCCTGCCAGCAATAGCAGGCCGTTTTTTATGGTCTATGCTTATAGACAACAGCCGAGTAACTGAGAGACATGAGCATAAGCGCCCCCTCTGCGGCCAACTACGGTAGCGCCTACAGCAATACAGCCAGCCCGGCCGGCAGCACCAGCCGCGGCCAGCCCGGTACGGCTGCGTTGAGCGAAGAAGAAGAAAAGCAGGTAGAAAAGCTGAAAGCGCGCGATAGCGAAGTGCGTGCCCACGAACAGGCACATATGGCGGCGGCTGGCGGTGTGAGTGTGAGCGGCCCCAGCTACAGCTACCAGCAGGGCCCGGATGGCAAACGCTATGCCGTAGGCGGCAACGTCAGCATCGATGTCAGCCCGGGGCGCACGCCGGAAGACACCCTGCGCAAGGCACAGGCCATACAGCGTGCGGCACTGGCCCCGGCCGAGCCATCCGGCCAGGACCAGGCTGTGGCCGCACAAGCGCGCCAGATGGCCCTGCAAGCCATGGCCGAACAGGCTGCGGCCCGCCAGGCAGGCAACAACATAGAGAAAACCTACCAGCCGCAAGACAGCACGGCCCCCGCCCTGCAAGGTCGCGGCATTGATACACAGGCATGACACCATGCATCACTACCTTTACCTGCTACGCCCCACCCGCCCCGACATGCTGCGCGCCGGTTTGAGCGACCACGAGGCAGAGTGCATCAGCAAACACACCTGCTACCTGGACGACCTGTGCCTGGCCGGCAAGGTCACGCTGTTTGGCCGCACCACAGCCGACAACGCCCAAGCCTTTGCCATGGTGCTGATCATGACCGGCATCGAGAGCGAGGCCCGCGCCATCATGCAGGCCGACCCGGTGGTGGCCGGTGGCGTGATGGTGCCCGAGCTGTATCCGTTCCGGGTCACCGGCATGCGCGGCATGAAGGTGTAGGCGCTACAACCAGCGCCGCACCCGGCGGCAGTACGCGGCATAGCGGCTGCCAAAGCGCGCCAACAGTGCCTGCTCTTCCGGGGCAATCTGGAAACGGTTTAGCCACAGCACAAACAGCAGTGGCCCGGCCAGTGCCTGCCACTGCCCCAGCCACACGGCCCATGCCAGCAAAAGACACAGCATGCCCAGATACATGGGGTTGCGGCTAAAGCGGTAAAAACCGTCTACCACCAGTGTGCTGCTACGCTGCGGCTGCAGTGGGCTGATGCTGGTACGCCGCCGTACGAAAGCCCACACCGCGCTACCTTCCAGCAGTACCGCCACTAGCAGCAGTGCCAGGATCAGCACCGTGCGTAGTACGGTTGGCAGCGCTAGCGGCCACTGCGGCCAACGCGCCGCCAGCTGCGCCATACCCCAGCCGCACAGCAGCGCCAGTAGCGGTGGCGGGATGCGGCACTCCAGCCAGCGCATCATGTTTTTTCTCCCACCCGCGCCAGACGCAGGCCATTAAATATCACTAGCAGGCTGGCACCGACGTCGGCAAACACCGCCATCCACAGCGTGGCAAAACCCGCCAGCGCCAGGATAAAGAACACCAGCTTGATGCCCAACGCCAGCACGATATTGGCGCGCAGCACGGCGATGCTGCGCCGGGCGTGGGCAAACAGCTGCGGCAGCTTGTCCAGGCGGTCTTCCATCAGCGCCACCTGCGCCGTTTCCAGTGCGGTATCCGACCCGGCCGCGCCCATGGCGATACCCAGCTCGGCCTGCGCCAACGCCGGTGCATCATTCACCCCATCGCCCACCATGGCCACTGGCCCCTGCTGCGCCAGGCGGCGGATATGCGCCAGCTTGTCGTCGGGTAGCAGGCCGCCCAGTGCCTCGCTAATGCCCACCTGCGCTGCCGTGCGGCCAACTACCGCCTGCTGGTCGCCGGACAACACCGTCAGCTGGATGCCCAGGCGCTGCAGCTGCGCTACGGCGGCCTGCGCGTCCGGTCGCAGCGCGTCGGCCACCAGCAGCAGGGCTTGCGGTACGCCGTTACGGCACAGCCACATCTCGCCCATGCCTGCCGGTACTTGCGCCTCCAGCGCGGCCACATCGGCCCCTAGCCGGGCCAGCAGGCGGCGGTTACCCAGCGCCCAGCTGTGCCCGTCCAGCTGCGCCATCACCCCTTCGCCTGTGGTTTCCTGTAGCTGGCTGGCCGCCAGTAGCGGCGTATCGCCGGCGGCCTGCAGTACGGCCCGCGCCAGCGGGTGAGTGGAATGTGCCTCCAGGCTGGCAGCGTGCTGCAGCACGCTATGGCGGCTGATACCTTGCTGCAGCAGCAGGATGTCTTCTACTACCGGCTGGCCACGGGTCAGGGTGCCGGTCTTGTCCAGTGCCAGGTAGCGGATGCGGGCAGCGGCCTCTAGCGCGGCGCCGCCTTTTACCAGCATGCCGCGACGCGCCGCCGACGACAGCGCCGACACCAGCGTGACCGGCGTGGCGATGACCAGGGCGCAGGGGCAGGCAATCACCAGCAGCACCAGCGCCTGGTACAGCGCATCCTGCCAGCTCATCCAGCCGGCCAGCGGCAGGCCCACGGCCAACAGTGCCGCTACGGCCACCACAATGGGGGTGTACACCGCGGCAAAGCGGTCGATGAAGCGCTGGGTGGCGGCTTTGCCCGCCTGGGCATCGCGCACGCTGCGGATAATGCGCGCCAGCACGCTGCCATCGGCGGCAGCCGTGACCTGTACCAGCACCAGCCCCTGGCCGTTGATGGCACCGGCAAACACGGCGTCGCCCTCGGCCTTGTCCAGCGGCAGGCTTTCGCCGGTAATGGGCGCCTCGTTAAAGTCGCTGCGGCCGCTCACGATCACGCCATCCAGCGGTACGCGCTCGCCGGGGCGTACCCGTACCACGCGGCCAACTTGCAAGCTATCGCTGGGTACGGCCTGCCACTGGCCACCTTGCTCTACCCAGGCGGTGTCTGGCTTGAGCGCCATCAGGCTACGTACCGCTTCACCGGCACGGGCCAGCGACATGGCTTCCAGCTTTTCCGATAGCGCAAACAGGAACAGCACCATCGCGGCCTCGGGCCACTGCTGTAGCACCATGGCGCCGACCACGGCCAGGCTCATCAAAAAGTAGATATTGAGCGTGCGCAGCTTCAGCGCGTACCAGCCTTTGCGCGCCGTGCTGCGCCCGCCAGCCAGCATCGACGCGATAGCCAGCGCCGCCACCCACCAAGCGCTGTCGCTGGCACCCGCCAGCACCACCCCTTCGGCGGCAGCGGCCAGCAGGCCCGCCAGCCATAGTTGGCCGCGGCTTTCGCCAGCGGGCGGTGTGGCGGCAGGGGTATCGGTATGCTCTAGCAGCCGGCCTGGCATGCCGGTGCTGGCTAGCGCGGCCTGCAGCTGCGCCAGGCTGGCATCGCGCTGGTGCACGGTGATGGTGCGTTCGATGTAGTTGAAATCCACGCGCAGCACGCCGGGTACCGCTGCTAATACCTTGTCCACCAAGCGCCCTTCGGTGGGGCAATCCATGGCGGGGATGGCGAGCCGCCAGGCGCTGCTCCCAGCCGGTGCGTCGCCCGCTACCGGCGCCGCCGTGAGCGTGCTGCTGCAGGCGTCGCCACTGCAGCATGCGGCCTGGTCGTGGCTGTGGTCGTGGTCGTGGTCGTGGTCGTGGTCGTGGTCGTGGTCGGCAGGATGCATCGTCACGTCAGGGCGTGCACCGGCGATGGTCAGGGGGATGATCTTGCTGCCAGGTTTGGGTTGGTACAGGGCCATGCTGGTCTCCACAGAAGCTTGCTTGTGCTATTGCAAACCCTGTAGCTACTATAAGGTCAAGCGCCCCAAAGGAGAAAGATGATGCAAATCGGCGAATTGGCAAAACGCACCGGCTGCGAAAGCGAAACCATCCGCTATTACGAACGCGAAGGCTTGCTGCCGGCACCGGCGCGTAGCAGCAGCGGCTACCGCCGTTACGAACAGCCACATCTGGAACAGCTGGCGTTTATCCTGCACTGCCGCTCGCTGGGTATGCCACTGGCCGATATCCGCCTGCTGGCCGGCTTTCACCAGCAACCGGCCGCCGAGCCGTGCGACCGCGTGAACGCGCTGATCGACCAGCAAATCAGCCGCGTGCACAGCCAGATCGAAGCCCTGCAAAAGCTGGAGATACAGCTGCAACAGCTGCGTGCCCGCTGCGATAGCCCGCATACGCTGGCAGACTGCGGCATTCTGAAAACGCTGGATGATGCGGCCACGGGCGAGGCCTGCGCCTGCCACGATGCGTCGTAGCCAGGTTGGCCGCACAACACGCTGTACAAAACAGACAGGCAAAAAAAAGCCGGCTTGATAGCCGGCCGAACAACGCTCGTAAGGGGAAAACAGAGGATTCACCTCGTACACAATCCCCGGATGTACGAGGCACCAGATAATCCTGAACCAGCACTAGGCTGGTGCCTGTACCAAAAGTGGCAAAGCCACCTGTGGCAAACAGCGGGTGTTTCGCAGCTGCGGCGGGAGGAGAATCCTTGGCAGCCTCAAGCGGTCAACACCTGCTGTGTTTACGAGCCACAACACAACACAGAGAGTGATTCGGAGTATACGTAGGTTTATTACATTCTAAAAATGAATTAAAATTATCAAAACTATTCTTTTTTGGAATGACAATGGACATCAAGGCGCTGCGCTATTTTGCCGAGCTGGTACGCCAGCAAAACTTCACCCGGGCCGCCGAGGCGCTGTTTGTCACCCAGCCCACCATCAGCAAGATGGTGAAGCAGCTGGAAGACGAACTGGGCACGCCACTGTTGATACGCGAAGGCAAAAGCTTTCAGCTGACCGACGCCGGGCGGGTAGTCTACCTGCGCGGGCAAGACGTGCTGGCCGCGCAGCTGCGCCTGAAAAACGCGCTGGCTGACCTGGCCTCGCTAGCCCGTGGCGAGCTGGTGGTGGGCCTGCCGCCCATGGCTGGTGGTGCTTTCTTTGCCCCGGTGGTGGGGGCGTTTCGCGACCGTTACCCCGGCGTAGAGCTGAAAATGGTGGAAGACGGCGCCCTGGCGATTGAAAGCAGCATCCGCTCGGGCAACCTGGAAATCGGCGCGGCCGTGCTACCGGTAGACCACCACATCTTCAACAGCCTAAGCCTGGTACGCGACCGCTTGTGCCTGGTGGCCCCGGCCGGCAGCCCCTGGCATGGCCGCGCCATGCTGACCCTGCCCGACGTGGCCGACCAGCCCATCGTGTTTTACCCCGAGGACTTCTCGCTCACCACACGCATCAGCGATGCTTTCCGCATGATGGGAAAAAACATCAACATTGCCGGACGCAGCGCACACTGGGATTTTATCGTTGCCATGGTGGAAGCTAGACTGGGCATTGCCCTGCTGCCCCAAGCCATTGCCAGCCAGCTGGAGCCGCACCGCTTCGACGTGATCCCCATTGATGATGAGCGCATCATCTGGCACATCGGCCTGATCTGGAAGAAAGACAGCTATCTTTCCCACGCAGCCCGGGCCTGGATCACCCTGACCCGTGAACTGCTACTGGATAGCCACCATGCCAGCCCGCCTTAAACTGTTTTTGCTAGGCCTGCTCATCGGGGCAAGCTGCCACGCCAACCCGGTACTGATCAACTACCCCATCCTGCCCACGAAGGGCGACCCGCAGCTGCACTACATGCTGTCCCTGCTGAAACTGGCTTGTGGCAAAGCGGGTGCCACCTGCCTGCTGCGCCCTGGCCCGGCCATGGTACAAGGCAGGGCCATCATGGAGCTGCAACGCAAACAGAGCCGCATCGATGTGATGTGGACTATGACCAACCGCGAGCGCGAACGCCTGCTGCTCCCCATCCGCATCCCGCTGTACAAGGGCCTGATAGGCTGGCGGGTCGCCCTGTTGCCTCCAGGCAAAGCCCACCTGCTGGCCGAGGTGAACAGCCTGAAAACCCTGGCCAGGTTTACTGCCGGCCAGGAACACGACTGGCCGGACACCACCATCCTGCAAGCCGCCGGCCTGCCGGTAGTTAGCACGCCGGACTACGAGCCGCTGTTCACCATGCTGGCCAAACACCGCTTTGACTACTTTCCCCGCAGTGTCATCGAGATCCAGAACGAACAGCGCACGCATGCCGATCTGCGCCTGGAAATAGACCAGCACATCCTGCTGCACTACCCTACCGCGTTTTACTTTTTTGTCACCCCCAACCGCCCGAAGCTGGCGCAGATGATCCGCCAGGGGCTGGAGCTGGCCATCAGCGACGGCAGCTTCGACACGCTGTTCCAGCAGCACAACGGCAGTACCCTGCGCGCCCTGCAGCTGGACAAACGCCAGATCATTCACCTGGCCAACCCCTTGCTGCCGCCAGAAACGCCGCTAGAGCGCAAAAACCTGTGGTATCAGCCGTAGAGGTTGGCCGCAGGCAATAAAAAACGCCACCGCATGCGGTGGCGTTGTGCTGTTCTGGCGAGGCAGAAAGCTTAGATCATGCCCTTGCTTTTCAGCAGTTCGAACATGGTCTTGCCGATTTCGGCCGGGCTGCGGGTGTAGGCGATGCCTGCACGCTCGAAAGCCTTGAACTTCTCTTCGGCAGTACCTTTGCCGCCAGAGATGATGGCGCCAGCGTGGCCCATGCGTTTGCCTTTTGGTGCAGTCACACCAGCGATGTAACCTACCACCGGCTTGGTCACGTACTGTTTGGCAAACTCGGCAGCTTCTTCTTCTGCGGAGCCACCGATTTCACCGATCATCACGATCGCGTCGGTATCCGGGTCATCCTGGAACAGACGCAGCGCGTCGATGTGGCTGGTACCCGGGATAGGGTCGCCGCCGATACCGATGCAAGTGGACTGGCCCAGACCCAGCGCAGTGGTTTGTGCCACAGCTTCGTAAGTCAGGGTGCCGGAACGGGACACGATACCGATGCGGCCCGGGTTGTGGATGTGCCACGGCATGATGCCGATCTTGCACTCGCCCGGGGTGATGATACCTGGGCAGTTCGGGCCGATCAGGCGGATGCCGGCTTCGTCTACGGCTTTTTTCACGTACAGCATGTCCAGGGTAGGCACGCCTTCGGTGATGCACACGATCAGCTTAACGCCGCTTTCTACCGCTTCCAGGATGGAATCCTTGGCGAAAGCTGCAGGTACGTAGATCACCGAAGCGTCAGCCTGGGTTTCACGTACAGCGTCTTTCATGGTGTTGAACACCGGCAGGCCCAGGTGCTCGCTGCCACCTTTGCCCGGGGTAACACCGCCAACCACCTTGGTGCCTACTTTCAGCGCCTGTTCGGCGTGGAAAGTACCGTTTTTGCCGGTGAAGCCTTGCACCAGCACTTTCGTATCTTTGTTTACCAATACGCTCATTTTGAAATCCTTATGCGGTGCAGGTGATTACAGGGCGGCAACAGCAGCAACGATCTTCTCGGCTGCGTCGTTCAGGCCCTGGGCGGAGGTCAGTTTCAGACCGGAATCGTCCAGGATCTTGGCACCCAGCTCGGCGTTGTTGCCTTCCAGGCGCACAACTACCGGTACGGTCACGTTCACTTCTTTAACGGCAGCGATAATCGCTTCGGCGATCATGTCGCAGCGTACGATGCCGCCGAAGATGTTGATCAGCACGCCTTGTACCGAGGTATCAGCCAGAATCAGCTTGAACGCTTCGATCACGCGCTCTTTGGTTGCGCCGCCGCCCACGTCCAGGAAGTTGGCCGGTTGACCGCCCTTCAGCTTGATGATGTCCATGGTAGCCATGGCCAGACCGGCGCCGTTCACCATGCAGCCGATGTTGCCTTCCAGCGCTACGTAGTTCAGGTCGAACTCGGAAGCTTTCACTTCGCGTTCGTTTTCCTGCGACTTGTCGCGTTGGGCCAGCAGGGCCGGGTGACGGTACAGGGCGTTGGAGTCCAGGTTGATCTTGCCGTCTACGCAAGCCAGTTCGCCGTTTTCGCGCAGTGCCAGCGGGTTCACTTCGAACAGGGCAAAGTCGTTTTCAACGAAAGCGTTGTAAGCACCCAGCATCAGTTTGCTGAACGCAGCGATCTGCGAACCGGACAGGCCCAGGGCGAAGGCCGCGTCGCGGGTCTGGAACGGCTGCATGCCTACCAGCGGGTCCACTTCGATCTTGATGATCTTTTCCGGAGTTTCTTCGGCTACTTTTTCGATCTCCACGCCGCCTTCGGTGGACACCATGAATACCACGCGCTGGGAACCGCGATCTACCACGGCGCCCAGGTACAGTTCGCGCTGTACCGGGTACATGTCTTCACATACCAGCACGCTGTTTACCGGCTGGCCGGCTGCGTCGGTCTGATAGGTTACCAGGTTGGTACCGATCAGGGTTTTGGCTACTTCGGCAGCTTCTTCGCGGGTTTTCACCACTTTTACGCCACCGGCTTTGCCGCGGCCACCAGCGTGGACCTGGGCTTTTACAACGGCAAATTTACCGCCCAACTGGTCGTAGGCAGCAGCGGCTTCTTCCGGTGTGGTGGCCAGAATGCCTTTTTGCACCGGCAGGCCGTATTTGGCCAACAGCTCTTTCGCTTGGTATTCGTGCAGGTTCATTAAGTTTCCTTTCGGGTGGATAGTTGGCTGGCTTTGCGGCCAACCTTGCTATGCCTGAGATGTCGCGATTGTACCGCCTGGACTACAAGCAGTGTGTTCTATCGATATCGGCAACAAAACCATAGAGGCAGCGGGCCGGCACTTTACCCTGAAAGTGCCCTGCCTGCTGCCTGTTCTTTTAGCCGTGCAGGGCGCGCTTGTCAGCGGCCAGGGCGGCTTCGTGTACCACTTCGGACAGGCTCGGGTGGGCATGGACAATGCGTGCCAGGTCTTCGCTGGCGGCTTTGAATTCCATGGATACCACGCCTTCGGTCACCAGCTCGGACACCATCGGGCCGATCATGTGCAAGCCCAGGATACGGTCGGTCTTGGCGCACGCCAGGATCTTCACGGTACCTTGTGCCTGGCCCAGACCCAGCGCACGGCCGTTGGCCGCAAAACCGGAGGTGCCTTTCTTGTACTCGATGCCTTCTGCCTTCAGCTGCTCTTCGGTCTTGCCGACCCAAGCGATTTCCGGGCTGGTGTAGATCACCCACGGAATCACGCCAAAGTCTACGTGCGGCTTCTGGCCGGCGATACGCTCGGCCACGGCCACGCCCTCTTCCGACGCTTTGTGCGCCAGCATCGGGCCGCGCACCACATCACCAATCGCCCATACGTTTGGCAGGTTGGTGTGGCAGTGGTCGTCTACCACGATGAAACCGCGGTCGTCCATTTGCAGGTTCACGTTGGCACCACCCAGGCCCTGGGTGTTCGGCACGCGGCCGATGGACACGATCAGCTTGTCGAACTCGGCTTTCACGGCTTCGCCGTTCAGCTCGTAGTTCACCACCACGCCGTTGTCAGCCTTGGTGATCTCGCCAATTTTCACGCCCAGCTTGATATCCAGGCCGGTGTCTTTGGTGAGGGTCTTGAAGGCTTCCTTGGCGATTTGCTGGTCGGCAGCGCCCAGGAAAGTCGGTGCGGCTTCCAGAATGGTGACGTCGGCGCCCAGGCGCTTCCATACCGAACCCATTTCCAGGCCGATCACACCGGCACCGATCACGCCCAGGCGTGCCGGTACAGCGGTCAGCGCCAGCGCGCCTTCGTTGTCCAGTACGATCTGGTTGTCGGTAGCCAGGCCAGGCAGCTGGCGCGGGCTGGAGCCGGTAGCGATGATGACGTGGGTAGCTTCCAGCGTATCCACCACGGCGCCGTTATCGGCAACCTCGATCACCCATTTTTCGTTCTGGCGGGCTTTCAGCGTGGCCAGACCGTGGATGTTGGCGACCTTGTTCTTTTTGAACAGGAAGCTGATACCACCGGCGTTCTTGGTGATGATGTCGTTCTTGCGGGCCAGCATTTTGGCCACGTCCATCTGCGCGCCTTCTACGCTGATACCGTGCTTGGCAAAGTCGTGCTGTACGGCGTGGAAGTTTTCCGACGACTGCAGCAGGGCTTTGGACGGGATGCAGCCTACGTTCAGGCAGGTACCACCCAGCGAAGGTTTGCCTTCCGGGTTTTTAGTAGCGTCTACGCAAGCGGTATTGAAGCCCAGCTGGGCTGCACGAATGGCAGCTACATAGCCGCCAGGGCCGCCGCCGATCACTACTACGTCGAATTGTTGGGACATGGTGTTCTCTATCCTGTAGCAAGTTGGCCGCATGCGGCCAGCTTGCCAGTTCGTCGTGAATGGCGGATGACAGGCTGCGCCAGCCCCCGCCTGCGGTGATTACAGATCCAGGATCAGGCGAGCCGGATCTTCGATGGCGTCCTTGATGGCAACCAGCGACAGCACGGCTTCGCGGCCGTCGATGATGCGGTGGTCGTAGGACTGCGCCAGATACATCATCGGGCGTACCACAACCTGGCCGTTTTCTACCACAGCGCGCTCTTTGGTAGCGTGCATGCCCAGAATGGCGGATTGCGGCGGGTTGATGATCGGGGTGGACATCATGGAGCCGAAGGTACCGCCGTTGGAGATGGTGTAGGTACCGCCAGTCAGCTCGTCAACGGTCAGCTTGCCTTCCTGGGCGCGCTTGCCGAAGTCGGCGATCTGTTTTTCGATGTCGGCCAGCGACAGCTGGTCGGCGTTACGGATAACCGGCACCACCAGGCCACGCGGGCTGCCTACTGCCACGCCGATATCGAAGTAGCCGTGATAGATGATGTTGTTGCCATCTACCGACGCGTTCACGATCGGGTATTTCTTCAGTGCGGCAACGGCGGCTTTCACAAAGAAGCCCATGAAGCCCAGCTTCACGCCGTGCTCTTTTTCGAACTTGTCTTTGTATTTGTTGCGCAGGTCCATCAGCGGCTTCATGTTCACTTCGTTGAAAGTGGTCAGAATCGCGTTGGTTTGCTGCGACATTACCAGGCGCTCGGCGACGCGCTGGCGCAGGCGGGACATCGGCACGCTCTGCTCCGGGCGACCGGAAGTCAGCGCGGCAGCGTTGACAGCCGGGGTGGACGCCAGGGCCACGCCAGCGGACGGTGCGGCAGCGGCGATCACCGGGCCGGACTGGGCCGGCGCAGCAGCCGGTTTGGCAGCGGCTACGTCTTCTTTCAGGATGCGGCCATCACGGCCGGTACCGGCTACATCAGCCAGGTTCACGCCGGTTTCGGCGGCCAGTTTGGCAGCGGAAGGCATGGCAGCGCCGCCGGTAGCAGCAGCTTGTACCGGGGCGGCAGCCGGGGCAGCAGCTGGCGCTGCAGCAGCAGGTGCAGACGCACCTGCGGTGGCTTCGGTATCGATGTGGGCAATCAGCTGGCCGGAGGTCACGGTAGCGCCATCCTGCTCGATGATTTTCACGATCACGCCTGCCAGTGGGGCTGGCAGTTCCAGTACCACTTTGTCTGTTTCCAGATCGATCAGGTTTTCATCGCGGGCAACAGCCTGGCCGACTTGCTTGTGCCAGGTCATCAGGGTGGCTTCGGACACGGATTCCGGGAGCTGGGGGACTTTGACTTCGATAATGGCCATTGTTCTTCTCCGTTGTGGGGCGGCTTGCTGCCGCCCCGTTCTTTTGTGCAGGTGTTATTTGTTGAGCGAAAACGCTTCTTCGACGAAGGACTTGAGCTGGGCAACGTGCTTGCTCATATAGCCCACGGCTGGGGAGGCCGACGACGGACGACCGGCAAACTCCAGCGTCTGCTTGGCTTGCAGCAGGCCTTCCAGGCGGTGGCGGATCTGATACCAGGCACCCTGGTTACGCGGCTCTTCCTGTACCCACAGCAGCTCTTTCACGTGCGAGAACTGCGCCAGTTCGGCTTGCAGCAGCTCGGTCGGGAATGGATACAGCTGTTCGATACGGATGATGGCCACGTCTTCTTCCATGCCACGCTCTTTGCGGCCGTTGACCAGGTCGTAGTACACCTGGCCAGCGCACAGCAGCACGCGCTTCACCTTTTTCGGGTCCTGGATGCTGGCATCGCCGATCACCGGGCGGAAAGAGCCCTGGGTGATGGTTTCGATCGGGCTCATCGAGTCTTTGTAGCGCAGCAGGCGCTTGGACAGGAAGATCACCAGCGGCTTGCGATACGGGCGCAGTACCTGGCGACGCAGCATGTGGAACATCTGCGCAGCTTCGGACGGCATCACGATCTGCATATTGTGCTCGGCGCACAGCTGCAGCCAGCGTTCCAGACGCGCGGAGGAGTGCTCCGGGCCTTGGCCATCGTAGCCGTGCGGCAGGATGGTAGTCAGGCCGCACAGACGGCCCCACTTGGTTTCGCCAGAGGAGATGAACTGGTCAATGGCCACTTGGGCACCGTTGGCGAAGTCGCCGAACTGGGCTTCCCAGATGACCAGCTGGTCCGGGGCGGAGCACGCATAGCCATACTCGTAAGCCAGTACCGCTTCTTCGTTCAGGATCGAGTCGATCACACGGAAGTCGGCCTGGTTTTCGCTCATATTGGCCAGCGGGATGTAGGTGCCTTGGTCCCACTTTTCACGGTTCTGGTCGTGCAGTACTGCATGACGGTGCGAGAAGGTGCCGCGGCCCGAGTCTTCACCGGAGATGCGTACGGCGTAGCCGTTGGTCACCAGGCTGGCGTAGGCCAGGGTTTCTGCCATACCCCAGTCCAGCGGCTGCTCGCCGCGCGCCATGGCCTGGCGGGCTTCGATAACGCGCTTCACGGTAGGGTGCGGCTTGAAGTCGGCCGGTACGTGGGTGAACTTCTCTGCCAGACGCTGTACGTCGGCTTGCTGCAGGCTGGTATCGGTAGGGTGTGCCCAGTGGGTACCCTGATACTGGCTCCAGTCCAGCGCGTGTTCGCGACGGTAGTTGGACAGCACGGTCTGCTCGACGTGCTCGCCCTTGTCCAGCGCATCACGGTAGGCACGAATCAGGTCGTCAGCGGCTTCGGCCTTCAGTACACCTTCGGCGACCAAACGCTGGGCGTACATGGCGCGCACACCGGCGTGCTTGGCGATGCGCTTGTACATCATCGGCTGGGTCAGGAACGGATCGTCGCCTTCGTTGTGGCCCAGTTTGCGGTAGCACACCAGGTCGATAACCACGTCCTTCTTGAACTGCATGCGGTATTCCAGCGCTGCCTGCATCACGTAGCAGACGGCTTCCGGATCGTCACCGTTCACGTGGAAGATCGGTGCTTCGATCATCTTGGCCACGTCGGTACAGTACAGGGTGGAACGCATGTCGCGGGTGTCGGAGGTGGTAAAGCCTACCTGGTTGTTGATCACCAGGTGGATGGTACCGCCGGTACGATAGCCACGGGTTTGCGACAGGTTGAAGGTGCCCTGGTTCACGCCCAGGCCGGCAAACGCGGAGTCACCGTGAATCAGCAGCGGCACCACCGATTTGCCTTCCACGTCGTTGCGGCGCTCCTGGCGGGCGCGCACGGAACCTTCTACTACCGGGTTCACGATTTCGAGGTGGGACGGGTTAAACGCCAGCGATACGTGCATCGGGCCGTTGGCGGTAGGAATATCGGACGAGAAGCCCATGTGGTACTTCACGTCGCCCGAGGCCAGCTCTTGCGCTGCCTTGCCTTCGAACTCGGCAAACAGGTCACGTGGCAGCTTGCCCAGGGTGTTCACCAGCACGTTCAGGCGGCCACGGTGGGCCATGCCGATGATCAGCTCTTCTACGCCGTAGGCGCTACCGTTCTGGATCAGGTGGTCCAGTGCGGCGATGGCGGATTCGCCACCTTCCAGCGAGAAGCGCTTCTGGCCTACATAGCGGGTATGCAGGTAGCGTTCCAGTGTTTCTGCAGCAGTGATCTGCTTCAGGATGCGTTGTTTTTTCTCTGCGTTGTAACGCGGGGTGGACAGGTCGCCTTCAAAGCGCTTCTGTACCCAGTGTTTTTCTTCAGAGGTGGTGATGTGCATGTATTCCACGCCCACATTGCCGCCGTAGGTCTGTTTCAGACGGGCGAGAATGTCGGACAGTGGCAGCTTTTGCGGGGCAACCAGCGAGCCTACATTGAACTGCACAGCCATATCGGCATCGGACAGGCCATGTTGAGCCGGGTCCAGCTCACGCATGGTCGCCTGGTCCATACGCTTGAGCGGGTCCAGGTTAGCCTGGCGGGAACCCAGTACGCGCCAAGCCGAAATCAGCTTCAGTACGCCTACCTGCTTTTGCATGGACTCCCAGTTGGCCACATCGCTGCTGCGCTGGCCAGCCAGCGGCTTCTTGGCCAGCTGGATGAACGACTCCTGGATAGGCTGATGCGCTACGTCGCGCTCTGCCGCACCCGGTGCCATTGCCAGCTTATCGAAGTAATCCCGCCATTCCGCCGGAACCACGTTCGGATCAGCGAGATACTGTTCGTACAGTTCCTCGATGAACGGTGCATTTCCACCAAACAGGTGGGAATGACTGTACATGGATTGCATCATTATTCGACCCTTTTGTCTGCGTTGCTGCTTTGCAAAAACCGTTTTGACAAAAAGAGCTGTGTGGACACGGCGTCACACACGCCTCTTTTTGACAGAACGCTCTTCACCGCAAAAAGGTTGGCCGCATAGCGGCCAACCTTTTGCTAGCGATTAACGCTGATCCTGCGGGATGTAGTCGCGGCGCTGGGCACCGGTGTACAGCTGACGCGGACGGCCGATCTTCATTGCCGGGTCGGCAATCATTTCAGCCCAGTGGGAGATCCAGCCCACGGTACGTGCCAAGGCAAAGATCGGGGTGAACATGGATACCGGAATACCGATAGCCGACAGCACGATACCGGAGTAGAAGTCTACGTTCGGGTACAGCTTGCGCTCGATGAAGTACGGGTCTTCCAGGGCGATTTTTTCCAGCGCCATGGCCAGTTTGAACTTCGGATCGTTGTGCAGGCCCAGCTCGTTCAGCACTTCGTCGCAGGTCTCTTTCATGATGGCTGCGCGCGGGTCCATGTTCTTGTACACGCGGTGACCAAAACCCATCAGTTTGTGGGTCTTGTTCTTCACGCCTTCCATGAACGCCGGTACGTTTTCTACCGAACCGATTTCGTCCAGCATCTTCAGCACAGCCTCGTTCGCGCCACCGTGGGACGGGCCCCACAGGCAGGCGATACCGGCGGCGATACATGCGAACGGGTTGGCACCGGAGGAGCCAGCCAGACGTACGGTAGAAGTAGACGCGTTCTGCTCGTGGTCGGCGTGCAGGGTGAAGATGCGATCCAGGGCCAGGGCCAGGGTCTTGTTCACCTTGTACTCTTCGCACGGGGTAGAGAACATCATGTGCAGGAAGTTCTCGGCGTAGGTCAGGCCGTTTTTCGGGTAGGAGAACGGCAGACCCTTGTTGTAGCGGTACGCCTGGGCGGCAATGTTCGGCAGCTTGGCGATCAGGCGGTGTGCCGAGATCTTGCGGTGTTCCGGGTTATTGATGTCCAGCGAGTCGTGGTAGAAGGCAGACAGCGCGCCAACCACACCCACCATCACAGCCATCGGGTGTGCATCACGACGGAAGCCTTTGAACAGGCTCATCAGCTGGTCGTGCAGCATGTTGTGACGCATGATGCCGCGCTCGAATACCTTGCGCTCTTCTGCGGTAGGCAGTTCGCCGTTCAGCAGCAGGTAGCACACTTCCAGGTAGTCGCTCTTCTCGGCCAACTGTTCGATCGGGTAACCACGGTAGTACAGCTGACCCAGGTCACCATCGATAAAGGTGATTTGCGACTCGCAGCTGGCGGTAGCCAGGAAGCCGGGGTCAAAGGTGAACATACCGGTTTTGGAGAACGAACGGATATCGACTACGTCCGGACCCAGGGTACCTTTCAGTACCGGCATCTCCAGATTGTCTTTACCGTCGTTGTAGGTGAGCGTCACTTTACGATTGTTTTCCACAGCAATACTCCCAGTTCAGTTTGTGGTCGTTGTAATTTGTTTTGCTGCTTGCAGGCTTTAAACCGCCCGCAAAATCCCGATGATGTGTGCCAACTCGGGATCGTCTACTTCCGCCTTGCCGTTTACGTAGTCCAGGAAGTCGTTATCGCCCAGCTCCAGGCACTTCCTGTACGCGGCAAGCTCGGCCATGGTGAGCTGGTCGAAGCCATTAGCCAGAAAACGCTCCAGCACAATGTCCAGTTCCAGCAAACCACGGCGCGAGCGCCAGCGGATCCGTTTTATTTCAACCGGATCGATGTCGGTCATACGGCACGCTTAACCATCATGTCTTTGATCTTGCCGATTGCCTTGGTCGGGTTCAGACCTTTCGGGCACACATCCACGCAGTTCATGATGGTGTGGCAACGGAACAGGCGATACGGGTCTTCCAGGTTGTCCAGACGCTCGTTGGTCGCCAGATCGCGGGTATCCGCGATAAAGCGGTAGGCAGCCAGCAGGCCGGCCGGGCCAACGAATTTGTCCGGGTTCCACCAGAAAGACGGGCAGGAAGTAGAGCAACAGGCGCACAGAATGCACTCGTACAGGCCATCCAGCTCCAGACGGTCCTCCGGCGATTGCAGGCGCTCGCGCTCTGGCGGTGGCGTGTCGTTGATCACGTAAGGCTTGATCGAGTGGTACTGCTTGAAGAACTGGGTCATGTCCACGATCAGGTCGCGGATAACCGGCAGGCCAGGCAGCGGGCGCAGCTCGATAGGCTGTTTCAGGTCAGCCCAGTTGGTGACGCAGGCCAGACCGTTCTTGCCGTTGATGTTCATGGCGTCAGAGCCACAGATACCTTCGCGGCAGGAGCGACGGAACGACAGGGTGTCGTCCATGGCTTTGAGCTTGACGATCACGTCCAGCAGTTTTACGTCGTTCGGGCCCAGCTCGATCTCGTAATCCTGCATGTACGGCTTGGCGTCCTTGTCCGGATCGTAGCGGTAAATGGAAAAACGGGCTTTGGTCATCTTGATCTCCTGGTCGCCGCTTAGAAAGTACGCTCTTTCGGCGGGATGTAATCCACCGACAACGGTTTGGTGTGCACGGGCTTGTAGGTCAGGCGACGGTCATCGCCGTAGTACAGGGTGTGCTTCATCCATACATCGTCGTCGCGCTGCTGGAAGTCGGCGTGGGCGTGGGCGCCACGGGACTCTTTACGCGCTTCGGCGGAGATCAGGGTAGCGACAGCCACTTCGATCAGGTTTTCCAGCTCCAGCGCCTCGACACGTGCGGTGTTGAAGACTTTGGACTTGTCCTTGATCTGGATGCGTTTTACACGCTCGGCCACTTCCTGGATTTCCTTCACGCCCAGTGCCAGGTTTTCCGAGTTACGGAACACGGCAGCACGCGCCTGAACGGTACGCTGCATGGCGGTACGTACTTCGGTCACGTCTTCGCCGTTGGTCTGGTTGTCCAGGCGGCTGATACGGGCCAGGGAACGCTCTGCGGCGTTGGCCGGCAGCGGTTTCCAGTTAGGCATTTCGTTGCGGATGAACTCGACCATGCTGTCGCCGGCCGATTTGCCGAATACCACCAGGTCCAGCAGGGAGTTTGTACCCAGACGGTTGGCACCGTGCACGGAGGCGCAGGCGCATTCGCCAGCGGCATAGAAGCCATTTACGCGGGCTTCCGGGTTGTCGCCTTGCGGGATCACCACTTCGCCACGGTAGTTGGTCGGAATACCGCCCATCATGTAGTGGCAGGTCGGGATAACCGGAATCGGTTCCTTGATCGGGTCTACGCCGGCAAACTTGATGGCGATCTCGCGAATGCCAGGCAGGCGCTGTTTGATGATATCCGGGCCCAGATGGTCCAGCTTCAGCAGCACATAGTCCTTGTTCGGGCCGCAACCACGGCCTTCCAGCACTTCCTGCTCCATGGAGCGGGCCACGAAGTCACGTGGGGCCAGATCTTTCAGGTTTGGTGCGTAGCGCTCCATGAAGCGCTCGCCGTTGGCGTTCAGCAGGATACCGCCTTCGCCACGCACACCTTCGGTAATCAGTACGCCGGCACCGGCTACGCCGGTTGGGTGGAATTGCCAGAATTCCATGTCTTCCAGCGGGATACCTGCGCGAACGCACATACCCAGGCCATCACCGGTGTTGATGAAGGCGTTGGTGGAAGCGGCGTAGATACGGCCGGCACCGCCGGTAGCAAACAGCACGGCTTTCGCGTGGAAGATGTAAACCTCGCCGGTTTCCATTTCCAGGGCAGTCACACCCACCACATCGCCAGCTTCGTCACGGATCAGGTCCAGTGCCATCCACTCGACAAAGAACTGGGTGTTGGCGCGCACGTTACGCTGGTACAGCGTGTGCAGCATGGCGTGGCCGGTACGGTCGGCTGCGGCACAGGCGCGCTGCACCGGGCTTTCGCCGTTGTTCTGGGTATGGCCGCCAAACGGACGCTGGTAGATCTTGCCGTTTTCCAGACGGTCGAACGGCATACCGAAGTGTTCCAGTTCGATCACGGCTTCCGGCGCCTTGCGGCACATGAATTCGATGGCATCCTGGTCGCCCAGCCAGTCCGACCCTTTTACGGTGTCGTACATATGCCATTCCCAACGGTCTTCCTGCACGTTACCCAGCGAGGCGGAGATACCACCTTGAGCAGCAACGGTGTGCGAACGGGTAGGGAATACTTTGGAAAGTACGGCAGTTTTCAGGCCGGACTCGGACAGTTGCAGGGCAGCACGCATACCTGCGCCACCGCCGCCAACAATTACTGCATCAAATCGACGAACGGGTACAGTCATTACAGCCCCCAGACAACCTTAAGCGAATAAATAAAACAGGACACCAGCCACACTGCAGTTACGGAGTGCAGGGTCAGGCGAAGGCCTACCGGCTTGATGTAGTCCATCCACAGGTCACGAATACCTACCCAGGCGTGCAAGAACAGCGCCAGCAGGGTAGTTTGGGTCAGAACCTTTACCCAGGTCAGGCTAAACAGGGCTTTCCAGCCTTCGTAGCCAGCCGGCATGGCCAGCAGGAACAGCACCAGCATGACGGTGTAAGCCAGCATGATCACGGCAGTCACACGCTGCATGATCCAGTCGCGCAGGCCGTAGTGAGCACCAACGACGTTGCGGTTTACCATAGGATGGCCCCCAGAATCACAGTCAGAGACAGGCTGACTACCAGCACCAGCTTGGCAGTAGCGCGGGCGGTCTGCAGTTCCAGACCTTTATGGATATCGAGCAGCAGGAAACGGATGCCGGCCAGTGCGTGATGCAGGAATGCCCAGAGGAAGCCGATCAGGATCAGTTTCATCAGGGGATGGGCAACTACGGCGCGATAGCTGTCGAAGGTTTCTGCGGAACTGAGCGAACCGCTCAGAAGATAGATCAGGAGTGGCAGCGAGAAAAACAGTGCCACACCGCTGATTCGGTGCAGGATCGAGACGATGCCCGGAAGAGGCAGCCTGATCTTGCCCAGATCTAAGTGCTTAGGTCGTTGCTTCTGCATAGAGCTTCCTTGGATGTGCATGTACCAAGTGGTTATACCCGGCCCCCACCATGGTTGCAGGGGCCATCGGAACGGGAGCCAGCACGGCACTCCCACCCATCAAAACATGTTGAACCAATGCTGCAGGTGCAACATGTCCCTGAGATTCTATCAAAACCGCGCCCTGCTGCGGACGCCAAACAGCCAGACCAAGACCATCTGACCAGCTAAATGGCCCGCAAATCAGGGATTTCCCTGACGTATCAGGCCGAATTTGTCCGTCACGCACCAGCGCTCGCGCCACTCAACCGGCACGCCCTGCATATCGCAAGACAGTCTCAGATACTGCAACAGCGGCACACCATCAGCTACGGACAACAACTGCATTTCTTCACGCCCCGGCAGAATCGCGCGCCACTGCTCTGCCTGTACCCGCAAGCGCACACCAAAGTGCTGCTGCAACAGCGACCACACACCAGGCATCTGGCGCAGCCAGCGGGTATCGATGGCATCAAAGCGCTCAACGGGCAGCATCACATCGTCCAGCGCCACCACCTGCCCCTGCATGCGCCACAGCATGCGTATGCGGTGCAAGGGCGCACTGCGGCGCAAACCCATGGCCGCGGCCAACTCCTCGTGCGCATGTACCCGGCTGACCCCCAGAAACTCGCGCAGCAAGCGATCCGGCTTTTCTGCCAGCAAACCGGGCGACACCATCGCGAGGCCTGCCCAATCATCCAGCGGGGCCGACACAAAGGTACCCCTGCCCTGCTGGCGGTATAGCACACCGTCGTTGACCAGCTCGGTCAAAGCCTTGCGTACCGTGCCCTGGCTTACCGCAAACTGGTCTGCCAGATCCCACTCGCTGGGTAGCAGCTCATTACTGGCCCACTCCCCCTCGGCAATACGTTCTAGCACCTGCAGCTTTACCTGCTGGTAAAGCGGTAACCGATGTAGCGATTTTGCGTGCATGTGTTCTTTTTAACATCAAATAAATCAAGCGTAAAGGTTAGTCTTATATAAGACACAAGACAAGAGTAAATCTTGCTGCGCCGCACCACCCGCCTTGATACCCACAAACCGGACTTGGCGTGCTACACTCGAAGCCAGTATTGCAAAGCAGCATGCGCAAGGAAGAGCATGCGCTACGCATCCATCGCCAAGTCCAAAGGAGAGTACATCGATGAAAGCCCCCGTTCGCGTTGCCGTTACTGGTGCAGCCGGTCAGATTGGTTACAGCCTGTTGTTCCGCATTGCCAGTGGCGAAATGCTGGGTAAAGACCAGCCGGTCATTCTGCAGCTGCTGGACCTGCCACAGGCACAAACCGCTGTAAAAGGCGTGATGATGGAGCTGGAAGACTGCGCCTTCCCGCTGCTGGCCGGCATGGTCGCTACCGATGACCCGGAAGTGGCTTTCAAGGATGTACAAGTTGCCCTGCTGGTAGGCGCACGCCCACGCAGCAAAGGCATGGAACGCAAAGACCTGCTCACCGCCAACGCCGAAATCTTCACCGTACAAGGCGCCGCCCTGAACAAAGTGGCAGACCGCAACGTAAAAGTTCTGGTTGTCGGCAACCCGGCCAACACCAACGCCTACATCGCCATGAAGTCGGCACCGGACCTGAACCCGAACAACTTCACCGCCATGTTGCGCCTGGACCACAACCGCGCGCTGTCGCAAATTGCCGCCAAAACCGGCAAAGCCGTGGCCGACATCGAGAAGCTGGCCGTATGGGGCAACCACTCCCCGACCATGTACGCTGACTACCGCTACGCCACCATCAACGGCGAGTCGGTAAAAGACATGATCAACGACCACGAATGGAACCGCGACGTGTTCCTGCCTACCGTAGGCAAACGTGGCGCTGCCATCATCGAAGCCCGTGGCCTGTCGTCTGCTGCCTCTGCGGCCAACGCTGCCATCGACCACATCCGCGACTGGGTACTGGGCACCAACGGCAAGTGGGTTACCATGGGTATCCCGTCCGACGGTTCCTACGGCATTCCGAAAGACGTGATGTTCGGCTTCCCGGTAACCTGCGAAAACGGCCAGTACACCATCGTACAAGGCCTGGAAATCGACGAATTCAGCCGTAGCTGCATCAACGTTACCCTGAACGAGCTGGAAGAAGAACGCGCTGGCGTAGCCCACCTGCTGGGTTAACAAGCGAGCTATTCAGCCCAAAGCGCACCGCAAGGTGCGCTTTTTGTCTTTACTGAAATACCCTGTCATCTTGTTTATATTGCTCTTTTTGGAGGTCGCAATACCATGATTGAAGCTGAAGTACTCAATCAAATTCAGGCTCAGATCGACGATCTGACTACCCGCAACACCGATATCCGGGGGTATCTTTGACTACGACGGTAAAAAAGACCGTCTGGAAGAAGTAAGCCGCCTCACCGAAGACCCCGATATCTGGAACGACCCCAAAAAGGCACAAGAACTCGGCCGTGAACGCAAGCAGCTGGAAGACGTGGTACTGGTGATCGAAGGCATCGCCAACACCCTGGCCGACTGCGGCGAGCTGTTTGAAATGGGCAAAGCCGAAGAAGACGACGACACCATCCTGGCGGTAAAAGCCGACCTGGACAGCGTGGAAGAAAAGCTGGCCAAGCTGGAATTCCGCCGCATGTTCCACGACCCGATGGACCCGAACAACTGCTTCCTGGACATCCAGGCCGGCGCCGGCGGTACCGAAGCCCAGGACTGGGCAGGCATGCTGCTGCGCATGTACGTGCGCTACGCCGAACGCAAGGGCTTCAAGGTAGAGATCCTGGAAGAATCCGAAGGCGAAGTGGCTGGTATCAGCAGCGCCACCATCAAGATCGAAGGCGAATACGCCTACGGCCTGCTGCGTACCGAAGTAGGCGTACACCGCCTGGTGCGCGTGTCGCCGTTCGACTCCAACGCGCGCCGCCACACCTCGTTCTGCTCCGTGTTTGTGTACCCGGAAGTAGACGACAGCTTCGAGATCACCATCAACCCGGCCGATGTGCGTACCGACACCTACCGCGCCAGCGGTGCCGGCGGCCAGCACATCAACAAAACCGACTCCGCCGTACGCCTGACCCACGCCCCGACCGGCATTGTGGTGCAGTGCCAGAACGACCGTTCGCAGCACCGCAACCGTGACGAAGCCTGGCAGATGCTGCGTGCCAAGCTGTACGAACGCGAACTGAAACTGCGTAACGAAGCCAAGCAATCGCTGGAAGACAGCAAGACCGACGTAGGCTGGGGCCACCAGATCCGCTCCTACGTATTCGACCAGTCGCGCATCAAGGATCTGCGCACCAGCTACGAGGTAGGCAACATCAAAGCCGTCATGGACGGCGACCTCGACGGCTTTATCGAAGCCAGCCTGAAACAAGGCGTGTAAGCCATACCCAAGGTTGGCCGCAAGACTGCGGCCAACCTTTTACATTAACGGAGATCCCCCATGTCGGAACAAGAATCCAGCCTGCAGCAGCACGACGAAAACCACATCATGGCCGAGCGCCGTGAAAAACTGAAAGCCATCCGCGAAGCCGGTGTTGCCTTCCCCAACGACTTCAAGCGCGAACACCTCAGCGGTGACCTGCACGCCGCCTACAACGACAAAAGCAAAGAAGAGCTCGAGCCGCTGAACATCCAGGTAGCCGTAGCCGGCCGCATGATGCTCAAGCGCGTGATGGGCAAAGCCAGCTTCGCCACCCTGCAAGACGTTGCCGGCCAGATTCAGCTGTACATCAACGACCAGGGCGTCGGCGCCGACATCCACGCCGCCTTCAAACACTGGGACATGGGCGATATCCTGTCCGCCAAAGGCACCCTGTTCAAAACCAACAAAGGCGAGCTGTCGGTCAACGTATCCGAGCTGCGCCTGCTGTCCAAATCGCTGCGCCCGCTGCCGGACAAATTCCACGGCATGACCGACCAGGAACAAAAATACCGCCAGCGCTACGTTGACCTCATCATGAGCGAAGAGAGCCGCAGCACCTTCATCAAGCGCTCCAAGATCGTACAAACCGTGCGCGACGTGATGGTAAGCCAAGGCTACCTGGAAGTAGAAACCCCGATGATGCACCCCATCCCGGGCGGCGCCGCAGCCAAACCGTTTGTCACCCACCACAACGCCCTGGACATGCCGCTGTACCTGCGCATCGCCCCCGAGCTGTACCTGAAACGCCTGGTGGTAGGCGGCCTGGAGCGCGTGTTCGAAATCAACCGTAACTTCCGTAACGAGGGGATGAGCACACGCCACAACCCCGAGTTCACCATGATCGAATTCTACGAAGCCTACAGCGACTACCAGCGCATGATGGAGATGACCGAAAACATCATCCGCCAATGCGCCATCACCGCCACCGGCAGCACCACCGTGACCTACGGTGGCAAAGAAGTCGACCTGGGCAAGCCGTTTGACCGCTTCACCATCGTGGGCGCCATCCAGCACTACAACCCGCAATACACCAACGAACAGCTGGCCGACGCCGAATGGGTCGCCGCCGAGATCAAGCGCCTGGGCGGCAAGCTGCCACCGGCACCTGGCCTGGGCAGCCTGCAGCTGGCCCTGTTTGAAGAATGTGCGGAAAGCCTGCTGTGGAACCCGACCTTCATCATCGACTACCCGGTGGAAGTGTCCCCACTGGCACGCGGCTCCGACGCCGACGCCAACATCACCGAGCGCTTCGAGCTGTTCATCGTGGGCCGCGAACACGCCAACGGCTACTCCGAGCTGAACGACCCGGAAGACCAGGCCAACCGCTTCCTGTCCCAGGTAGCCCAGAAAGACGCCGGCGACGACGAAGCCATGCACTTCGACGCCGACTACATCCGCGCCATGGAATACGGCCTGCCACCAACCGGCGGCTGCGGCATCGGCATCGACCGCCTGGTAATGCTGCTGACCGACGCCCCGTCCATCCGCGACGTCATCCTGTTCCCGCAGATGCGCCACGAAGCCTAAGCGTTTCACACAGGCAACTGCCCAACCCCGCGTCGCCCCGTGCGACGCGGGGTTTTTCGTGCCCAGATTCTGCTGCGGCAAACCACCTACTCGCAGCGAAAAGTAACAAGTAGCCCGGATAAGGCGCAGCCGCATCCGGGGAACAGCCGGATACCCAAGGTTGGCCGCATTCTGTCTGATGACCAAGTGACCGCACCAAGACAATCAACCCCGGATGCGCCGTTAGCTTATCCGGGCTACGGGCTGAGTGAATCGCAATGCGTGGTCGCAGCACGAGTTCTCGACTTGTGCATCCACAGCCTCGAACAGCGACTTCAGCAGAGCATCGGCGATTGGAAATGCGTCCTGAGCCAGCCTCCGCTGTTGCAACTTCCAAGCCTTCTTACGATCTCGGTCACTCACGTCCATCAGCTTTCGCTCCTTGCCTCCCAACGTTTGAGTTCAGGCCGCACCGGGTAGGCAAGCAACCTAACGTTCGAGTTCAGCCGACCGAGACAGCGAAGCTGGCTTTGGTCGGCTACAACGAAGGGTTAAGCCTAAGCCGCATTGAAATCCGCAAGGGCGTACTCCACTTCGGTTTGTGTGATCGCAACTTCAACATTGAATGGCGCTGTGCTCGAAGCGTAGATCAATGCTGAACCTGCGGAATCGAAACACAACTTAACGCCAGCTTGCACAATGACTTTTCGAATTGCATTGGTTGACGCCGGCCCGCGGCCGACGTGATGAACATAGTGCGGTGAGCTACCGACATGTTCGGGGTGCGGGTCAGAGGGCTCGAGCCACTCTTCTCGAAACAATGGAACTGCCTCTCGGATCGTCTCAGCTTCGCTCAATAGTCGCCAAGCCCGACACTCAGTTGGTTCGATCGTGACCTTAACCGGGAAGACTTCAAAGTACCTGGCAATACCCACATCTTCCGTGCAGAAGACAATCGATTTTCCGTCTGTGCAGCGGAACGCAATAAATAGGTGCCAGTAGCCATCGTCTTGGAACACTGCGTCTACTGTTCGACCGGCAAGGACTTCCAATTCATGGGACGACGCACGCGAAATTGTTTCCATCTGAGGCTTAACGTAGAAGTGAGCGGCCTGCGCGGCCTTTCGCGCAGGTCCGCTCGACTGCCGGGTTGGGCAACAAGCTCATTGCGTCTTTGCGGTGACCTGCGGTTTTGGTGGTTCTTTCAGTTTCCCAATGCGCTGCTTTTCCAGCGACCAATGGTGGGAGTCTGAAAGTTGCTCAATGAGGTATGTACCGCTTAGGGTCATCGTCTTTGGGTCGTAGGTTCCCAAAATGAGAATGTTGTTTTCCATGGAGAGGACCACCGCGTTGGGCGGGGTTGCCACAACGTAAAATTCTTCCTGGTTTCGCGCTGCGTTATTGCCAACTATGTTTGCCAATAGCAGTAGGAGAAGCGCGGCCGCTGCTAGGCGGAGACCGCTCTCACCCATAACTCCTGCAGCCTTTTCGGTAAGCGTGTATTTTTGACTATTCCGCTCTAGGTCTTTTTGCGCGAGAAGCTTGTTTTCGTAACCAACGACTTTGCGATGCACTATCAAGGGAAAGGCAAGCTCGAAGAACGCGAAAAAGCTCACGACTGAGGCGAGGGCTATCCAGGCACGCCAACCATCAAGAAGGTTAAAAGCGACGAGGCCCGCGATAAGCGTGATGGCAAGCAGCCTACGGATGACTTTATGATGCGCAGACTCACCACGTGGAGCAAATGGCCATATGCCGTTTGCTATGTTCCAGAAGGATAGGAACGCCAGCCCCACTGCTCCAGCGGCTTTCAATACAGTGCCTATGGTCGGTGTCAGCAGGAGCGGCGGTATTCCGAAATACGATGCGTAGCCGCTTTGATACGCGAATGCGATACCGTAGGAGAGAGCGGACGCTGCCGCCAAGAGAATACCTTCTGAGATTTGACGTGACTCAGCCATTTATGGTGTTGCCCAACGTGAAATATACACCTCTGCAGGTGTATATTTGGCTTATCTGTGTGTACAACCAAGCATGATATGCGCATTTATCATTGCTTTACAAGCTATTGGGGTTGCCAATGCCTGAAAGTACACAGCAAGTAGCCCGGATAAGGCGCAGCCGCATCCGGGGAACAGCCAGATACCCAAGGTTGGCCGCATCCTGTCAGATGACCAAGTGACAGTGCCAAAACAATCAAGCCCGGATGCGCCGTTAGCTTATCCGGGCGTTCCTTATGACCCCAATCTTGTCGGAAAAGCTTGTGCGCCAACATAGAATCTACTAGCTGTAAGTATTCCCACCCTTACGTTAGGCTTTATCCGCATGGAACGTAACGTGCTCATCCCCTCCCTAGCCCGTGGACTTCTTGGCGAAGTCCATCCGTCGCTTCGTGCGGCGTCTGCTGAGCTGGATGCGGCTAACCATGTGGTTCGCATCCGCTTCGAGTACGACGGAGAGCCGTCACGTGCCGCTCGAGAAAGCTGCTCGTGCGCAGCTACGGAGGTCATTGCAGATTTCGTGGCACCCTGGGGCCTTGACGAGCAGCACGTGGTCCGGCCCCGGCCACAGCCAATCGCACCGTTGGCCCTGCTTGCCTACCAGCGGTGGGAGCCCGAAAATGCAAGCTGACATTTTGCTCAAGGCCAATGTCCACTTGGCTTGCAGGCATCCTGGACGGGTGGCGTACCAGCGGCTGTTCGTTCACACGTGGGTCCAACCCTTCTTCTTCCAGCGTGGTAGCACTGCAACGTTCGGAAGCTGTCTGCCGTAGCATCTCCTTGCCATTCCATGCGGCCAACTGCGCCCTCCTCCCCGTCCTTCCAACCACCTGCCAACCGCAGTGCCATCGCGTATGCTGTCGGCGTTCCTTTGACGGTGCATACCAATGACGCAAGCGCTTCGCCTGGCCGCGCTGGCCCTGTGGCTGGCCAGCCTGCTGTGGCCGGCGGCGATTTCGCCGCACGGCGATACGCTGCTGGGTATCCAGCTGCTGGCCAGTGGCACGCTGCTGCTGGCGGCGTGGCTGCCGCTGACCTTGCTAAGCACCCCCTGGCTATGGCTGGGGGTGCTCAGTAACGGGCTGATGCTGGCCGAGCTGCGCCGCCTGCGGCAGCTACTGCGGCCAACTAGCGGCCTGGGCGCGCTGCTGCTGTTGCTGGCTGTGGCGGTGCATAACGTGATGTTGATACGGCCGCTGGTGACGCTGCTACCCAGCCTGCGGCTGCACGGCGCGTATTACTTGTGGGCGGCGAGCTTTGTGTTGCTGGCGCTGGCGGCGGTGAGCGAACACCCGGTGCTGGCGCGTGGCGTGTTGCTGCGCGGCCTGTTGCTGCTGGGTATTGCGCTGCTGACGGGCTTTACCGGCGTGGCGGCTATGGTGCTGTTGCACTGAAAAGGACTGCATAACGGGCGGCACGCGACCGCTGCCGGGCGCGCCGTCCGGCCCGCAAAGTTGGCGCGGGGTGAGTATGATGGGCGTTTCCACGCTGTTGTGCGCTCGGGCACGCCCAACAAGCTTGGCCAGCCGGTAAGTACCAGATTTGATGCTAACGCTGCCAGCCAAATCCCGTTACGCCCATGAAAAAACCCCGGTCAGTAGACCGGGGTTTTGCTTTGCCGTGTTACAGCAAACCGCTTAGCCGTGCAGCTTGGCCAGCTGTTTGGCGATGATGTCGTGGTTCAGCCACAGCACCGGGCCGGCAGGGTTGGCCGCTTCGCCGAACATCAGCGGGCCGGTGCCTTCCAGCACCAGGGCGCTGAGGTGGTCGGTAACCAGTGCGCTGCGCTCTTTGTGCTTGCTGGTGATGTCGTCGGAGGTGCCGATCATCACGTCGGCCAGCGCCGGGGAGTTGTCCATGGGCCAGGCGGCAAAGTCGCGGAAGGCCAGCATGGTGGCGTCGGTGTTGTAGGCTTCGATCTGCGCCAGCAGGTCTTCAATGCTGTAGCCGTCTTGCAGCAGCGCGTGGCAGGCGGCCCATTGTGCCTCGGTCCATGCGCCCGGGGCTTCCTGGCGCAGGGCTTTGAGCAGCGGGAACAGCGACAGCTCCACGCCCACAAAGATGTCGGACGAGTTGGTGCGGATTTCCGGGCAGTTGAACACGGTGGCCTTCACGCCCTGCTGCCACGCGGTGCGGGCGTGGTCTTCCAGGCGTTTTTTGGCGCCGCCCTGGGTGTAGTTGGTGTAGGTCTGCCACTGGTACTGGCCGTCGATCAGGATCTCGGTGCCGTGGTAGCCGTAGGCGGTATAGCGTACCTGGCCGCCGGTGGCTTCCAGGCGCTGGCGCAGCGCGGCGCTGCCGTCGATCAGGTACTGGAAGGTGTTGGCGGTGACTTCGTCGAAGTTCATCAGGATCAGCTTGCCCAGGTCGCTATCCAGCAGCGCACGCGACGACATGAAGCGGTCGCCACGGCCTTTGTAGATGCGGTTGGCAATGGCCAGGAACACTTTCACCTTGGGGATGCCACCTGCCATGGTGTGGGCAAAGAACACATTGCTGCCGTCGGCGACCAGCGGCTCCAGCTGGGCCATCACTTCGGCTACGCTGTTTTTGAAGCGGGCTACGCCGGCTTCGCGGCAGCGTTCGATCTGCGCCCAGTCCAGCTTTTCGTCCTGCCAGTTTTTCAGGGTCAGTACCGACAGCAGCTCGGTGGGGGTGGGTTCGCCAGCCGGGGCGTCCAGGTCGAAACCGGCCATCAGCGGCACGTTGATCACCTTGCCGCCGATGCGGGCTTCGGCTTCGGCCAGCTCTTCGGCATTCAGCGGGCGCAGGCTGTTATCGGCTTCGCGTCGGCCTACGGTCAGGCCGATGATGGTCATGCCGGCGGCGCGGGCTTCGTTGATCAGGCCGTTGGCGTAACCACGGCCGAACAGCTCGCCAAACAGCACGAATACGTCGCCCTGGCGGAAAAGTTTGCCTTGCGGGAGGTCGCGAAGAGAGGTCGGTGCGTTCACTGAACAGGTCTCGAATTAGGTTAATGGCTCGAATTCTAATTTGAACAGGGCAAGCTATCAAATCTGCCACTGTTTAGTTTGTGTAACCATGCGGCCAGCTGGCGCCTGCCGGGCATGAAAAAACCCGGCCGTAGCCGGGTAGTTGGCCGCACGACACGCTATACCGGCGGGCGCAGGGTTTCTTGCCGCAGCAGGGGCTCTACCAGCTCGGCGGCCATGGGCTTGGCGAGCAGGTAGCCTTGCACCTGGTCGCAGCCGTGCTCTTCCAGGAACGACCATTGCTCGATGGTTTCCACGCCTTCGGCCACCACTTGCATGTTCAGGTTCTTGGCCATGTTGATGATGGCACGGGTAATGGCGGTGTCGTCCTGGTCGTCCGGGATGTCGCGCACGAAGGAGCGGTCGATCTTGAGCTTGTCGGCCTTGAAGCGCTTGAGGTAGGACAGGCTGGAGTAGCCGGTGCCGAAGTCGTCAATGGACATGCGGATGCCCATGGACTGGATGGCGCGGATGGTCTGGATGGTGGCCTCCATGTCGTCCATGATCACGCTTTCGGTCACTTCCACGTCCAGGCAGCTACCCGGCAGCTGGTAGGCGGCCAGCGCGTTGCTCAGCACCTGCACCAGGTCCTGGTGGCGGAACTGCAGCGCCGACAGGTTCACCCCCACGGTCACCAGCGGCAGGCCGGCTGCGTGCCAGGCGGCAATCTGGCGGCAGGCTTCGCGAATAACCCAGTTGCCGATCTGCACGATAAAGCCGCGCTCTTCGGCTACGTCGATGAAGTGTATCGGCCCCAGCAGGCCCAGCGACGGGTGGTTCCAGCGGATCAGCGCTTCGGCACCAATGATCTTGCCGCTGGCAATGTCGACCTGTGGCTGGTAGTGCAGGATGAATTCGTTGTGCTCTACCGCGTAGCGCAGCTGGCTTTCGATGGCCAGAATCTCGCGGGCACGGGCGTTCAGGTCGGCGGTGTAGAACTTGTAGTTGTTACGCCCGCTGGACTTGGCGTGGTACATGGCCGCATCGGCGTTGCGTACCAGGGTGTCGAAGTCGCGGCCGTCGTCCGGGAAGATACTGATACCGATACTGCCGCTAATGGACAGGGTGTGGTTGTACACCTCCAGCGGAATGCCGAATTCGGTGAGGATGCGTTCGGCCACGTGGGCAGCTACAGCGGCATCGCTGATCAGCGGCAGCAGCACGATGAACTCGTCGCCGCCCTGGCGCGCCACCACTTCGCCGGTGCCCAGCACCTTGCGAATGCGCTCGGACGCCATCTTGAGCAGGATGTCGCCGGCGGCGTGGCCCAGTGATTCGTTGACGGTTTTGAAGCGGTCCAGGTCCAGCAGCAGGATGGCCAGCTTGCCGTTGTCGCGCACGGCATTCTGGATAGCCAGCAGCGCACGGTCTTGCAGGTGGCCACGGTTGGGCAGGCCGGTCAGTACGTCGAAGTGGGCCAGGAACTGGATGCGCTCGTCGGCGGCTTTGCGCTCGGACTGGTCGCTGAAGATGGCCACGTAGTGAGTCACCTCGCCTGCCGGGCTCTTCACCACGTTGATGGCCAGCCATTCCGGGTACACCTCGCCGTTTTTGCGACGGTTCCATACTTCGCCCTGCCAGAAGCCCTCTTCGCGCAGCTCTTTCCACATGGCTTCGTAGAACTCGCTGCTGTGGCGGCCAGAGGTCAGCACGGTGGGGCGCTGGCCCAGCACTTCGTCCTGGCTGAAACCGGTGATTTCGGTAAAGGCACGGTTCACCGAGCGGATCAGCACGTCGGCGTCGGTAATCATGATGCCTTCGGCGGTGTTCTCGAACACCTTGGCGGCCAGCTGCATGCGCTCTTCGGCGGCGCGGCGCTCGGAGATGTCGCGCACCATGCGCCATACGGCAGTGATGCGGCCGGCGGCGTCACGCATGGCCACGGTTTTCACGCTGACCGGGATAGGGTTGCCGACGCGGTTGATGTACTGCACTTCGAATTCGTCGCAGAAGCCGAAACGCATCACCTTGTGGTCCAGGTTGTAGCGCTCTTGCGGCTCGCTTTCGCGGTCCAGCAGGCCCCAGAAGTTTTGCAGCTTGAGCTGGTCCAGGCTGTAACCCAGCAGGCTGAGGAAGGCCGGGTTGGCGTCGATGATCTGGCCTTCCAGCGAGCTGATCACAATGCCGTCCAGGTTGGACCAGAACAGCTCGCGGTATTTGTTTTCCGAGCGGCGCAGCGCGTCTTCTACCTCGCGGCGGCGTTCGATATCGGCTTCCAGCGCCAGGGTTTTGGACTTGAGCTCGTCGATCAGGCGTTTGAGCTCGGCACGCATCCATTCCAGGTGCTTGCCCACGGTGCCGATTTCGTCCTGGCGGCCCCAGTGAAACGGCTCGTCCAGCTTGAGTGCGGCCAACTGTGTAGCCTGCTCGGACAGCTGGCGGATGGGGCGCAGAAAGCGTGAATGCAGAATGGTCATGATCAGCAGCACGGACAGCAGCAGCTGCGCGACCACGATCATCAACAGGTTTTTAAGCTGGTTACGCTGGTCGATGGCCAGGTGTTCGGTATCAAACTCGATGCTGACCTGGCCGATGGCCTCGCCGCGGTACACCACGTCTTTCTGCACGAAAGCCACGCTGCCAATGCGGCGCTCGCTGCGCAGGGTCGACAGAAAAACGGTGTTGGACTGCGTGTCAGACACGCGGATGGAAATGACGCGGGTGTCGTCCATCACCGAGGAAACCAATGGGGCACCGGCTTGTCTGCTCAGGTTCCACAGCGGCTCCTGCATGCCCAGCGCCACGATGTCCAGCAGGCGCTTCTGGTCCACTGCCAGCTGGTTTTCCATGCGTTCGCGCTGCAGGTTGTAGCTCAGCACGGTGATGATGACCGCCGGAATCAGCAAACCCAGCACGAGCGCCATCAGGAAAACTTGCCGCAAAGACAAACGAGAACCGATGAGGTAGCTGTCGAAGTTGTCTGGCTTCTGGTTCATGGAGTCGTTTACCCTCAGGGCACTTTGCCGCTGGTTTCATCAGTTATTTACACAGAATAAGCGCTCTTGCCGTGGTGTGCAAAGACGCTGTATGCATAGTATACACAGGGATAGCCGGTTGCCGAATGCCGAACAGCCCGCCTACAATCCTTGGCTAACTTTATAAAAGGCAGATATCACATGGAAAACAATCGCTTCGACCAATTGCTCTGTGCCCGCTGGATTATTACGGTAGAGCAAGATGGTGTGGTGCTGGAAAACCACGCTGTGGGTATCAAGGATGGCCGCATTGCCGCCATCCTGTCGCCAGAGCAGATCGCGGCAGCCGACGCCACCGAACGGGTGATGCTGGATAACCATGTGTTGATGCCGGGTCTGGTGAACCTGCACGGCCACAGCGCCATGACGCTGCTGCGCGGCATGGCCGACGACAAGGCGCTGATGGACTGGCTGCAAAACCACATCTGGCCGGCCGAAGGCAAACACGTCAGCGACCAGTTCGTGTTCGACGGCGCGCTGCTGGCCATGGGCGAGATGTTCCGCAGCGGCACCACCACCATCAACGACATGTACTTCTTCCACGACGCCATGGCGCGCGCGGGCCTGCAAGCGGGCATGCGTACTTTTGTAGGCTGCTCGATCCTGGAATTCCCCACCGCCTACGGCCAGAACGCAGACGACTACATTGCCAAGGGCCTGGCCGATGCGGCCAACTACCAGGGCAACGAGCTGATTACCTTCACGCTGGCACCGCATGCACCGTATACCGTGTCCGACGACACCTTCCGCAAGGTGGTGGCGCTGGCCGACGAGCACGACATGCTGATCCACTGCCACATCCACGAAACCCAGGACGAGGTAAACGGCGGCGTAGCCGAGCACGGTGTGCGCCCGCTGGCGCGCCTGGACAAGCTGGGCATGCTGAGCCCGCGCCTGATCGCCGCGCACATGGTGCACCTGAACGATGAAGAGATCGCCCTGTGCGCCGAGCGTGGTGTAGCGATTGCCCACAACCCGACCAGCAATATGAAGCTGGCCTCCGGCATCGCCCCGGTACAAAAGCTGCTGGATGCTGGCGTGACAGTAGGTATCGGCACCGACGGCGCCGCCTCCAACAACAAGCTGGACATGCTGAGCGAAACCCGCATGGGCGCGCTGCTGGCCAAGGTAGGCACGCTGAACCCGGTAGCCGTACCGGCCGCCACCGCCATCCGCATGGCGACCCAGCAGGGTGCCAACGCACTGCACATTGGCGACAAGGTAGGCAGCGTGACCGTTGGCAAGCTGGCCGACCTGATTGCCGTCGACCTGGCGCAGATCGAAACCAGCCCAAGCTTTGACCCGATTTCCCACATTGTCTACGCCGCCGGCCGCGAGCAGGTGAGCCACGTCTGGGTAAACGGCCGTAAAGTACTGAGCGAGCGCACGCTGACCACCCTGGACGAAGCCGACCTGAAAGCCCGTGCCGACGCCTGGCGCGTGCGCATTCTGGCCAAATAAGCAGGACACGAAATGAGCAATGTAGACGAACTGGAGCTGGATAAATTCAGCCAGATAGCCCACAAGTGGTGGGACATGGACAGCGAGTTCAAACCGCTGCACGAGATCAACCCGCTGCGCCTGGACTTTATCGACAGCCACGCCGGCCTGGCCGGTAAAACCGTGCTGGACGTAGGCTGCGGCGGCGGCATTCTGGCCGAAAGCATGGCGGCACGCGGCGCCAGCGTCACCGGTATCGACCTGGCGAAAAAGTCGCTGAAAGTGGCCCAGCTGCACGGACTGGAAAGCGGCGTCAGCGTGAGCTACCGCTGCGTGCCGGTAGAAGAGCTGGCCGCCGAAGCCCCCGGCAGCTTTGACGTGGTGACCTGCATGGAAATGCTGGAACACGTGCCGGACCCGCAAAGCGTGGTACGCGCCTGCGCGCAGCTGGTGAAGCCGGGCGGCTGGGTGTTTTTCTCTACCCTGAACCGCAACGCCAAGTCCTACCTGCTGGCGGTGCTGGCAGCGGAATACGTGCTGAACATGCTGCCCAAGGGCACGCACGAGTACGGCCGCTTCCTGAAGCCGTCCGAGCTGTCGCGCATGGCGCGTAACGCGGGCCTGGGCATCGATACCCTGTCCGGCATGAGCTACAACCCGCTCACCCGCATTTACAGCCTGGGCAGCGACACCGATGTGAACTACCTGATCGCCACCCGCCGCCTGGCCTGAGCTGCACGGCGCCCCCTTGCGGCCAACCCTGTCTTGCGGCAAGGTTGGCCGCAAGCCATTCATGGAACCCCCATGCTTACGTCCCCCCCGCTGCCGCCCAAAGCCCTGCACTGGCTGGCCGAACTGGGCATCACCGACCAGGCTGCCCTGCTAGCCTGCGGTAGCGTGCGTGCCTACCTGCTGCTGAAAGCCAGCGGCCATACGGTTACCGACAAACTGCTGTTTGCGCTGGAAGCCGCCGCACGCGGCGTACACTGGTCTGCACTCACCGATAACGACCGCCAGGCGCTGCGCCAGGCAGCGGCAGCCCACGCCCCGGTACGGCCGCTACCCGCCGCCGCAGAGCTGCAGCAGCATATGCAGGCAGCGCTGGCGCTGGCGCGGCAAGCAGCCAGCGCGGGCGAGGTACCCGTCGGGGCGGTGGTGGTAAAAGATGGGCAAATAATCGGCCAGGGCTATAACCAGCCCATCAGCCGGCACGACCCCTCGGCACACGCCGAAATGGTGGCGCTACGCCAGGCCGCGCAGGCACTGGGCAATTACCGCCTGGCCGGCTGCACGCTGTACGTCACGCTGGAGCCGTGCGCCATGTGCAGCGGTGCCATACTGCATAGCAGGCTGGACCACGTGATTTACGGCGCCCGCGAAGCACGCACCGGCGCGGCCGGCAGCGTGGTAGACCTGTTTGCCCTGCGCCAGCTCAATAGCCATACCGCCATCGACGGTGGTATCGCCGCGCAGGAAAGCGCAGACCTGCTGGCCAGCTTCTTTGCCCATCGTCGCCCGGGAGGCACACCATGAAACCCTTGCTGGCCACCCTGTTGCTGGCCCTGCCCTGCTGGGCTGCTGCCAGCGAGTACCCGCTGGTAGCACAGCTGCAAAACCAGCCGCTGCAGCCCGTACAGCTCAAACCCAACCCGCGCACCCCCGGTGCACCGTGGATCGAGGTAGGCGTACAAAGCCAGCGCCTGGCGCTATACGACGAGCGCGGTATCCCCGTGCGACAGTTTGTCATCTCCACGGCCAGCAAAGGCGTGGGCGAGCGGGTCAACAGCTACCAGACCCCGCGCGGCTGGCACAAGGTATGCGAGCGTATCGGCGATGGCATCGCGCGTGACACCATCATTTACCGCCGCCAGGTCACCCCCTGGCTGTACACGCCGCAGCTCCACGCCGAGTACCCCAATAAAGACTGGATACTGACGCGCATCCTGTGGCTGTGCGGCCAGGAGCCCGGCCTGAACCAGGGCGGCGAGGTAGACAGCTACGACCGCGCCATTTACATCCACGGTGCCGGTAGCCACGTGGCCTTTGGCACCCCCACCTCGCGCGGCTGCGTGCGCATGAGTGGCGACGACATCATCGACCTGTACGACATCACCCCCAACGGCATCGACGTACTCATCAACGAAACCCTGTAACCATGCTGAACCTCACCACACCCGCCCTGTTGTTCCCTGCTATTTCCCTGCTGCTGCTGGCTTATACCAACCGCTACCTGGCGCTGGCCGGCATCATTCGCGGCCTGTACGACGACTACCAGCAGCACCCCAGCGACAAGCTAGTACAGCAAATCGGCAACCTGCGCCGCCGCATCGCGCTGATCAAAGGCATGCAGAGCCTGGGGGTGGGGAGCCTGTTTCTGTGCGTGGTGGCCATGTTCATGATCTACACCGGTTGGCCGCAGTCGGCGCAGTACATTTTTGGCGTCAGCCTGCTGCTGCTGATCGTGTCGCTGGGCATGTCGCTGCTGGAGCTGCGGATGTCTACCGACGCGCTGAACATCCTGCTATCCGACCTGATTGCCGCCGAACGCGAGCGGCAGCGCTAGCGCTGGATAAGCCTACCGGCACCAGATACGGGCAAAAAAAATGCCTCCCCCGCAATGGGAGAGGCAAACACCCGTGTCGTACCTGCAAGGTTCCCAAAGGAACACGCAATAGCATTCACTATTACTCTTGAAGCAGCTGTCCAAACAAAAACCTTGCGAGCCACATTGTGGTGTTAGCCCCTGAATCTCCTCGCGCGGCCTTGCTTAAACAAGCGTTTGAATAGTACGGGTTTTCCCTGACACACCACAAGCCCCGCTGCAGATTTTTGCTGCGTAATGATGGCTTTACACAACACTTGCCATCGCGGCTGCCAAAACAGACAGGCACCGGCTACATAGCCCGCCCTGCCCCTGCAGTGCTAGAATCTGTCGAAAGTCCGATTGCCGGACAATATAAAACAACGATAAGTCCCCACCAGGAGGCCGACTTGAGCTTCAAGGCTAACGATTCACTCACCGAACAAATTGCGCAGTATCTGGGCAACAAGATCGTCTCTGGCGACATCGCCCCCGGTGCCCGCGTGCAGGAGCTGCGTATTGCGGCCGAGCTGGATGTCAGCCGTGGCTCCGTACGCGAAGCACTGCTGATCCTGCAGCGCCGTCATCTGGTGGATATCTACCCGCGCCGCGGTGCGATTGTGTCCAGCATCAACCGCGACGATGTACGCGAGCTGTTCGAGCTATGGTTCCTGCTACTGGAACAAGTGGCCGTGCAGCTATCGCAGCACTGGCAAAACGACGACCTGGCCGGTTTCATCGAAATCATGACCGAGCTGGGCGAACAGCACCGCAAGGGCGATACCGAGGCGTTTTATCACACCGGTGTCAGCTTCCTCAGCCTGCTGTACCAGCACGCCGGTAACCGCTACACCCAGCAAACGCTGTTCGACCTGCTACCGCAGGCACAGCGCAGCCTGTACGCCATCCTGCGCGCCGGCAAAGGCCAGCTGGACCGTACCCACGCCTTTCTGGACAGCCTGCTCAAAGCCATCATCGCCCGCGACCAGGCGGCCATCCGCCAGATGGTGCCCGAGTTCGGCAGCGCCTACAGCCTGCTGGCCCAAGCGTCGGCCGAGGCACTCGCCCAGTAAGCCTGCGGCTTGCACCGCATGAAAAAGGGAGGCCACGGCCTCCCTTTTTTCTTGGCACTTCGCGCCCAGCTACCGCGCTGGCGGGGCCAGCCGCTGGTAATCGGCAAAGCGGTACTGCAGCCCACCGGCACCGGTCTGGGGTTCGTGCAGGGTAACCGCCCACTCGGCGGGCGCCCAGGCGGGAAAGCAGGCATCGCCCGCCACATCCAGCTCGATATGGGTCAGCGCCATGGCATTCGCCAGCGGCAGCGCCTGCGCGTACAGATTGGCGCCGCCAATAATGCATACCTCCGGCGCGTCGCCTGCCAGCGCCAGGGCCTCCGGCAACGAGTGCGCGACCGTGACGCCAGCGTGCTGCCAGTCTGTCTGGCGGCTGACCACAATATTGAGCCTGCCCGGCAAGGGGCGGCCAATCGAGTCAAAGGTCTTGCGCCCCATGATCACCGGTTTGCCCAGCGTCACGGCCTTGAAATGCTTCAGGTCTTCCGGCAGGTGCCATGGCAAGGTGTTATCGACACCTATTACATTGCCACGCGCCATGGCCGCTACCAGGGTAATGCGCGGGCTCATACGGCCACCTCGGCTTTGATATGCGGGTGCGGGTCGTAGCCTTCCAGCGTGAAGTCCTCGAACTTGAAGGCAAACAGGTCGGTTACCGCCGGGTTGATGCGCATCACCGGCAGCGGGCGCGGCTCGCGCGTGAGCTGCAGGCGGGTCTGCTCCAGGTGGTTGCTGTACAGGTGGGCATCGCCCAGGGTGTGGATGAACTCGCCTGGTTTCAGACCGCATACCTGGGCCACCATCAGGGTCAGCAAGGCATAGCTGGCAATATTGAACGGTACACCCAGGAAAATATCAGCCGACCGCTGGTACAGCTGGCACGACAGCTTGCCGTCGGCCACGTAGAACTGGAACAGGCTGTGGCAAGGTGGCAGCGCCATCTCGTCTACCAGTGCCGGGTTCCACGCCGACACCATCAGCCGGCGCGAGTCCGGGTTGCGGCGGATCATGTCCAGCAGGTTGCTGATCTGGTCGATATGGCGGCCATCGGGCGCCGGCCAGCTACGCCACTGGTAGCCGTAAACCGGGCCGAGGTCGCCGTTTTCGTCGGCCCACTCGTCCCAGATGCGCACGCCGTTTTCCTGCAGATAGCGGATATTGGTATCGCCAGACAAAAACCACAGCAGCTCGTGAATGATGGAGCGCAGGTGGCATTTTTTGGTGGTCACCAGCGGAAAGCCGTCGGCCAGGTCAAAGCGCATCTGGTAGCCGAAAACCGAGCGGGTGCCAGTACCGGTGCGGTCGGACTTGTCGGTGCCGTGCTCCAGCACATGGCGCATCAGATCGAGGTACTGTTTCATGGCATAGATAAAAAGATAGGTGAAACCTTAACATTCTACACATGGCCTGCAATGCGGCCAACCTTGCAGCAAGTCAGAGCAAGCTAAGCGCCAATCCGCTAACATGCCCGCTTGATCCACTCACCCGATACGCCGCTGCACCATGGCCGATAGCGATCAGGAAGACAAAACAGAAGCCCCCTCGGGGCGACGGATAGACCAGGCACGCGAAGAGGGTAACGTCCCCCGCTCGCGCGAACTGTCTACCTTCGCCATTACCGCAACCGGGCTGGCCCTGCTGATGGCCACGGGCGAAAGCATTTACCAGTACCTGCTCAAAGTGATGCACGACTGGCTAAGCTTTGACGCTGCACGCGCCAAGAGTACCGACATTATCCTGGAGCAGTTTCGCGCCAGCCTGACAGACGGGCTACAGGCCATGGCCCCCTTACTGGGCGGCCTGTTTCTGGTGGCCGCTCTGACACCCTTGTTGATCGGCGGCTGGAACTTCACCACCAAAGCCATCATGCCCAATTTTGGCAAGCTGAACCCGCTCAGCGGCATCGCCCGGCTGTTTTCCATACAGGCCGCCAGCGAGGGTTTGAAGGCCATATTGAAAAGCCTGCTGATCGGCGGCGTCGCCACCTGGGTAATCTGGGGCGAGCGCGGCGACCTGATTGGCCTGATCAGCATGCCGCTGGACCGCGCGCAGATTCATCTTATCGGCCTGATGGAGCATACCTTCCAGATCGTGGTGGGCGCCATGCTGGTGCTGGTCTTGCTGGATGTGCCTTTCCAGCTATGGCAATACAGCAAAAACCTGCGCATGACCAAAGAAGAGGTGAAGCAGGAATACAAAGAACAAGAAGGCTCACCCGAAGTAAAAGGCCGTATCCGCCAGCTGCAGCGTGAAGCAGCACGGCGGCGCATGATGCAGGAGATCCCCAAAGCCAATGTGATCGTGACAAACCCGACGCATTACGCGGTGGCGATCCACTACGAAGACGGCATGGCCGCGCCCAAGCTGATTGCCAAGGGCTCCTTGAAGATGGCCGAAAAGATCATCGAAAAGGGGCGCGAACACAAAGTGCTGGTGGTGCGGGCGCCGCCTTTTGCCCGCGCTTTGTATTTCAATGTCGAGCTGGGCGAAGATGTGCCCAACAAACTGTACACCGCCGCCGCGCAGGTACTGGCGTATGTGCACCAGCTCAAGCACTATGAGCAGCAGGGCGGCATTTCCCCGGTTTTCCCGGAAAAACTGGAAGTGCCCCCCGAGCTTGACCCTGAAACCAAACACACTCAACATACTGCGCCCACCTGAAACTATTGATAAGGCATGGATAAGCTGCTGGAATTCCTGAAAAAGATCGACATCAACACCCTGGCCGGCCCGGTACTGATCATCCTGGTGCTGTCCATGATGGTGCTGCCGCTACCGCCGCTGCTGCTGGACATCTTTTTCACGTTCAATATCGCGATCTCCATCATTGTGCTGATGGTGGGCGTCAACACGCGTGAACCGCTGGAATTCTCCTCGTTTCCTACCGTATTGCTGATCACCACCCTGCTGCGGCTGTCCCTGAACGTGGCCAGTAGCCGCATCATCCTGCTGGAAGGCCACAACGGTACGGCAGCCGCCGGTGCCGTGATCGAATCGTTTGCCCACTTCCTGATCGGCGACAACATCACCATCGGTATCGTGGTGTTCATCATCCTGACCATCATCAACTTTGTGGTGATCACCAAAGGCGCCGGCCGTATCGCCGAGGTATCGGCACGCTTTGCCCTGGACGCCATGCCCGGCAAGCAAATGGCCATCGACGCCGACCTGAACGCCGGCCTGATCGGCGAAGAAGAAGCGCGCACCCGCCGCGCCAAGATTGCCGAAGAGGCCAACTTCTTCGGCTCCATGGACGGTGCTTCCAAGTTTGTGCGTGGCGACGCCATGGCCGGCATCCTGATCATGGTGATCAACATCGTGGGGGGCCTGATCATCGGTATCCTGCAACACGATATGGCGGTAGCCGACGCCGCAGAAACCTACACCCTGCTGACCATCGGTGACGGCCTGGTCGCCCAGATTCCTGCCCTGATCATCTCCACCGCCGCCGGTATGGTGGTCGCGCGGGTCGGCACCGAAAAAGGCCTGTCCGAGCAGCTGGTCGGCCAGCTGTTTGCCAACCCGACCGTGCTGTACCTGACTGCCGCGGTCATCGGCCTGCTGGGCATGATCCCCAATATGCCGCACATGGCTTTCCTGCTGATTGCCGCCACCCTGGCCGGTACCGCCTGGTGGCTGGACAAGCTGGCAAGCGAAAAAGCCGCCGCGCCGGCCGCCAGCAGCGCTCCGCCCCCCGCCATCATGGAACAGCCACTGGCCGAGGTGAGCTGGAAAGACGTGCAAGCCGTCGATGCCCTGGGGCTGGAGGTAGGCTACCGCCTGATACCGCTGGTAGACCGCGACCAGGACGGCGAGCTGTTACGGCGTATTCGCGGCATCCGCAAAAAAATGGCACAGGAGCTGGGCTTTCTCGTGCCTGCGGTGCATATTCGCGACAACCTGGAAATCCGCCCCAACGCTTACCGCATCTTGCTCAAAGGCGTAGAAATCGGCACCGGCGAGGCGTATATCGGCCAGTTTCTGGCCATCAACCCCGGCCAGGTTAGCGGCGAGCTGCAAGGCATGGCCACCACCGACCCGGCCTTTGGCCTGCCTGCCGTCTGGATAGAAGCTGGCCGCCGTGACGAAGCGCAGAACATGGGTTACACCGTGGTGGACGCCAGCACCGTGGTCGCCACGCATATCTCCAACTTGCTGCAATCCCACGCCGCCGAGCTGCTGGGCCGCGAGGAAGTACAAGCCCTGATCGACCATGTGGCCAAGGAAGCACCGAAGCTCATCGAAGATCTGGTACCGAAAGTGGTTCCGGTGGGCGTACTGCAAAAAGTCCTGCAACAGCTGCTGACCGATGGCATCAACCTGCGCGACTTCCGCACAATTATCGAAACGTTGGCCGACCACATCGCCATCACCCAGGATATCGACGAGCTGACCAGCGCCGTCCGTACCGCGCTATCGCGTGCCATCGTGCAGCAACTGTTCCCCGGCGAGCAGGAATTGCCGCTAATGACGCTGGAACCCTCACTGGAAGGTATCCTGCTACAAGCAGTCAATAGCAAGGCTGGCGGCGGGCTGGAGCCGGGCCTTGCAGAGAATCTATTGGCCAATGCCGCACAGCAAACAGAAAATGTTGAAAATCAGGGTTACAATCCAGTCTTGCTTACACCGCCGGGTTTGCGACCACTACTGGCACGCTTTCTGCGCAGGGCACTGCCACAACTGCGCGTGATTTCGCATAATGAGATTCCAGACAGCAAATCCATTCGTATAATTGCGGTGATTGGGGGGAGCAAAGGCTAATAGATGGTCGTCAGAAAGTTCTACGGCAAAACCACACGCGATGCACTGCGCCAGGTTCGGGAAGAGCTTGGCGCTGACGCGTTGATCCTGTCCAACCGTCCAACGTTGGGCGGCGGGGTAGAGATCATGGCCGTAGCCGACGCAGACGTGTCTGCGCTGGCCACCACCCTCACCCCGCCCTCGCAGCCCAAGCCGCCGCGTAATGTGCCGCAACAGCCGGCCCCGGTCAGCCCGGCGCCGCAACAGCCAGCCAGCCCCGCGGTAAACCGCGCGCTGGCGCGCACCTATGCCATGCCGGTAGAGCCACTGGAGGAGCCACCCGCCCCGCCACCGCCGCCTCCGCCACCAGAACCGCCGCGCAACCAGCCGCAACCTTTTCTGGAGCACGTACAAGCCAGCTCGCGCCGCACCACACCGCCGCCGCAAAGCGCTGCACAGCCCGCCGCTGCGGCCAACCCGCGCCGCACCGCGCCCGCGCAAGACGAGCCGGACCGCGAGCAAATGGCACAAGAGCTCAAGCAGATCAGCGACGAGATCAAGCAGCTGCGCAGCCTGCTGCAAAGCCAGCTAGCCGGTTTTGCCTGGTCCGACATGGAGCAGCGCACACCCAACCGCACCGAGCTGTTCCGCCACCTGCTCACCGCTGGCTTCAGCTCGGCGCTGATCCGCCAGCTCACGCAAAAGCTGCCGCCGCAGTACGACGGCGACGTGGCGCAAAAGTGGGCGCGTTCGGCGCTGATCCACAACCTCAAGTGCATGGACCCGCTGCACGACCCCATCGAGGCAGGCGGCATCTATGCCCTGGTGGGCCCCACCGGCGTGGGGAAAACCACCACGGTAGCCAAGTTGGCCGCACGCGCCACCATGCGCTACGGTGCGCAAAGCGTGGCGCTGATTACCACCGACACCTACCGTATCGGCGCACAAGACCAGCTGCGCATCTACGGCAAGATTCTGGGCGTGCCGGTGTTTTCGGTGCAGAACGAAGGCGACCTGCAGCTCACCCTGGCCGACCTCACCCCGCGCAAAGTGGTACTGATCGACACCGTGGGCATGGGCCAGCGCGACGCAAGGGTACAAACCCAGCTGGACATGTTCAACCAGGCCGGCCGCCCTGTGCAGCGCCTGCTGTTGCTGGCAGCCAATGCCGACGGCCACACGCTGGAAGACGTGGTGCGCCACTACAAAGGCGATGGCCTGACCGGTGCCATTGTGTCCAAGATTGACGAAGCACTCACCCTGGGCCCCAGCCTGGATGTGGTCATCCGCAACCGCCTGCGCCTGTTTTACGTGACCAACGGCCAACGTGTGCCGGAAGACATCCACGCGGCCCACGCCGAGCTACTGATAGACCGCGCGCTGCGTGCCGCACAGAACAACTCGCCCTTCAACCCCGCCGGGGATGAAATGGCCATCATGAACGCCGCACAATCCGGCTGGCTGGGGTAAGCATGAGCGATCAAGCCTCCAGCCTGCGTCTGCAGCGTGCCCAAGCCGATTACCCGCCCAGCTTTGCCTTTATCGGCGGCGAAGGCAGCGGCGTCAGTACCCTGGTGGGCGAGCTGGCCGCCAGCCTGGCCCTGCGCGGTGGCCGCCCGCTGCTGATAGAACACCAGCCGGGCCACCAGCAGGCACGCCGCCTGGGCCTGCCCGCCACCGGCACTTTTGCCAGCCTGGCCATTAGCCTGGGCGGCATCAACGAACTGATGGTGGCAAACCGCTACGGGCTGAACCTGATCAACCTGGCCGCCAGTAGCGAAGAGCGCACGCGCCTGTCGCCACGGCTGTGGCGGCGGCTGGCACACGAGTTTGCCTCGGTAGAAGCTGACAGCAGCGTGCTGCTGATCGACTGCCCCAATATCAGCGACGACCCGGCCCCCGCCTGTATTGCCGATAATCTGGTGCTGGTCCTGAGCCCCGATGCCGACAGCCTGACCCAGGGCTACGCCAGCCTGAAAAGGTTGGCCGCAGACTATGCCCGGCGCCGGTTCAATGTGCTGGTCAACCATGCACAAGACTTTGAAGAAGCCCAGGCTGTGTTCAACCGCCTCAACAGCGTGGCCGGTGACTACTTGTCGGTTGCACTACGCTGGGTAGGTTTTGTCCCCGCCGACAGTACGGTGCGCAAAAGCCAGACCCTGCGCCGCCCCACCGTAGAAGCTTTTGCCGAATGCGAGGCCGCGCTGGCCTATAACCAGCTGGCCGACATGCTGCCGCGCTGGCACGCGCCCGACCAGAGCGCGCCACGCAGTAGCTATCTGGAGCACCTACTCATGACAACCAAATCGCTTGCAGACTTGACAGGGTCCTGACATGGCAGCTCATCACAAAATGCGGGCCTACGCCCAAGTGGCGGATACCCGCCCGGCCATACAGATCGAACAATACACGCCGCTGGTCAAAAAGCTGGCCAGCATGCTGGTAGCGCGCCTGCCCGCCAGCGTGGATATCAATGACCTGATCCAGGTAGGCGTGATCGGCCTGATGGAGGCGGCCAAGCAGTTTGACCCGGCTCAGGGCGTGCAGTTTGAAACCTTCGCCAGCCAGCGCATCCGTGGCGCCATGCTGGACGAGCTACGCCGCGAAGACTGGATGCCGCGCCAGACCCGCCGCAACAGCCGCCAGATCGAAGACGCCATCCACAAGCTGGAACAGCAGCTGGGCCGGGCGCCCATCGAAAGCGAAATCGCCGAGCACATGCAGCTGCCGCTGGACGAATACCAAGCCATGCTGGGGGAATGTCGCGGTATTGGCGTGGTGCACTTTGAAGACTTCCAGGACGACGAAGGCAACGCCACGCACAGCATCGACAATATTGCCGATGAAAATGGCATCGAGCCCTCGGCTGTCCTCAGCGACGATGCCTTTCGCAACGCGCTGGTAGACGCCATCAAGCTACTGCCAGAACGCGACCAGCTGGTGATGAGCCTGTACTACGAACAAGAGCTGAACCTGAAAGAAATCGGCGCCGTGCTGGGCGTTTCCGAATCGCGCGTGTGCCAGCTGCACAGCCAGGCCATTACCCGCCTGCGCAGCCGCCTGCGCGAGTGGACCTGAACCTTAACGAAAGCCAAACTTGGACAAGATCAGTATTGTTGCCGTGCTGGGCGGGCTCACCGCCATCCTGGCGGGCCAGGCGCTGGAAGGCGGCCACCTGGGCTCACTGCTGCAGCTCACGGCATTTCTTATCGTGATTGGCGGCACCGCCAGTGCGGTCATGCTGCAAAGCACGCCCAAGCAGTTTGTCACCGGCCTGCGCATGGTGCGCTGGGTGTTCAGCCCGCCGCCGTTCGAATACGACAAGCAAATCCGCGAAATCGTGAACTGGAGCCAGACCAGCCGCCGTGGTGGCCTGCTGGCGCTGGAAAGCTTCGTTAACAGCCAGAAAGACCCGTTCAACAAGAAAGCCCTGCAGATGCTGGTGGATGGCGGCGAACCGCAAAGCATCCGCGAGGTACTGGAAACGGAAATCGACAGCCACGAGCACGGCCGCAAGCAGGCTGCCAAGATCTGGGAATCGGCTGGTGGCTATTCGCCCACCATGGGTATCCTGGGCGCGGTGCTGGGCCTGATTCACGTGATGGAAAACCTGTCCGACCCGTCCAAGCTGGGCGGTGGCATTGCGGTGGCCTTTGTGGCGACCGTGTACGGTGTGGGTGCGGCCAACCTGCTGTTCTTGCCGATGGCCACCAAGCTCAAGCACCTGATCCGCCTGGAAAGCACCGGCAAAGAGCTGGTGATGGAAGGGGTCGTGGCCATTGCCAACGGCGAAAACCCGCGCCTGATCGAAGCCAGGCTGCGCAGCCTGGCCAGCATCAACGACTAAACGCTGCGCCCAAGCCATGCAAAACGCCACCTTGACGGTGGCGTTTGTCTTGGTACTGCCCGCCAGCTCAAGCCAGCTCACGCAGCGCGGTGTTTTCCATCGGCTTTTTGATGAAGGCAGCCAGCAGCTTGTAGGTGTCCACATCAAAACGCGGCGTACCCTGCGGGGCGGCCTGCTCGCTACGGCGGCTCCCCAGATAACACCAGCGTTCGAACAGGTGCTCTTCCCACTCGCCGCTCACCGGGTCGGTTTCGCGCACCGCAATCATGCCCGCGTAGGGCCAGCTTTTGAGCTTGACCTTCGCCAGCGCGTGCAACAGACGGATATTGTGGTTGGCCGCATCCTCGCGCCCGATACACGCCCCCTTGCAGCGGCCGATCTGGTAGGCAAAGCAGGCGCCCTTGCGCGCGCCGCGTTTTTCCAGATGCAGGCAGGTCTGGCACAGGCCATTAGCCTCGCACAGCTCGCCTAGCGCCTTCTTGGCCTCTTTCTGCGTGCGGAACAAACCATAGATGGTATCCAGGCGGGCAAAGTCCACGTCACGCGCGTACACGATGCGCGGCAGCAGAAAGCCATCCGCGCCCTCGGCCAGCTGCAAGGTACACAGTTCTTGCTCCAGCCGGCCGCGCTGGTTGTGTAGCGGCTTTTTCTGTTTGATCAGCTGCAGCTCCAGCAACAGCGCGCCAAACTCGCCGATGGTTTCCACCCACTCCACATGGCGGATTTCCTGGCTGATGCGCATTTCCTTGTGCTGGCGGTGGTCGCCGCTAAAGTGCGACAGCACGCGCGTGCGCAGGTTGACGCTTTTGCCCACGTAGAGCGGTAAGCGTTTTTCGTCGTAGAACAGATACACGCCCGGCACGTCGGGCAAGTTGTCTACTACCTCCGGGTCCAGCCCCGGCGGCACCGACGGCAGCGCCATCAGCTCGCGCGCGGCGTCCTCCACCACGCTCTGGCCCAGGCTGGCGGTGGTCTGGCGCAGAAACTGGTACACCGCCTCGGCGTCGGCCAGCGCACGGTGGCGCTCGGCCAGCACAATGCCGTGACGGGCGATGATGCTGTCCAGGTTGTGCTTGTAGTGCTGCGGATACAGGCGGCGCGACAGTTTCACCGTACACAGCACATCGCTGCGAAAGCTCAGCCCTACCCGCTTGAATTCGTTCTTCAGAAAACCGTAGTCAAAGCGCACGTTATGGGCAATAAACAGCCGACCTTGCAGCTTTTCCAGCAGCGCCGGGGCGATATCGGCAAACGGCGGCGCGCTGGCCACCATGTCGTTGCTGATGCCGGTCATCTGTTCGATGAAGGCTGGAATGGTCTGCCCGGGGTTCACCAGAAAGTCAAAGCGCTCCACGCGCTCGCCATCCACCAGGATAACGCCCACTTCGGTTACCCGGTCGCGGGTGATATGGCCACCGGTGGTTTCCAGATCCACAATGGCGCAGGGTTGCTCAAACAGCATGAAAATACTCAGGAAAATCAGGGATCAAGCCCGCGCCACGCGCGGGACGGGCAGACTAACACAGCACCGCGGCAGGTCAAGTACCCTGCAACGCCTGCCACACGCGCCAAGCCACCCAGGCATCGTTGGCCGCGTACAGCTGCTGCGCCTCGGATAGCGCACGCAGCGACCAGTTGGACGTGGACTGTTTTTTGGACTTGCGAAAGTACTGGCCAAACAGCTGGGCTACCGCCTGCACGGCACCAATGGTCAGGCGCTTGTCCTCGCACTGAAACAAATTGCCCAGGTCCAGCAGGTTCAGGTCGGTGACACCAAAGCGGTTTTTCAGGTGGGCACGGTCCGAGCTCAGGTCAAAGCCTGCCAGCGTCAGGCCGGGGCGCGACAGCAGTGCGGCCAACGCTGCCGGCATCGGGCCTTCGCCCAGCGGGAACAGCCAGCCATGGTCGGCGCTGGCCAGCTGCACCAGGTGCGGCCCGGTAGGCTTCTGGCCCTTGTGGAAGGTTGGCCGCGACTCGGTATCGAAACCCAGTACGTTGTGCGCCTGCAGGGCGGCAACGGCGGCCTGCAGGCCGGCCTCGTCCTGCACCAGGGTAATCTGCGACAACGGCAAACCGGCAAACGGCGGCAGCGCCTTGATCTCGTCTTTGGGGAGGTGGCGGGTAATTTTCATGGCCGTAACAGTACCAAAGCACGACAGGCTTTGGCCACGAAAACCACCACAAAATCGATAAAACACCGCCGGTACCACGGGGTAAGAGCTGTACTTTTACCGTACCCCCAAAAACAAAAAGCCGCCCAAACGGGCGGCTTGCGGCCAACAATGACGCTCAGGCCGATAGTTCCAGCATCAGCTTGTTGATGCGTTTAACGAAGGCAGCCGGGTCTTCCAGCTTGCCGCCTTCGGCCAGCAGCGCCTGGTCGTACAGCACATTGGCCAGGTCTTCGCGGCGGCCATCGTCAGACTCGGCGGCCAGACGTTTGACCAGCACGTGCTCCGGGTTGATTTCCAGCGTGGGCTTGGCACCTTCCGGTACCGGCTGGCCAGCAGCTTTCAGCATGCGCTCCAGGTGGGCGCTCATGTCCTGCTCGCCTACCACCAGGCAGGCCGGGCTGTCGGTCAGGCGGGCGGTGGCGCGCACGTCCTTCACGCGCTGGCCCAGCGCTTTCTGTACCAGCTCCACCACCGGCTTGGCGGCTTCTTCCACTTGCTTCTGCGCTTCTTTGTCGGCGTCGTCTTCCAGTGCACCCAGGTCCAGCGCCCCTTTGGCCACCGACTGCAGCTTCTTGCCATCGAACTCGGTGAGCGAGCCGGTTACCCACTCGTCCACGCGGTCGGTCAGCAGCAGCACTTCCACGCCCTTCTTCTTGAACACTTCCAGGTGCGGGCTATTGCGCGCGGCAGACAGCGTGTCGGCGGTGATGAAATAGATCTTGTCCTGGCCTTCTTTCATGCGGCCAACGTATTCGGCCAGCGACACGGCAGGCACGTCGCCTTCGCTCGCGGTGGACACAAAGCGCAGCAGCTTGGCGATGCGGTCTTTATTGCCAAAGTCTTCGCCTACGCCTTCTTTCAGCACCTGGCCGAATTCTTTCCAGAAGTCGGCGTATTTCTCCGGCTGGTTGGCCGCCAGGTCGTCCAGCAGGCCCAGTACTTTCTTCACGCAGCCAGCGCGGATGGCGTCGATGTCTTTGGATTCCTGCAGAATCTCGCGCGATACGTTCAGCGGCAGGTCGTTGCTGTCGATGACGCCACGGACAAAGCGCAGGTACTGCGGCATCAGCTTGTTGCTGTCTTCCATGATGAACACGCGGCGCACGTACAGTTTCACGCCTTGCTTGCGGTCACGGTCCCACATGTCGAACGGCGCGCGCGACGGGATATACAGCAGCTCGGTGTACTCCTGGCGGCCTTCTACGCGGGCGTGGCTCCAGGCCAGCGGGTCGGTGAAGTCGTGGGCGACGTGTTTGTAGAATTCTTTGTACTGCTCTTCGGTGATGTCGTTCTTGCTGCGGGCCCACAGCGCCGAGGCTTCGTTAACGGTTTCGAAGTCATCGCTGACGATGATTTCGCCGTTTTCGCCGTAGCTGTTGCCCTTTTTCATCTCGATGGGAATAGAGATGTGGTCGGAGTAGGTACGCACGATGCGCTTGAGCGACCAGTCGTTGAGGAACTCCTCGTTACCTTCCTTCAGGTGCAGCACGATCTCGGTGCCACGGTCGGCTTTGTTTACCTGTTCCAGGGTGAAGTCGCCTTCACCGGCCGATTCCCAACGCACGCCTTCGCTGGCGGCGGCTCCGGCACGGCGGGTCGTCAGCGTGACCTTGTCGGCCACGATAAAGGCCGAGTAAAAGCCCACGCCAAACTGGCCGATCAGGTTGGCGTCTTTTTTGGCGTCGCCGGACAGCTGCTCGAAGAAGGCTTTGGTACCGGATTTGGCAATGGTGCCGATGTTGGCAATCACCTCGTCACGGCTCATGCCGATGCCGTTGTCGGCAATGGTGATGGTCTTGGCATCGCTATCCACACTGATGCGGATTTTCAGCTCCGGGTCGCTCTCGAACAGGGCCGCATTGTTCAGGCCCTCGAAACGCAGCTTGTCAGCGGCGTCGCTGGCGTTGGATACCAGCTCACGCAGGAAGATCTCCTTGTTGGAGTACAGGGAGTGGATCATCAGCTTCAAAAGCTGTTTGACTTCGGTCTGAAAACCCAGGGTTTCTTTCTGTGCGCTCATAGTGTCTGTCTGTGAGGTTAACAACGGTACACGCTAGATAAGGCTGCTTGCGGCAATTTCAATACCATGTTGGCCGCGTTGCCATTGCAGCATTTTGGACACGTCCGCCACAACACTTGCCCTGACTCGCGCGATTCTGCATAAAAGCTATAAAAGCGTGACGTAATATGAAATAGACACCCGATGAATGGAACGCTGCCATGCATAGCATCAAGGCAAGACTGCTGATCTGGATCCTGTTCGCCCTGCTGCTGGTGCTGGGTGCGACCGGGCTGGCCTCCTATCGCAGTACGCAGGCGCAGGAAGAGCAGGACTACCAGGCACTGAAAGACGGCCTGAAGCAGCGGCTGGCCCTGTCGTTGCCGCACGGGGTGTGGCAGCTGGACGACGAGTTCATTCGCCTGACACTGGACGCGGAGCTGGAATCCGCCGCCGTGGTCGGCATGCGGGTAGAAGGCGATGCCGGCTTGTACCTTGGCCGCCAGAACCTGCCGGATGGCCGTGTGGTGAACCTGAAAAAAGACGAGCAGATCAAGAGTGACGAAACGCTGGTACTGCCGGTGCTGTACCAGCAGCGCGACAACCTGGGTGCCATCACCGTTTACCTCTCGCGTGCGCGCATCAATAACCGGCTGGAAAACGAAGTATTACGCCAGGGCATGCAGGCATTACTGGTCGCCGTGAGCCTGTCCATCATTCTGGTGCTGCTGCTACGCAGCTATGTGTTCTCGCCCATCAAAGAACTGCACGCTGCCCTGCTGCGGGCATCACAGCTGGAAAGCAATGAAAGCACCCAGCTGCCCGAGGCGCGGTTTTCCGAGTTCTCCGAGCTGGCACACGGGGTGAACGCCATCACCCAGAAAGTCAGCAAAGAACTGGTACGCCGCCGCGATGCCGAATCGTGCGCACTGGAAGAAAAAGAGCGTGCAGAAGGTGCATACCAGCAGCTGCTGGACACCCAGGACACACTGATCCGCACGGAAAAGCTGGCCTCGCTGGGCGGGCTGGTGGCTGGGGTAGCGCATGAAATCAACACCCCGGTGGGCATTACCCTGACCGCCGCATCGCACCTGTCGCTGTCCACGCAACAAGTCGTCAGCCAGTTTTCCAGCGGGCAAATCAAGAAAAGCGATCTGCAGGACTACCTGCTGACGGCCGAAGAATCGTCCGCGCTGATACTGAGCAATGCCGAACGTGCGGCCAACCTGATCCATAGCTTCAAACAGGTAGCCGTCGACCAGACCAGCGAGGCACGCCGTACGTTTGACCTGAACGAGTACCTGCACGAGGTGATTACCAGCCTGCGGCCCAAACTGCGGCGCACGCACACCCAGGTGGAAATCGACTGCCCGGCAGGGCTGGAAATGGATAGCTTCCCCGGCGCCCTGTCACAGGTGGTAACAAACTTGGTGATGAATGCCCTGCTGCATGCCTATGATGAAGAACAGGAAGGCACCATCCTGATCAAGGCCGATGCACTGTCGCGGCAAAAACTGCGGCTGGTCGTTAGCGACGATGGCAAGGGCATACCAAAAGAAAACCTGGAGCGTATCTTTGAACCGTTTTTCACCACCAAACGTGGCAATGGCGGCAGCGGCCTAGGTTTGCACATTGTTTTCAACATCGTCTTCAAACGCCTGGGGGGCAATATCAATGTGGACAGCACGGTGGGTGAGGGGACCCGCTTTACATTGACCCTGCCCTGCGTGGCACCAGAACAACAAGCGTAAGGAACCAGTATGAGCGAGCTCACCGACAACAACGACTGGCTGCTGGACGACCAGGACACCCCGCTACCGGACACGCCGCAGCGCCGCCCCTGGAATGTGCTGATCATCGATGATGAAAAAGACGTCCACAGTGCCACCAGGCTGGCCATCAAGGACCTGCGCTACAAAGACCGCCCGCTGGCCCTGCTGAGCGCCTACAGCGCGGCGGAAGGCTACCGCATCCTGCAACAGCATCAGGATATTGCGCTGATCTTGCTGGACGTGGTGATGGAAACCGACGATGCGGGCCTGCGCCTGGTAGAGCGCATCCGCCACGAGCTTGGCAATACTGTATCGCGTATCGTGCTGCGTACCGGCCAACCCGGCCAGGCGCCCGAGCAGGAAGTGATCCTGAACTACGATATCAACGACTACAAAACCAAAACCGAGCTGACGGTACAAAAGCTGTTTACCACCGTGATTGCCTCGCTGCGCGCCTACGAAAACCTGGTGGCTATCGAGAAAAACCGCCAAGGCCTGTCCAAGATCCTGGAGGGAGCCAGCGACCTGTACCGGCTGCGCTCGCTCAAGGAGTTTGCCTCCGGCGTACTCAAGCAGATCAGCGCCATTCTGGACGTCGGTACCGATGGCGTGCTGTGCATGGAAAACACCCACAGCACCGGCAGGCCTGAGCTGGAAGTGCTGGCGGCAACCGGCGCATTCGAATCCCTGCTGAATAAAAACGATAGTGCCATCGCCCAGCAGTTTCCCGAGCTGCACACCGCTATACAGGAAGCCCTGGGCAGCAAGAGCAATGTGTACCGCCACCCGCTGGATATCCTGTACATCTCGTCGCAGAACGGCCGTGAGTTCGTGGTGCACTTTTCGCCGCCGTGGCCGCTGGAGGACGTAGAGCGCAGCCTGCTGGAGGTGTACTGCCAGCGCATCTCATCGGCTTACGACAACCTGTATCTGTATTCGCAGCTGATCAGCTCGCAAGAGGCAACCGTGGTGGCGCTGGCCGACCTGGCCGAGTTCCGCGATACCGATACCGGCGAGCACGTACTGCGCGTGCAGCTGCTAAGCGATGCCATTGCCACCGAGCTGCAACGCATGGGGGTATACGAAGACGACCTCACACCCCGCTTCATGGACATGATAGGCATGGCCAGTATCCTGCACGATGTGGGCAAGGTCGGCACCCCCGACCATATCCTGTTCAAGCCGGGCCGGCTGGACCCGGAAGAGCGCCGCATCATGGAGCAGCACGCCACCATCGGTGCCAATATCCTGCGCAAGGCCAGCACCATGGTAGAGGGCGTGAGCTACCTGTCCATGGGCGCCGATATTGCCGGCGGGCACCACGAGTATTTTGACGGTAGCGGCTACCCGCACCAGTTACAGGGGCAGGCGATACCGCTGTCGGCCCGCATTGTGGCGGTGGTGGATGTGTTTGATGCGCTGCTGCACAAGCGCCCGTACAAGGAACCCTGGCCGCTGCAGGAAGTACTGGACTACATTGCCGGCCGCGCCAACACGCAGTTTGACCCGCATGTGGTCAACGCCCTGCTACAGCTGGTCAATGAAAGGCGCCTGCCCGCGCCATTACTGGGGCCGCTGGAAGGCCACTAGCCGGATGACAGGCAAGAAAAAAGGCGGGGATAACCCCGCCTTTTTCGTGGCAACACGCGCTGGATCAGGCGCCCAGTGCGGCCAGTACGGTATCGCGTACCGACTCGACAGCCTGGGTACCATCGATCTTCACGTACTTCGGTGCCTTGGCATCGCCGGAGGCAGCCATTTGCGAGTAGAAACCTACCAGCACTTCGGTTTGCTCGTGATAAACGTCCAGGCGTTTTTTCACGGTCTCTGCCTTGTCATCGTCACGCTGTACCAGCGGCTCGCCGGTTTCGTCGTCCACGCCTTCCGCTTTTGGCGGGTTGTATTTCACGTGGTAGGTACGGCCGGAAGCCACGTGTACGCGGCGGCCGGACATGCGGTCGATGATGTTTTCGTCCGGCACGTCGATTTCGACTACGTAGTCGATATCCACACCGGCTTCTTTCATCGCTTCGGCTTGCGGGATGGTGCGCGGAAAACCGTCAAACAGGAAACCGTTTGCGCAATCCGCCTCGGCAATACGCTCCTTCACCAGACCGATGATGATGTCGTCACGTACCAGACCGCCTGCATCCATGATCTGTTTCGCTTCCACACCCAGCGGGGTGCCGGCCTTGACGGCTGCGCGCAGCATGTCACCGGTGGAGATTTGCGGAATACCAAACTTTTCCTTGATGTAGTTTGCCTGGGTGCCTTTACCAGCGCCCGGAGCGCCCAACAGAATCAACTTCATCGTTTACTCCCATCATTCACTTGTTGTGTTATTCGGAAAGGTTGGCCGCAACGATGGCTCGCACGCGGGCCAGGTCTTCCGGCGTATCCACGCCGGCTGGCGGCGCGTCGGCCACACATTCAACCGCAATATCAAAACCGTGCCACAGCATGCGTAGCTGCTCCAGCGCCTCGAACTGCTCCAGCGGCGCAGGGGCCAGCTGGCTGTAGGTATGCAGCAGGCTGGCACGGTAGGCGTACATGCCGATGTGGCGGTACACCGGCAAGCCGGCCGGCAGGGTGCTGCGGTCGGCTGCGAAGGCGTCGCGGGCAAACGGAATGGCGGCGCGGCTGAAGTACAACGCCCGCCCCTGCTTGTTCACCACGACCTTCACCACGTTCGGGTTGAACATGTCTTCTGCACTGTGGATGGCGTGCGCCAGCGTGGCCATGGGCAGCACGCCATCCTGCATTTGTGCGGCCAGGGCATCAATCAGCGCCGGGTCAATCAACGGCTCGTCGCCCTGCACGTTGACCACGACGGCATTGTCTGGCAGCGCCAGCAGGCTGGCTACTTCGGCCAGGCGGTCGGTACCGCTAGGGTGGTCGGCACGGGTCAGCACCACCTCCACGCCGTGTGCGCGGCAGGCGTCCACAATGCGCGGGTGGTCGGTCGCCACGATCACGCGGCTGGCGGCCGACTGCGCGGCACGCTCGGCCACACGCACCACCATCGGTTTGCCGCCGATATCGGCCAGCGGTTTTTCCGGCAGGCGGCTGGACGACAGCCGCGCGGGAATCACCACCAGGAAACCGCTCATTGCACTTCTTCCTCGGGTGCCAGCTCGCGGGCTTCGCTTTCCAGCATCATGGGGATGCCGTCACGGATAGGGTAAGCCAGGCGATCGCCTTTGCAGATCAGCTCCTGCTTGGCTTTGTCCAGATGCAGCGGGCCTTTGCACAGCGGGCAAACCAGAATCTCAAGAAATTTTGCGTCCATTTGTTTCTTTCAGTCGGGACAGTATCCACGGGGCCAGATCGGGCTCCAGCCGCGCGGCCACGGGCAGAATCCATAGTCTAGCATGATTGACGCACTGCAACTTGACCGCGTCCTTGGCGGTCACAATCACGGCGTCTGCGTCTTGCGGCAGGTCGGCTGCGGCTAGCGGGTGGTGGTCTGGCAGGGCGATGCTGCGCTGCAAGGTCACGCCCTGGCGCTGCAGGGTGTCAAAGAAGCGCTGCGGGTTGCCGATACCGGCCAGTGCCACCACGCGCTCAGCGGCAAAGTCCTGCGCCTGGCGGGTGTCGGCAGGGTTGGCCGCACGGTAGAACGCACCAGGCGCCAGCGTCTGGCGGAACACGGTCACGCCCGCAGGCAAAGCCAACGCGCCTGCCTGACCGCCATTGACTACCAGCGCGTCCACACTGCGCAGGCGCGAGGGCGCTTCGCGCAAGGGGCCGGCCGGCAACAGGTGACCGTTACCCAGCCCGCGCTCGCCGTCCAGCACCACGATTTCCAGCGACCGGCCCAAGGCATAGTGCTGCAAGCCATCGTCGCTCAGGATCAAGTCCAGGTCCGGATAATGCTGCAGCAGCAGGCGTGCGGCCGCGATACGGTCGCGCCCTACCGCCACAGGTGAGCCGGTGGCGGCCAGCAGCAAGGGTTCGTCCCCCACCAGGCTGGCGGGCGTGTGGGCCGACACCAGCGTGGCGGCGGTATGGCTGCCACCGTAACCGCGGCTGATGACCCCCGCCTTGACCCCCAGCGCAGCAAAGTCGCGCAGCAGGGTTTCGGTCAGTGGTGTCTTGCCCACGCCACCGACATTGATATTACCGATAATCACTACCGGCACCGGCAAGGTGGTCACGGTTTTCAGGCCGCTACGATAGAGCAGCCGGCGCAGGGCGGCCAACAGGGCAAACAGCCCTTCGGGCAGGGCCAGAAGGGCTGTCATCCACCAGACAGGGCGGTACCAATGCTGTTCCAGCCGGTTCACGGCGTCACCGACTGGGTAGCAAAGGTCAGCTGCGACAGGCCGGCAAAACGCGCCGCCTCCATGACCGACACCACCGACTGGTGCGTGGCCTGGGCATCGGCGCTGATAATCACCACCGGGTTCTGCTTGCCGCTAGCGAGTGTTTTCAACAGCGTGCTCAGCGCCGCCACCGACTTGTCTGCCGGGCGGCTGCCATTGACCAGATAGTCCCCTGCCCGGCTTACCTCTACCCGCAGCTCGGCGCTTTTCTTCTCCTCGGCCTTGCCCTCGGCCTGCGGCAGGCTGACTTGCAGCTCGGAAAAGCGCGAGTAGGTGGTGGTCACCATCAGGAAAATCAGGATCACCAGCAGCAGGTCGATCAGCGGGATAAAGTTGATTTCCGGCTCTTCACGCTGGCCGCGACGTCGAAAGTTCATGCCTGCTCCTAGTCGCCGTGGCGGTCGCCGTGAATGGCTTCGACCAGGCGCACCGCCTGGGCTTCCATTTCCACCAGAAAATCATCCACACGGGCGCGGAAGTGGCGATAGAAAATCATACTGGGGATCGCCACCACCAAACCGAATGCGGTGTTGTACAAAGCAACAGAAATACCATGCGCCAGCACCCGCGGGTCGGTGCCAGTGGGCGATTGCGAACCGAAAATCTCGATCATGCCGATCACGGTACCCAGCAAACCCAGCAGCGGCGACATGGCGGCAATGGTGCCCAGCGTAGTGAGGTAGCGCTCCAGCTCATGTGCCACAATGCGGCCTTCGTCCTCGATGGCCTCTTTCATCACCTCGCGCGATGCACTGACCTGGCGCAAGCCGGCAGCCAGCAGGCGCCCGAGCGGGGAATGCCCGCGCAGCTCGGCAGCCATATCGCGGCTGGCACCGCCACGGCGCAGCTGCTGCAGGGTTTGCGCCAGCAGCCCTTTGGGCACCACCAGCGCGGCACGCAGGCTGTAAAAGCGCTCGATAGTAATGGTGAGGGAGATAACGGAAGCGATAATGATGGTCCAGATCGGCCAGCCAGCGGCTTCAATGATAGACAGCACGAGGGGATTCTCCCTTGATTGAGCAAGCGTTAAACTTTATCGGGTAGGCGGCAGGGGCGCAACACGATTGCATCACCACCGCAGGTGAGACATTGTCCCAAGTTATGGCGCTAAGTGTCGATTTTTTCTAGGCTTTTACCAAGCATCCACAAAAGCTGTGGATAACTCTGTGGATGAAGTCGGAGCAAGTGTCTATCCCCTTGTAAAAACAAGCCTGCCGCCACATTGCACACAAATTACACGGCACAACTAAGTCATTGTTTTTAAAGATTTTTGATTTTTTCAATTTACCCCACTGCACGCTGCATGCATAAGCAATCAGCCTGTTTTTGTTTTACCCCCCTCTGTGGATGACTTGACAAGCATGTTTTTCGGCGCATCACAAAACGACGTCATCAGCGTCAGCTCGCTCAACCGTATGGCCCGTGACCTGCTGGAAAGCGGCTTGCCGCCCATGTGGATAGGCGGCGAAATTTCTAACCTGACCCTGGCCGCCTCCGGCCATGGCTATTTTTCGCTGAAAGATGCCGGGGCGCAGGTGCGCTGCGTCATGTTCCGTAACAAGTTGGCCGCATTGGGTTTTCGCCTGCAAGAAGGCATGCAGGTAGAGCTGCGCGGCACAGTGACCTTGTACGAAGCAAGGGGCGACTACCAGATCAACGTCGACAGCATGCGCTCGGCGGGCTTGGGCCGGCTGTACGAGGCTTACGAGCGCCTGAAAGCGCAGCTGGAAAAAGAAGGATTGTTCGACAATCAGCGCAAGCAAACCATCCCGGCCAACCCGCGCCGCGTGGGGATTGTCACCTCCCCTGCCGCCGCCGCGCTGCGCGACGTGGTAACGACGCTGCGCCGGCGCATGCCATCCATCGAAGTCATCCTCTACCCCTGCCAGGTACAAGGCCAGACCGCCGCGCAGCAGATTGCCGCCGCCATCGCTGCGGCCAACCGCCGCAACGAGGTAGACGTGCTGATCGTGTGCCGTGGCGGCGGCAGTATCGAAGACCTGTGGGCGTTCAATGAAGAGCCGGTAGCCCGTGCCATCGCCGCCAGCACCCTGCCCGTGGTCAGCGGTGTGGGGCATGAAACCGACTTTACCATTGCCGACTTCGTGGCCGACCGCCGCGCGCCCACCCCGACTGCCGCTGCCGAAATGGTCTCGCCCAGCCGCGATGCCATGCAGCAGCAGCTAGACCTGACACGCCGCCACCTGGCGCGTGCCCTGGGCCGCCTGCTGACCGATAAAACCCAGCGCCTGGACTACCTGGCACGCCGCCTGCAACACCCCGGCGACAAGCTGCGCCGCCAGCAAGCCAGCCTGCAACAGCTGGAAGCCCGCCTGCAACGCAGCCTGCAGCAGGGCCTGCAGCAACGCAACTGGCGCATCAGCAGCCTGCAACACCGCCTGCAACGGCAGCGGCCCGATATCCGCCGCCAGCAAGCCGGGCTACAGCACCAGGCGCAGGCACTGCAGGCCACTATCCACCAGCGCTTGGCACATAGCACGCTGGCACTGGGCCGGCTGGAAGCCACCCTGCTGGCCATGAACCCGGAGGCCGTGCTGGCACGCGGCTACGCCATCGTGCAAAACGCCGCCGGCCAGGTGGTGCGCTCGCCAGGCGAGCTGCAGTTTGGCGAACATGTACAGATTCACCTGGCCGAAGGTGTCACCGGTGCGCGCATCGAACCCCTGCACGGCACGCAAAGCGAGCTGCCCTTCTAAAGCACCGGCACGGTGGCCAGGTGCTTGACGCCCCGCGGTAAATTACCGACGATGGCATGATTCAAACAGCTGTTTCACAACACACACCATGAACCATCGCCTCGCCAAAACCGTATTCAACTTGTGGCCCCCGTTCTGGGGTGCCGGCATCAAGGTGGCGCGCATTGCGCCAGACTGGAAACAGGTAGACGTCCGCCTGCGCCTGGGCCTGACCAACCGCAATTATGTGGGCGTGCACTTTGGCGGCAGCCTGTACGCCATGACCGACCCGTTTTTCATGCTGATGACGCTGAAAAACCTGGGCAATGACTACATCGTGTGGGATAAAGCCGGCCGCGTGGACTACGTCAAGCCTGGCAAGGGCGTCGTGACCGCCCGGTTCCAGATACACGACAGCTGGCTGGACGAAGTCCGCAGCGCCACCGCCAGCGGCGAAAAGTACCTGCCCGAGCTGGAGGTAGACGTGGTGGACAGCCAAGGCGAGCTGGTCGCCAAGGTCCACAAGACACTCTATATACGGCGCAAAAAGAACCGCTAAACCCGCCCGCCGCCGCACCGTGTAATGTGGCGGCTACCAACAGCCGTGCGGCTCGGCACTGACAGGCAAGGCGCGATACAATACTATCTTTGTCAGACCGGTATGCAGCCTGGCCTGCATGCACCACCCGATATTTGCCCGCACGGAAGACATATGAGCAAGGTAACGCCCGTTCTACTGCTGATTCTTGACGGCTTCGGCCATCGCCTGGAAGGCGACGACAACGCCATTCTGGCGGCCAACACCCCGCACTGGGACGCGCTGAAATCGCGTTACCCCTACGGCACCATCGATGCCTCCGAGCACAATGTCGGCCTGCCCGGCGGCCAGTTCGGCAACTCGGAAGTCGGCCACCTCAATATCGGTGCGGGCCGCATCGTGCAGCAGGACATCAGCCGCATCGATTGCGACATCGAAGCCGGCACCTTTGCCAGCAACCCGGTACTGGCACAAGCCATCGCCACCGCCAAAGCCAATAACAGCACCCTGCACCTGATGGGCCTGCAGTCCGATGGCGGCGTACACAGCCACGAAAACCATATCTTCGCGCTGATCCGCGCCGCCGAAGCCGCCGGGGTTGGCCGCATCGCCATCCACGCCTTCCTGGATGGCCGCGACACCCCGCCACGCAGCGCCGAGATCTACCTGCAGCGCCTGCAGGACGTGCTGGCAAGCTGCCCGCACGCCCGTGTAGCCAGCGTCACCGGCCGCTACTGGGCCATGGACCGCGACAAGCGCTGGGAACGCATGGCTGGTGCCTACCGCGCCGTCGTAGAAGGCGAAGGCGAATTCCACGCCGACACCGCCCTGCAAGCCCTGGCTGACGCCTACGCCCGTGACGAAAACGACGAGTTCGTGAAGCCTACCGTTATCGGCGAGCCGCTGAAGATGCTGGACGGCGACGTCGCCGTATTCATGAACTTCCGCGCCGACCGCGCCCGCCAGCTCACCAGCGCGCTGACCGACCCGGCCTTCGACGGCTTTGCCGTACGCCAGCCCAAGTTTGCGCTGTACGCCAGCCTGACCAGCTACGGCGAAGCGTACAAACACCCGGTAGCCTACGCACCGCAAAAAATCAGCAACGGCCTGGGCGAATACCTGGCCGGCCTGGGGCTGAAACAGCTGCGCATTGCCGAAACCGAGAAATACCCGCACGTGACCTACTTCTTCAACGGTGGCGAAGAGCAGGTATACCCTGGCGAAGACCGCATCCTGGTGCCGTCGCCCAAAGTGGCTACCTACGACCTGCAGCCGGAAATGAACGCACCGGAAGTCACCGACAAGATCGTGGCCGCCATCGAAAGCGGCCAGTACGCGGCCATCATCTGCAACTACGCCAACGGCGACATGGTCGGCCACTCCGGCGTGTTTGCCGCCGCCGTGAAAGCGGTCGAGGCGCTGGATAGCTGCGTGCAACGCTGCGTGGACGCCATGCTGGCAGCCGGTGGCGAAGTGCTGATCACCGCCGACCACGGCAACTGCGAGCAGATGTTCGATAACGCCAACCACCAGCCGCACACCCAGCATACCCTGCAAAAAGTGCCGTTCCTGTACGTTGGCCGCCCCGCCACCATCAAGGATGGCGGCGCGCTGCGTGATATTGCCCCATCGCTGCTGGCCATGATGGGCCTTGACCAACCGGCCGAGATGACCGGCCAGTCGCTGATTGCGTTCCAGTGAAAAAACTGTTGTGCCTGACCCTGCTGGCAGGGGCCGTTCATGCGGCCCCTGCCAGCAAGCCGCTGGATCCTGCTGCCCCGCAGCAGGATCTGCAAAGCGTGCGCAAAGCCATTACCACCCTGCAGCAAGACATTGCGCAGAAAGAAGCAGCGCGCCAGCAAACCGCCAGTGCCATCGCCCAGTCCGAAGAAGCCCTGGAAGCCACCCACGAGGCCCTGAATGCACTGGAGCAAAAGCAGGGCAACTCCAGCAGCCAGCTGGAGCAGTACCAGACCGAGCTCTTGGGCATCCGCATGAAGGTGGCCGAAACGCGTCAGCGTGTAGGCAAGCTGCTGGCCAGCACCTACAAACGTGGCCAGCACGACGCCATGAACCTGATGCTGAACCAGGGCGACCCGAACCAGGCCAGCCGCGACCTCACCTACTACACCCATATTTCCCGCGCGCAGCAGGAACTCATCGCCAGGCTGCGCGACCAAGAAATTCAGCTGCAGGCCATTACCGAGCGCCTGGAAGACGAGCTAGTACGCCTGGGGCGCATGTCGGCAGAAAAGGTGCAGCAAAAGCGCCGTATCGAAGCCGCCAAAAACCAGCGCCAGGCGCAGGTCAGCCAGCTGGACGCCAGTATTCGCGCCCAGCAAACCCGCCTGCAACAGCTGAAAGAAGACGAAAAACAACTGACGGTGCTGATTGCGCGCATTAATGCCGAAATCGAACGCCGCCGCCAGGAAGCCATCAAGAAAGCTGCCGCCGCCAAGAAGGCTCGCGAAGAAGCAGCCAGGTTGGCCGCAGAAAAACGCCGCCAGCAGGTAGCCGAGGCTAAGAAGCAAGGCAAAAAACCCCCGCCAGAGCCCAAACAGCCCGCCGTGGAGCGGGTAGATGAGGTGGTAGACGGCAGCGCATCCGGCCGCGCCTTCAAGAGCCTGCAAGGGCGCATGAAGCTGCCGGTATCGGGCGAGATCGCTGGCCGCTTTGGCGCTGCACGCGGCGAAGGCAATAGCTGGAAAGGCCTGTATATCCGCACCGCACCGGGCACCCCGGTACGTGTTGTTGCCGATGGCACGGTAGTCTATGCTGACTGGCTGCGCGGTTTTGGCAACGCCATGATTATCGACCACGGTGGTAACTACCTCACCGTGTATACCGGCTTCTCAGCCATGGCCCGTGGTAACGGCGCCGGCGTGAAGGCGGGTGACGTACTGGGTACCAGCGGCACGATGGAAAGCGGCGAAACCGGCCTTTACTTCGAGCTGCGCTATCTGGGCAGACCCATCAATCCACAATCCTGGGCCCGCTAGGCCAGGCGAGACACTGGACATGACCACACTACGTACACGCAAGATTGCCCTGCTCACCACCGGTGCACTGCTGGGCGGCGCGCTCACCCTCAGCGTGCAAGCTTTTGCCGACAAAAGCGACAGTGTGCTGCCGCTGAACGAAATGCGCACCTTCGTCGAAGTTTTCGGCCGCATCAAGCAGGACTACGTTGAGCCGGTAGAAGACAAGAAACTGATCAACGAAGCCATCAAGGGCATGCTGTCTGGCCTGGACCCGCACTCCGACTACTTTGATCCGCAGGCCTTCAAGGAATTCCGCGAAGGCACGCAGGGCGAGTTTGGCGGCCTGGGTATCGAGATCGGTGCCGAAGACGGCCTGGTAAAAGTTGTCGCCCCAATCGAAGACACACCGGCACAGAAAGCCGGTATCAAGAGCGGTGACCTGATCGTCAAGATCGACGACACCCCGGTACGTGGCCTGTCGCTGAACGATGCGGTAAAACGCATGCGCGGCAAGCCGGGCACCAAAGTAACGCTCACCATCGCCCGCAAAACCGAATCCAAACCACTGGTGTTCACCCTGACCCGTGCCGTGATCCAGACCAAGAGCGTGAAATCACGCCTGCTGGAGCCTGGCTTTGGCTATGTGCGGGTGGCGCAGTTCCAGGAGCACACGGTAGAGAACTTCGCCCAGGCACTGAGCAACCTGTACAAGGAAAACAAGACGCCGCTCAAGGGTATTGTGCTGGACCTGCGTGACGACCCGGGCGGTCTGCTGAACGGTGCGGTCGGCGTCTCCACCGCCTTCCTGCCCAAAGACGCGCTGGTGGTCTACACCGAAGGCCGCGTCGCCGATGCACAAATGCGCCTGTACGCCAACAGCAAATACTACATGCGCGGCAATGCGGCCGACTACTACGCCAAAGCCCCGGCCGAGCTGAAGACCGTGCCGCTGGTGGTACTGGTGAACGGCGGCTCGGCGTCGGCCTCCGAAATCGTGGCGGGCGCGCTGCAAGACCACAAGCGCGCGCTGATCGTGGGCACGCAGACCTTTGGCAAAGGTTCGGTGCAATCGGTACTGCCCCTGTCCAATGAGGGCGGTATCAAGCTCACCACGGCACGTTACTTCACGCCAAGCGGCCGCTCCATTCAGGCCAAAGGCATTACGCCGGACATCATTGCAGAAGATGGCAGCGAAGCCAGCGGCCTGCGCATCCGCGAAGCCGACCTGGAAAAACACCTGAGCAACCCGGCAGGTGAAGACACCGCCCCGGCCGCCAAACCCGCTGCCAGCAAGCCCGCCACGCCGGCGGCCAAACCGGCAGCCAAAGCGGGAGACGACGATAGCAAACCGGTTGACACCCAGCTCAATCAAGCCTTGAATGTATTGAAAGTACAGCAAATCCTGCTGAAAAAAGCGGGTAACTAACGGGCATGCATGGCGTGCCCTAGCGAGGGTACGCCATGCATACCAGCGACCATTTCAAATGCCGTACCCTGCGGCTGGCCAACCCGGCGCATAGCCACCGCGCCGCGGCCCTGTTGGCCGACACCTTCGGCATCCGCACCCGGGCATCGTCGAAGGATGGCCAGCTCACCCTGCTGTACACGCTGCCGCAGCACTCGCTGCTGCAGATGGTTCATTTTCTGGAACAAGCCGGCATCACGCTAGCCCGTCACCCCATCCACCGCCTGCAGTGCCAGCTCGCTTGCTACTGCGAGCAAGTACAGCTGGACAACCTGCACTGCCCAGCCCACGCCACCAAAGGGCGCGAGGCTTTTTCGCACATCTACCAGCAACACCCGCACGGCGACCGAGATGACACCCCCGAGGAGCTGCGGCTGGAAAAATAGCCCTGCGGCCAACCTTGGCAGCGTGTAACACGGCCGCCATATCAGCCTGCCGGCATTCCTGCTAATCTTGCGTTTTTCCGGCCTCTGCTGTTGGAGCTGTGCATGCTGCATCCCGATTTTGTGCTGGCTTTCCGTGAAGCTGCACCTTACATCAACAATTTTCGCGGCAAGACTTTTGTTATTGCCATCAATGGCGAATGCCTGGCACGCGGTAACCTGTACGGCCTGGCGCAAGACATCAACCTGCTGGTAAGCCTGGGGGTACGCATTGTGCTGGTGCATGGTGCCCGCCCGCAGATCGAAGAACAGCTGCGCCTGCGTGGCACCCCGCGCCAGTTTCACCATGGCCGCCGAGTCACCGATGCCCTCACCATGGAAGCGGTAAAGTCGGCGGTAGGCGGCCTGCGCCACGACCTGGAAGCCTTCATGTCCATGGGCATGCCCAATTCCCCCATGCACGGTGCCTGCCTGCGCGTAGCCGGTGGCAACTTTGTCACCGCCCAGCCACTGGGTGTGATCGATGGCGTAGACATGCAGTTCAGCGGCCGCGTACGCAAGATCGACACCGCCGCCATCAACAAGCGGCTGGACCTGGGCGAGCTGGTACTGATGTCGCTGATCGGCTACTCGCCCACCGGCGAAGCCTTCAACATGACCATGGAAGAAGTGGCCTGCCAGACGGCTATCGAGCTGAAAGCCGAAAAGCTGATTTTCATGGTACAGAGCGATGGTCTGGTGGATGCCGACGGCGTGCTGCACAGCGCCATCGCGGCCGAGCAGGCCGAGGCGATTTTCCAGCGCGGTATCGATAGCGAAGAAGTACGCGTCAGCCTGCCCTTCGCCATCCGCGCGACCCGTGAAGGTGTGGTACGTTCGCACCTGGTCAGCCACAACGAAGACGGCGCGCTGCTGGTGGAGCTGTTCACGGATTTTGGTACCGGCACCATGATTGCCCGCGACTCGCTGGTCAAAGTACGCGAGGCCAGCATCGAGGATGTGGGCGATATCCTGGCGCTGATTCGCCCGCTGCAGGAGCAAGGCATTCTGATCAAGCGCAGCCGCGAGCACCTGGAAATGCAGATACGCCAGTACGCGGTACTGGAGCACGACGAGCGTATTTACGGCTGCGTGGCCATGCTGCCGTTCCACGAAGACGGCATGGCCGAGCTAGCCTGCCTGGCCATCAGCCAAGAGCGCCGCAATGCCGGTTTTGGCGACCGCCTGCTGAAGTATGTCGAAGAGCAAGCCCGGCTGTGCGGCCTGAAAAAAGTGTTCATCCTCACCACCCAGACGGCGCACTGGTTTGCCGAACGCGGCTTCCAGCCGGCAACGGTAGACGACCTGCCCGCCGTGCGGCGCGAGCTGTACAACCACAACCGCCGCTCGAAAGTGCTGATCAAGCCGCTGACGGCTTGATCTGGCGCAGCATCCACACTGCGCGCACGGTTGGTTACCCGTCATCTCTGTGACACAATTACTGGCTATCGTGTCTCAACTATTGCAAGGAATGCATCATGGCAAGAATGGTTAACTGCGTTAAGCTCGGCCGCGAAGCCGAAGGTATGGACTTCCCACCGCTGCCCGGCGCCCTGGGTCAGCGCGTTTTCGCCGACGTTTCCAAAGAAGCGTGGCAAGGCTGGCTGCGTTACCAGACCATGCTGATCAATGAAAACCGCCTGAGCCTGGCTGATGCGCGCGCCCGCCAGTATCTGGCTGCCCAGCTGGAAGCCTATTTCTACGGCCAGGGTGCCGACCAGGTTGCCGGCTTTACCCCGCAGCCGTAACAGGACAGCCCTCTGACGAGGGCTTTTTTTGCCTCACCCTTTATCAAAGAAGCATTAATCATGTCCATGCCACACGACAATCTGCTAAACCGCGAGCTGGGTTTGCTCGAATTCAACCGCCGCGTCATGGCGCAGGCTGAAGAAGAATACCTGCCGATTCTGGAGCGGTTGAAGTACCTGTGCATCGTCTCGTCCAATATGGACGAGTTCTACGAAGTGCGCGTGGCCTGGCTGAAAGATGCAGCACAAAACACCCCGGACCGCATTCTGGCCGACGGCAGCACCCCCGCCGAAGCACTGGCCAAGGTGTCGGCCGCGGCGCACGAGCTGGTGCGCGAACAATACCGCCTGCTGCGCGAGGAAATCTTCCCTGCGCTGCGCGCCGACAACATCATTTTCCTGCGCCGTAACGAGTGGGACGCGGCGCAAAAAGCGTGGATCAGCGACTATTTTTTCCGCGAGCTGATGCCCATCCTCACCCCTATCGGCCTGGACCCGTCACACCCCTTCCCTCGCCTGCTCAACAAGAGCCTGAACTTTATCGTGGAGCTGGAAGGCGCCGACGCCTTTGGCCGCGAATCCGGCATTGCCATCGTACAAGCCCCGCGTATCCTGCCGCGTGTCATCAAGCTGCCGGCAGAGTTGGCCGCAGACGGTGCCGATACCTTTGTGTTCCTGTCGTCCATCCTGCACTCCCATGTCCAGGAACTGTTCCCGGGCATGCTGGTAAAAGGCTGCTACCAGTTCCGCGTCACACGTGACAGCGACCTGTCGGTAGACGATGACGACGTGAAAAACCTGCGTACCGCGCTGCAGGGCGAGCTGCGCCAGCGCCAGTACGGCGATGCCGTGCGCCTGGAAATTGCCGATACCTGCCCGGCACACATGGAAGAATTCCTGCTGAACACCTTTGCCCTGCAAAAGCACGATGTGTTCCGCGTAGATGGCCCGGTGAACCTGGTGCGCCTGATGCAGGTGCCCGACTTTGTCGACCGCCCGGAAACCAAGTTCGCCCCGTTCCAGGCCTCGCTACCGGATATCCTGGAAAAGAAAACCCCGCTGTTCGACGCCATCCGCAAGGGTGACATCCTGCTGCATCACCCGTTCCAGACTTTCCAGCCGGTGATCGACCTGCTTACCCAGGCCGCCAGCGACCCGTCTGTCGTGGCGATCAAGATGACGGTATACCGTACCGGCACCGACTCGGTACTGATGGAATCGCTGATTGCCGCCGCGCGCGCCGGCAAGCAGGTCACCGTGGTGGTAGAGCTGATGGCCCGCTTTGACGAAGAAGCCAACATCAGCTGGGCCACACGCCTGGAAGACGCCGGTGCCCACGTGGTGTACGGCGTATTCGGCTACAAGATCCACGCCAAGATGCTACTGGTCGTGCGCCGCGAGGAAGGCCAGCTGCGCCGCTACGTGCACCTGGGTACCGGTAACTACCACCCGCGCACCGCCCGCCTGTACACCGACTTTGGCCTGATGACCTGCAACGAGGAAATCGCCACCGACGTGAACGACCTGTTCGTGCAGATTACCGGCCTGGGCCGCGCCGGCGAGCTAAAGCACCTGTACCAGTCGCCGTTTACCCTGCACAACATGATCACCAGCGCCATCGACCGCGAAATCGAACACGCCCAGGCCGGCAAACCGGCGCAGATCATTGCCAAGATGAACGCCCTGCTGGAGCCACAGGTGATCCGTGCCCTGTACCGCGCCAGCCAGGCCGGGGTAAAAATCACCCTGATCGTGCGTGGCGTTTGCGCACTGCGCCCTGGCGTAGAGGGCTTGTCCGAAAACATCTCGGTGCGCTCCATCGTTGGCCGCTTCCTGGAGCACACCCGCGTGTTCTACTTCTACAACGACAAAGCAGAAAACCTGTTCATTTCCAGCGCCGACTGGATGGGCCGCAACTTCTTCCGCCGTATCGAGACCTGCGTGCCGATTCTGGACGCCAAGCTCAAGCGCCGCGTGATCCGCGAAGGCCTGAAGGTCTATCTGGAAGACAACACCAACGCCTGGGAAATGCAGCAGGATGGCAGCTACCGCCGCCGCGTTGCCCGCGGCAAAGGCCGCTGCGCGCAGGATATCCTGCTGCAGGAATACACCGGCTAAACGCCTGCTGAAGGTTGGCCGCACACGGCGCCCCCGGAACTTCCGGCGGCGCCGTTTTACTTAGTAACTCGACACCAGACAAAGCAGGAACACCAAAGATGACTATCGACTGGAGCTGGGCCGGCTACGCGCTGGCCATCATCATGATACTGGCCGGGCTGGCCGGCACCATTTACCCGGCGCTACCCGGCCTGGCGCTGCTGGGCGGCGGCATGCTGCTGGCGGCCTGGCTAGGGGACTTTGCCAGCGTGGGCAGCACCGCCTTGATCATCATCGGCGTGCTGGCGGTACTGGGTATGGTGATGGAAAACCTGGCCGGCTTTCTGGGGGCACAAAAAAGCGGCGCCAGCCGCCAGGCATTGATCGGTGCGTTTATCGGCGGGCTGGTGGGCATGTTTCTGGGGCTGGTGGGGGCCATCATCGGCCCCATCATTGGCGCGGTTATCGGCGAGCTGAAAGCCCGCCGCACCTTGCAACAAGCAGGCAAGGTGGGCATCGCCACCTTTATCGGCTTTCTGGCCGGCACCGTGATCAAGATCGCCTGCGCCTTTGCCATGCTGGCCGTGTTTCTGGGCGCACTGGTGTTCTAGAACGGCACCGGGCTGTGCAGCTGCAGCAGCGCGCCGCTGTGCGGGTGGCGCAGTTGCAGCGCGCAAGCATGCAGGCACAGCCGTGGCGCCGCCTGCTGCACGGCTGGCGGCGCGTACAGCGTATCGCCCAGCATGGGGTGGCCCAGCGCTTGCATATGCACGCGCAGCTGGTGGGTACGGCCGGTATGCGGGGTAAGCGACACACGGCTGACATCCGCCGCAGCATCGTAGGCCAATAGCTGATAGGCGGTATGCGAGGGCTTGCCGTCCTGCAGATCCACTTTTTGCCGTGGCCGCTGCAGCCAGTCGGCCATCAGCGGCAGCTGGATATCGCCCTGGGCTGGCTGCAGCCGCCCCGCTACCAGCGCCTGGTAGGTTTTCTGCACATCCCGCCCGGCAAAACCAGCCGATAGCTGGCGCTGCATGGCCAGGCCGCGCGCCATCAGCAACAAGCCGGAGGTCGCCATATCCAGCCGGTGTACTACCAGCGCGTCGGGAAAACGCTGCTGCACGCGCAGGCTCAGGCAGTCTTGCCGCGCCTCGCCACGCCCCGGCACCGATAGCAAGCCGGCCGGCTTGTCTACCACCAGCAGGTAGTCGTCCTGGTAGTAGAGCTGCAGCCCGGTATCCGGCGGCGGCGTATAGTCGTCCAGCGTATGTACTGCGCTCATCGGCGGCCAAGGGAAAAGAATGAAGGCGCCGATTATCCGGCATTTCCAGCCAGCCCGGCAAACCCGCATCTTCTATTGAAATACATGACAAACGGCCTCACGCTATACACATCTTACAAATAAACCACAGACACAAGAGAGCCTGCCATGCCAGAACGCTTCTACCTGGATCCTTACCAGACCACCCTCGACACCACGGTAATCAGCCATGACGAGCGCGGCATCGTGCTGGCCGATACGCTGTGCTACCCGCTGGGCGGTGGTCAGCCTGGCGATACGGCCACACTCACCCTGGCCGATGGCAGCACCCTGACCATCACCGATACCCGGCGCGACAAAACCACGCGCGAGATCCTGCACCTGCCTGCCGCGGGTAGCCCGCAGTTGGCCGCAGGCAGTGTCGTGATGCTGCAGCTGGACTGGGCAAGACGCTACCGCCACATGCGCATCCACAGCTGCCTGCATTTGCTGTCTTGCGTGGTGCGCGCGGGCGTCACCGGCGGGAACCTCACCGCAGACAGCGGGCGGCTGGATTTCGATATACTGGAAGGCATGGTGCTGGACGCCGCGCACATCGAGCACGAGCTTAACGCGCTGATTGCGGCCAACCATGCCGTATCGGTGCAGATGACTAGCGGCGAAGCCCTGCGAGCGCAGCCGGAGCTGATCAAGACCATGTCGGTGACCCCGCCGCTGGACTTGCCGGCAATCCGCCTGATTGCCATTGCAGGCGTCGACCTGCAGCCCTGTGGTGGCACGCATGTGCGCCACACCGGTGAAATCGGCCAGGTGGTGGTGAAGAAAATTGAAAGCAAAGGCGCGCGCAACAAGCGCGTCGTAATAGCGCTGGCAGACTAGGGGCCTGGGCGGGCGGCCTAGAAACGCGGCAATGGCACCTTGGCCCAGGCGCTGGCCAGCCGCGTGGTCATGGCGGCAGGCATGCGTGCCGAGCAGGCAAACCACGACACCAGCGGCCCCAGCTCGGGGCCTGGCTCCAGCGTACCCGGTGGCAAGCGCGACAAGGCAGCACGCGTGGCAAACAGCACCCGCACACGCTGTGCCTGCAGCATGGCTACCGCCTCTTGCAGGGATTCGCTGCGCTGCGGCACCGCCATGCCACGCTGCTGCAAGACACTGGCCACCCCTTCGCCAAACACCATGCGCCTCTCTTGCGGTACTTGGGCCAGCGCAGCCAGCGGCAGCACGTCGCCCGGACGGGTAAACATCACCGCCTGCGTCTGCCCCATGGGGTAAACATACTGCATGCTGGCAGGGGGTGGCGCATTGGCCGCCAGCGTCACCGCGGTGCAGGCGTCATCCTGCCGCTGCAATGACTGCAGGATTCTGGGGCGGCTCGCCAGATAAAAATGCAAGCTGATACCGGCATGACTGGCCATATGCTGTAGCAAGTCCACGTACAAACCCGCGGGCTGGCCTGCGCGTTCCTCATAAATGGCGGGAATGGGGGGTAGGTAAAAACGGATGGTATCGGCCATGGCAGGCAGGCAGATAAGCCAAGCCAGGCCAGCGACACAGTGGCGGTATGGCATGCATCCCCCGTACGGTAAGCAGCGCTGGCTTTCAGCATAGTTGGCCGCTACGGCGTCGGGCAGATTTATCGCACTATTCGTCGGCGCACGCGCTTTCGGTGCACGCCAGGCTGTGTACGCTCATGTCCTGCAAACACAGCAGGGTGAGCTGGCGGCCATACACCGCACCGGTATCCACATACAGCACATTATCGCGCTGGCGTGCCAGGCTCACCGGCGTATGCCCGACACACAGCACATCCACGCCAGCCACCCGCGCCCGCTCCTGGCCACGAATGCGCTCACGCGACCAGGTGGCTTCATGCAGCACGGTCTGGCCATTACTGCAGGCCACCCCTTCACCCGAGGCCAGGCGGGCCTGAAACACCACCCAGTCGTCCTCCGGGCAATCCGCATGCACCAGGCCCACCAGCCGGTTGCCCACCGGCAGCTCGATGGCCAGCGGCATGGCGGCAAACACATTACGATAGCGCTGCTGCTGCGATGGGGGCAGGGCCATGAACCACTGGCCGCCGTTACGGGCATAGCGCTCGCGCCAGGCATCGCTGGCGTCGTAATCGATGGCCATTTGCTCGTGATTACCACGCACGGCAAACAGCCACATTTGCGCCAGCCAGTCCAGCACCTGCCACGAGCGCGGGCCGCGATCGATCAAGTCACCCACCGACAACAAGCGGTCGCAGGTGGGGTCAAAATCTACCTGCCCCAGCAGCAATCCGAGGGTGTCAAAGCAACCATGTACGTCGCCCACGACAAAGTCGCGGCCAACAGGATTGGCAGGCAGGCGGCGAAAGGCAGTCAACACATCAGGTAACCGGTAAGCGGGCAGTCTGCCATTATGCCGTCCGCAAAGGCTGTCGTCACCCTGCCAGCCGCGGCCAGGCCAGCGCCTGGTAATCCGGCAAGCCATCCACATAAGGGATGGTTAGCTCGCCCTGCAGCAAAGGGCGTAGATAGCGGGCAAAGGCCGGCGTCATCGACAGACCGTCTGCCGCAATAAAATGTGCCGGCACGGTACGCTCCAGCCCGGCGACTTGCGCCAGAGGCACCGGCACCGCGTGCCAGCCATCGCCCTGACGCTGTAGCCCGGCCATGACGCCCCCTTGCCCGGCCAGCGCCCAGTGTACGCAGGCTGCGCCAGCCTCATAGGCCAGGCGGGCATCGGTGGCCGACGCCAGATGCATGGCCGCGCGCTGCTGGCAGTCCACCAGTGCCACGTGGGCGTGTACACCCAGCGTGTGCTGCAGGCGCTGCGCCAGCCAGGTGCCGGCACCACCCAGCTGTTCGTGGCCGTACACGGCATCAGCGTGCATCTGTGCCACAAAGCGGCCATCGGCCTGACGCAAGCCTTCCGCTACCGCGATGGCGCAATAGCCGTCTTGCTGCAGCCTTTGCTGCACGGCCTGCAGCACACGGGCCTCATCAAAGGCCACTTCCGGCAGCAACACCAGCGGGGCCGGCTCGCCCTCTGCTGCTGCCAGGCTGCATGCTGCGGCCAACCAACCCACGTGCCGGCCCATGGTTTCCATGATAAACACGCGCCCGCGCCCCATACTGCGCATATCGTGCGTGACCTCGCGCAGGCTGCTGGCCAGGTACTTGGCGGCGGATGGAAAGCCAGGGCTGAAGTCGGTGCCTTCCAGATCGTTATCGATGGTTTTGGGCACCCCCAGCGCCAGCAAGGGCAAAGCAAAGCGCTGGGCCAGCTCCCCCAGGCGCAAGGCGGTTTCCATGGAGCCATTGCCGCCGTTGAGCAGCACATAGCCAATATCGAAACGCTGCAGCACCGCCGCCAGCTGCGCCCACTGCGCGGGCGCTTCCTCATACGCCGCCAGCACCTGGCGGCTGGTGCCAAAGCTGGCGCCGGGCAGCCAGCCCAGCCGGCTCACCTGTGCGGGGGTGGCTGCGTTGCAGTCGTACAGCTGGCCGGCCAGCAAGCCAGTCAGGCCGTTGGCCGCCGCGCAGACCGTCACACCTTGTGCGCGTGCTGTTTCAATGACGCCCTGCGCCGAGCTGTTCAGCACGGCGGTAGGGCCGCCGGACTGCAGATAAAGTAAACGCGCCATGCTGGCCTCCCGCTTATCGACAAGACCATTGTAGTACCAGCTGCGGCTAGCGCTTTGCCTTGGCGCAAACCGCTGCCCCCCAAAAGCAAGTTGGCCGCAACCCGGTGCGGGGTGCGGCCAACGTTTACCATGCGGCGAAAGGCGCGTATCAGATATCGACTTCTGCTTCGTTACCTTTGGCTTCCATCCAGCTGCGACGGCTGCTGGCCTCGCCCTTGCCCATCAGCATGATGAACATGTCGCGAGTGGCGGCCAGCGCGCCAGGGCGCACCTGCACGCGCGACAGGCGGCGGGTGTCCGGGTTCATGGTGGTGTCTTTCAGCTGCTCCGGGTTCATCTCGCCCAGACCCTTGAAGCGCGAAATGCTCCAGGCGCTTTCCTTGACACCTTCGCTACGCAGGCGGTCCAGGATGGCGGTCATCTCGCCTTCGTCCAGCGCGTATAGTTTGCGCGGCGGGCGGTTTTTGCCCTGGCCGGGCACGTCTACACGGAACAGCGGCGGCTGGGCAATGTAGATATGGCCCTGCTCGATCAGCTTGGGGAAATGGCGGAAGAACAAGGTGAGCAGCAGTACCTGGATATGCGAGCCATCCACGTCGGCATCAGACAGGATGGCAATCTTGCCGTAGCGCAGGCTGGACAGGTCCGGCGTATCGTCCACGCCGTGCGGGTCCACACCGATAGCCACCGAAATGTCGTGGATTTCGGCATTGGAGAACAACTGGTCCTTGTCGGTTTCCCAGCTGTTCAGCACCTTGCCGCGTAGCGGCAGGATGGCCTGGTATTCTTTGTCGCGCGCCAGCTTGGCCGAGCCTCCGGCCGAGTCGCCCTCTACCAGAAACAGCTCGTTGCGCTCGATGTCTTCGCTTTCGCAGTCGGTGAGTTTGCCGGGCAGCACGGCCACGCCGGAGCCTTTTTTCTTCTCGACCTTTTTCACCGACTTCAAGCGGCTTTGCGCCTGGCGGATAGCCAGCTCAGCAATACGCTTGCCGGCTTCCACGTGCTGGTTCAGCCACAGCTCTACCGGGTCGCGTGCCAGGCTGGAAATCAGCTTCAACGCATCACGGCTGGTAAGTTTGTCCTTGGTCTGGCCCTGGAATTGCGGGTCCAGCACACGGGCGGACAGCACAAAGCGCACGCGGCTCCACACGTCTTCGGCCATCAGCTTCACGCCGCGCGGCAGCAGGTTGTGGTGGTCGATAAAGCTTTTTACCGCTTCGAACACGCCAGCGCGCAAGCCAGCCTCGTGCGTACCGCCGCTAGGGGTGGGGATCAGGTTCACATAGCTTTCGCCGCTGGCGCCATCCTCGAACCACGCCATGGCCCATTGTACGCCTTCGCCACGGGCGAACTGTTCGTGGTCGTCGCCAATGTAGGCTTCGCCGGAAAACAGCGGTGCAACCGGCTCGTCGTCGCCGCACAGCTCGGACAGGTAGCTTTTCAGGCCTTCGGGGTACTGCCATACCTTGACTTCGTCGCCGCTGGGGCGCTCGATGGTGAGCGTTACCGCCACGCCAGGCAGCAATACCGCCTTGGCGCGCAGCAGGCGCTCCAGCTCGGGCATGGAATAGCGCGGGCTTTCAAAGTATTTGCCATCCGGCCATACGCGCACGCGGGTGCCGCTGGTGCGCGGGCCGCAGTCGCCGATACGCGCCAAGGGTTCGATCACGTCGCCACCGGCAAACACCAGCTTGTGCACACCGCCCTCGCGTTTGACTTCTACCTCCAGCCGGGTGGACAGTGCATTGGTCACCGACACGCCTACGCCGTGCAGGCCGCCGGAAAACGCGTAGGCGCCACCGTCTTTCTTGTTGAATTTGCCGCCCGCGTGCAGGCGGGTGAATACCAGCTCCACCACCGGCACGCCTTCTTGCGGGTGCAGGCCCACAGGAATGCCACGGCCGTCGTCCTCTACCGTCAGCGAGCCGTCCAGGTGCACGGTAACGGCAATCTTGCGGGCAAAGCCACCCAGCGCCTCATCGGCGGCATTATCGATGACTTCCTGGCAGATATGGGTCGGGTCGGTGGTGCGGGTATACATGCCTGGCCGCTCTTTTACCGGCTCCAGCCCCTTGAGTACCCGTACCGAGGATTCGTCGTAATTCTGTTGTGTCATGTGTCTGTCAGTGTGATGCACGGCGCAGCAGCGCCGCGAGTTGTTGATTGTGGCGGGCGGCCAGTAAGCGCTGCGCCAGAATGGCACCGCAGAGCGCCAGGAACATATCCCACTGGGTATCCCACGGGTCGCCCTGCGTGGCCAGAAAGGCGTCGGCACCCGCCCCAAGGGCGAGGGCGGCCCACCATTCGATCAATTCGTAGAGTGCCGAGAAGGCCAGGCAGAAACAGGTGGCCAGAAACGCCAGCCAACGCCCCTGCAGGCCGGTACCGCGATGAATCACCTCACGCGCCAGAATGGCGGGAAAGAAGCCCTGCGCCAGGTGGCCGATGCGGTCGTAGTGGTTGCGGCTAAAGTCAAACGCATCCTGCAGCCAGAAGCCCAGCGGCGTGAGCGCGTAGGTATAGTGCGCGCCCACCAGCAGAATCACCGCATGCAGCGCCATGGCCCATGCGGCCAACCTGGTCCACGGGTAACGGCCCCAGCACAGCCAGGCCAGCGGCAGGCCGATCAACGCCGGGATGGCTTCCATCCACCAGGTGGTGATATCCGCAGGCTGCCAGGCAGACCAGGCAGCAACAACGGCCACGCCTGCAAAAGCAGTGCGTGGCCGTGGCAAATGTTGTGTCGTCAAGCCTTAGCCCTCGTCTGGCTGCCGGGTCGTGTCTTGCGCGATACGCGCCAGATAGTCACCACGGCTTTCGATCCCTTTCAGGAAACGGGTCAGCTCGGTGAGCGCCCGCTCGTAGACGTCTTTCTTGAATTCGATCACCGCATCAACCGGCGCCCAGTAGTCGTTCCAGCGCCAGCCGTCAAACTCAGGGTGATTGGTTGCACGAAGGCATACATCGCAATCCCGGCCTACCAGTTTCAGCAAGAACCAGATCTGCTTTTGCCCGCGATAGCTACCGCGCCATTCACGGCGCACCCAGTTGGTGGGTACATCGTAGCGCAGCCAGTCGCGGGTGCGACCCAGTATCTTGACGTGTTGTGGCAGCAAGCCCACTTCTTCCAGCAGCTCGCGATACATCGCGGCTTCAGGGCTCTCGCCAGGTTTGATGCCTCCTTGCGGAAACTGCCACGAGTGCTCGCGCACCCGCTTGCCCCAGAACACCTCATGCTTGCCATTGATGAGGATGATTCCGACATTGGGGCGGTATCCGTCCCGGTCCAGCATGGAAAAACCTGCAATATCGTTAGTTGGCTCGATTTTTGCACATTTCGGCCGCGCACGCCACGCGCTACCGTGGCGGGCACGTCACATACCCGCATCTATCACGCCGCGTTCGTTAAATATAATTGACGAATAGCCACAATATCGAATAAAAAAATAAACATTCAATCTTTGCAAGGCTGCGACATGCGTCACACCCTTACCCTGTGCACCCTGCGCATTCCTTGCAATGTGTCCCTGGGGGTCTTCGAGCAGCCGCTCAGCGCCGCCGGCAACCCTGCCGCCATGCCTGCACGCTACTCTGCCAACCCTTTACGGACACCTCATCATGACGACCCTGCTGCACTGGCTGCGTGAGCACGCCATTACCCACATCGAATGCCTCATCCCCGACCTGAATGCCCAAGCCCGCGGCAAGCTGGTACCGGTTACCCATTACCCGGCCGAAGGTGAACTGCGCTTTCCCCAGGTCAGCCTGATACAAAGCTGGATGGGCGAGCCACAGCAACAGCTGGTGCCCGAGACCGACCCGGACCTGCGGCTGATTCCCGACCTGGCCACACGCTGCATCAAACCGGGTACCGGGCGCCGCATCGCCCAGCTGATACACGATTGCCATAGTGAAGACGGCACCCTACTGCAAACCGCCCCGCGTAGCGTACTGAAACGTGTACTGGCGCGTTTTGAAGCACTGGGCTTTACACCTATCGTGGCACCAGAAATCGAGTTTTACCTGCTGGATGCACAAGGCCAGCAGCATGAAACTGTCGGGCCGGCCTATGCGGTAGATCATAGTGCCCGGCATGAAGCCTTTTTTGCCGCGCTGGAACAAGCCTGCCACCAGCAAGGCATTGCCACCGATACGCTACTGCACGAAGTCGGCAGCGGCCAGTACGAGCTCAACCTGCAGCACGGCCCGGCGCTGGCGCTGGCCGACCAGGTGTTTTTGCTCAAGCGCACCCTGCGCCAGCTAGCCAGTGCACACGGCCTGCAGGCCTGCTTCATGGCCAAGCCCTTTCCCGGCCAGCCCGGCAGCGCCATGCACATTCACCAAAGCCTGCTGGATAGCCAAGGCCGGAATGCCTTCACCCAGCCGGATAGCAGCGAACACCCGCGCTTTCATCATTACATTGGCGGCCTGCAACGCTACCTGCCGCAAGCCATGCTACTGTTTGCGGCCAACCCTAACGCCTACCGTCGGCTATGCGCCCATAGCGCTGCGCCCATCAATGTGGAATGGGGCTACGATAACCGTACCTGCGGCCTGCGCGTGCCGGTTTGCCACCCGCAGGCACGACGCGTAGAGAACCGCCTGCCCGGTATTGATGCCAACCCCTATCTGGCCATGGCCGCCACACTGGCCTGCGGTTTGCTTGGTATGGAGCAAGCATGCGAGGCCACGCAGCCACGGTCAGATAGCGCCTATCAACACGCTGCCACCTTACCGGGCTCGCAGCAGGAAGCCATGCAGACGTTTACACATGCCCATGACCTGCATGCGCTACTCGGGCTGGATTTCGCCAAGGTATTCCTGGCGCTAAAACAGGTAGAACACCAACACTTCCAGCAGCAAGTTACCGCGTGGGAATGGCAATATCTGGCACCACAAGCATAGTTCGGCAGATTTTGTGCGCGGGGAGGGTCGGGAATGGTTGAGCATTTTCCCGCGCCGGTTTTTAATGGACACCACGGCAAGACTAACGTTGTCATGATGAGATAAGCAGACTAACTGCAAGGAGAACCTGATGAAGAAATCAACCCTTACCCTGGCTATCAGCCTGGCCCTAACCGCCGCCTCTGGCAGCGCCCTGGCAGCAGGTAAAGAGCTGAACGTATACAACTGGTCGGACTATATTGCCGAATCCACCTTGCCGAACTTCCAGAAAGCCACCGGCATCAAGGTGCGTTACGATGTCTATGACAGCAACGAAATCCTGCAAGCCAAAATGCTGACCGGCAAGTCTGGCTATGATCTGGTACACCCTTCCAATACCTTCCTGGCCAAACAGATCCAGGCAGGCCTTTACCAGCCGGTGAACAAGGCCAAAATCCCGAACTACAAAGACCTGGACCCGGAGCTGATGAAGCTCATGACCCAGTTTGACCCGGGCAACCAGTTCGCCATCCCGTACTTCTGGGGCATGAACACCATCGGCATCAACAGCGATAAAGTCAGCAAGGCGCTGGGTGGCAAACTGCCGGCCAACGAATGGGACCTGCTGTTCAAACAGGAAAACGTTTCCAAGCTGAAAAGCTGCGGCGTGAGCATGCTGGACTCTGCAGCAGAAGTCTTCCCGGTAGTGCTGCACTACATGGGTAAAAACCCGGCCAGTACCAACGAAGCCGACTACAAAGCCGCCGCTGCGCTGCTGAAACCTCTGCGCCCCTTCATCACCCGCTTCTCCTCATCGGGCTATATCAACGAGCTTTCCGGTGGCTCGCTGTGTCTGGTGCTGGGCTACGGCGGTGACCTGAACATCGCCAAGACCCGTGCAGAAGAAGCCAAAAATGGTGTCAAAGTCCAACCGCTGGTACCCAAAGCCGGCGTAGGCATCTGGATCGACAGCATGGTCATCCCCAAAGACGCCAAAAACGTCGACAACGCCCTCACCTACATCAACTACGTGCTGGACCCGAAAGTGTCGGCCGCCAATGCCAACACTGTCACCTACGCACCGGGTAGCCTGGCTGCACGCCAGTTCATCGACAAAAAACACCTGGCCAACCCGTCCATCTTCCCGGGCAAAGACGTCGTGTCCAAGAGCTTCGTAATGCCAAGCATGGATGCCAAAACACAGCGCCTGACCACACGCCTGTGGCAGGAATTCAAGACCGGTAAATAAGCCAGACCCCGCCAGAAGCCAAAGCCCCTGCGCAACATGCACAGGGGCTTTTTATTACATCGAAAAACTGCAGGGCAACAGCGCATCCTGCATGTAAAACCAGTTCACTTCTGCAGCACTGGTGGTACGATGCGCTAATCGCATCAATACGCACACACACGCCTCATGCTGTTTTTTCCGCCAACCGATCCACTGCGATCCCTGCCTGGCATCACACTGCATCCGGACGCCGTCAGCATTCTGCACAGCGCTGCCGACTACCGCGAACAGCTGCTTGCCCTGATTCGCCAGGCCCGCCATCGCATTCATCTTTGCGCACTTTACCTGCAAGAAGACGAAGGTGGCAAACTCATTCTGGATGCACTGTGCGCGGCCGCTACGGCCAACCCTGCGCTGGATATCCGGGTCTTTGTCGACGCCCACCGCGCCCGGCGCGGCCTCATCGGCCATGGCAAGCAAGAAGGCAATGCCGGCTGGTATCGCCAGCGCGCCCAGGCCCAGCCTCAAGACAACCTGGCCATTTACGGCGTACCCGTACAGACACGCGAGCTATTCGGCGTGATGCACCTCAAAGGCTACGTCATTGACGACACCGTGCTGTACAGCGGCGCCAGCCTGAACAATGTCTACCTGCATGTAGGCGACAAGTACCGTTTTGACCGCTACCACCTGATAAACAGCGCCCACCTAGCCAACGTACTGTCTGGCTATATGCTAGACACCCTGGCCGCCAACCCGGCAGTCATACGCCTGGATCAAGCCATTACGCAAGACAAAGCACAGCAAAACCGGGCAACACGACAGCTGCGCAAGACTCTGGCGCAAAGCCGTTATCAGGTAATCCCTCAGCACGACAGCACAACCGGACTGCAAGTATTCCCCATCTGCGGCGTAGGCAAAAACAACCCGTTCAACAAGGTACTGGAGAATCTGCTGTACAGCGCCAAGCGGCAAATCAGCATCTGCACCCCCTACTTCAACTTGCCACGCCCCCTGCTCAAAGCCATCGACAAGGCCCTGGCGCGTCAGGTAAAGGTAGAAATCATCGTAGGTGACAAAACCGCCAACGACTTCTACATTCCCCCCAGCGAGCCCTTTAAAGTCATTGGCGGCCTGCCCTACCTGTATGAAATGAACCTGCGCCGCTTTGCCAAACAGCACCAAGCGGCCATACAGGCCGGCCTGCTCACTCTGCGGCTCTGGCGACACCATGAAAACAGCTATCATCTGAAAGGGCTGTGGATAGACCAGCACCTGCAGCTGATTACCGGTAACAACCTGAACCCGCGCGCCTTCCGCCTGGACCTGGAAAATGGCCTGTTGCTACACGACCCGCTAGGCCAGCTGGCGACGATGACCGCAGAAGAGCTCAACAATATCCGCCATCACACCCAAATTGTCAGCCACTATCAACAGCTGGAAAAGCTGCAGCACTACCCCGAAAAAGTACGCAAGCTGCTCAGCCGGCTAAACCGTTTCCGGCTGGATAAACTGTTCCACAGGCTACTCTGAAGGCCACGTAAAAAGCCCGCACAAGCGGGCTTTTTTATTGACTGGGCTGGGAGCGACCCGTAGCCCGGCATAAGCCGCAGGCGCATCCGGGGGGCGGCCGTAGGCCGGCGGGGGTGGGTGGCGTGGTGGGCGGGGGTTGTTGTCAGGTATCGGTTGAGGCAGCGATGTTGCGGCCAACGTTGGCCGCAGGGCGGGGGTTTTCACGATGGCCATCCGCCATTGCAAAGCACAACTGCAAAGCACAAAGCCCAGCTCGTGTGAGCTGGGCTTCGGTATCGGGCGTCTGGCGGTGTCCTACTTTCACACAGGTATCTGCACTATCATCGGCGCTGAGGCGTTTCACGGTCCTGTTCGGAAT